>CAYYUQ010000004.1:0-65368 GCA_964474945.1 uncultured Halopseudomonas sp. | reverse complement strand
GTACGTACGGTTCTGTGAGAGGGATGAGGCGGCGACGCCTCACCCTACTCGATGTGGCCCATCGCTGATCGAGAGCTCTTCTTGTTGCGAGTCAGTGCCAGGCTGTTCTGGGTGCAGGGCCGTGCCGACACGCTGCAAGTACTTCCATGTGAGCTCGTGGTTTTCATCCCTGAAAACCGACGGTCGGCACAGCCCTGTCCCCAGGCCACCAATAAATTCCGCAGGCCGCTGGAAGTACAACCGTCAGCGACCAAGAGCTTCTGTCGTAGCAGGGGCGTCCCAATGCTGAGGCTGGCACAGAAACGCAGGCACTCACTGCCAATCTGGGGTTATCAGATCAGCTGTTCACCAACCTGCAGCAGCTTCATCGAGTTGGTGCCGCCGCGGGAGTTATACACGTCGCCCTTGGTGATGATGACCCAGTCACCCGCCTTGACGTGACCGCGGGTCACCAGCGCCTCGATGGCACGCTGGTTGACATCGGCAGAGGGCAGGTCGGCGGGGTTGAAGGCAATGCTGTGGACTCCGCGCATCAGCGCAACGCGGCCCAGCGTCTGGCGGTTTGGCGACAACGCAAAGATCGGCAGAGGCGAGCGGATACGCGACATGACCATGGGTGTGTAACCGCTTTCGGTCAGGGAGATCACGGCGGTGACGCCGGGGAAGTGATTCGCTGCATACATGGCCGAGAGGGCGATGGTTTCATCGCAGCGGCCGAAGGGCATGTGCAGGCGGTGGCCTGATTGCTGACTGGTCGGATGCTTTTCTGCGCCCAGGCAAACCCGGTGCATGGCGGCGACGGCTTCCACCGGGAAGTCACCCGCTGCGGATTCACCGGACAGCATGACGGCATCGGTATAATCCAGCGCCGCGTTGGCAACGTCAGAGACTTCAGCGCGGGTCGGCAGCGGACTGCTGATCATCGACTCCATCATCTGGGTGGCGGTGATCACCGCCTTGTTCTTGCGGCGGGAGCGGTTGATGATGGTCTTCTGAATCCCGACCAGCTCGGCATCGCCAATTTCCACACCCAGGTCGCCCCGGGCCACCATTACCGCGTCGCTGGCATCAATCAGCCCATCCAGCGCAGCCTCATCGGCTACTGCTTCAGCGCGTTCGATCTTGGCTACCAGCCAGGCCTGGGATCCGGCGTCCTGCAGCAGCTTGCGGGCCTGATCCATGTCCTTGGCATCACGGGGGAAGGAAACGGCGACGTATTCCATCTCCAGTTCGGCGGCCAGGACGATATCGGCATGATCCTTTTCGGTCAGGGCGTTGGCCGACAGCCCTCCGCCCCGGCGATTGATGCCCTTGTGGTTGGACAGCACGCCACCAGCGGTCACGGTACACCTGGCCTCGCCATCGGCAATGGCGTCAATGCGCAATACAATGCGACCATCATCGAGCAACAGCTCATCGCCAGCCCGGCAGTCAGTCACCAGCGCGGGATAATCAATACCTACCACCTGCTGATTGCCGTCATTCAGCGAATGGGTGGTGGAGAGACGGAAGGTGTCGCCTACGTTGAGATGGATCTTGCCGTCCTTGAAGCGCGCAATACGGATTTTGGGGCCTTGCAGGTCACCAAGCAGCGCTACATGGACATCCAGTCTGGCGGCAATCTCGCGCACCAGTCGTGCCCGCTCACGGTGTTCATCATGGGTGCCATGGGAGAAGTTCAGCCGGGCAACGTTCATGCCGGCGTTGATCATTGCTTCGATGCGTTCGGGGGTGCTGCTGGCAGGCCCGAGGGTGGCGACAATCTTGGTACGACGCAGGGTCATATTGGGTGTTTCCCCTTCAGTGATATTTCGATGGCTTACAATAGATGATACCCGCTACTTATGACAGGCAGAAGCCAATAGGTGGGTTTGGCTCACAGGAGAACGTGCATGCACCCCCGGGTCATTGAGGTAACCGAACGATTGCGCCAGCGGAGTCGAGCATCCCGTGCCGCCTATCTGCAGCAGATGGCGGAGGCCTCAGCGCGCCCACGGGGCCGGCGTGATCTCTCATGCAGCAATTTCGCCCATGGCATGGCCGGCTGCTCCGCTGGTGATAAACAGCGCCTGCGCCTACCCGATGAGGTCAATGTCGGCATCGTCAGTGCGTACAACGACATGTTATCGGCCCACCAGCCCTATGAGGGCTTTCCGCAACAGATTCGTGAGGCGCTACGGGCGATTGGCGCGACCGGGCAGGTGGCTGGCGGCGTGCCGGCCATGTGCGACGGCATTACCCAGGGTGAGCCGGGTATGGAACTCTCGCTGGTCAGCCGTGATGTGATCGCCATGGGTACCGCGATTGCGCTATCCCACAACATGTTCGATGCAGCCTTGTGCCTGGGTATCTGCGACAAGATAGTGCCGGGTTTGCTCATGGGGGCGCTGCGTTTCGGGCATCTGCCAGTACTCTTTGTACCGGCCGGGCCGATGCCGTCAGGGCTGTCCAACAGCGCCAAGGCCGAGGTGCGCCAGCGCTACGCCGAAGGGCTGGCCAGTCGTGAAGAGCTGCTGGATGCGGAGAGCAGCGCCTATCATGCGCCAGGCACCTGCACCTTTTACGGCACTGCCAATACCAACCAGATGCTATTGGAGGCCATGGGGCTGCAGTTACCCGGCGCGTCCTTTATCAACCCCAATACACCTCTGCGCGATGCCCTGACGGTGGCCGCCGCTGAGCAGGCCGCTCGCCTCGCCCGTTCCGAGCAGGGCAGCATGGCTTCCATCCTCGATGAACGTGCGCTGGTCAACGCTCTGGTGATGCTGCTGGCCACCGGCGGGTCGACCAACCTGACCCTGCATCTGGTGGCCATTGGGCAATGCGCTGGTCTGCAGCTGAACTGGGATGATATGGGGCTGTTGTCCGAAGTCGTGCCGACGCTGGCGCGTATCTACCCGAATGGTCAGGCTGATGTGAACCATTTTCAGGCAGCGGGTGGTAGCGCCTATCTGTTCGCCCAGCTGCTGGATGCCGGTCTGCTGCATGAGGACGTGAACACCATTATCGGCCCCGGCCTGCGCCAATACACCCGGGAGCCGGTGTTGGAACAGGGGCGACTGATCTGGCGCGAGGGCCCGACCGCCAGCCTGGATGAAAACATTCTGCGGGGGTGGGAGCGTCCATTCCGCGCCGACGGTGGCTTGCGTGTGATCGAGGGAGATCTGGGCCGCGGGGTAATCAAGGTATCGGCGGTCGACTCCAGTCATTGGCAGGTGGCAGCGCCCTGCCGGGTATTCGATAGTCAGCAGGCATTCGTTCAGGCCTTCGAGAGTAATGAATTCCATGGTGACCTGATCGCCGTGGTACGTTTTCAGGGGCCGGCGGCCAATGGTATGCCGGAGCTGCACAAGCTGACCCCCTATCTGGGCGTTCTGCAGGATAGAGGTTTACAGGTGGCTCTGGTGACAGACGGGCGTATGTCCGGTGCATCGGGTAAAGTGCCTGCGGTTATTCACCTGAGCCCCGAAGCTGATGCAGGCGGGCCGCTGGCCTATCTGCGCGACGGCGATTGGCTGATTCTGGATGCTCAGGCTGGCACCCTGCAGGTGCAGGTCGAGGCTGTGGAATGGCAGGCGCGCACGGCTGCTGTCGCGCCGGAACCGGTACGGCGGGGGTGGGGCCGGGAGCTATTTGCCTTCGCCCGCCAGCAAGCCAGTTCAGCAGAACAGGGCGCCAGTTGCTTTACTGACAGTCTGAAACAAGCTGACGGAGGCGAGGCATGAGCGAAGCAGATAGTCAAACCCGCGGATTGAACTGGCGAAGCGATCCCTCACCGCAGGCGCAGGCGGTTGCGGTGGCCGAGCATATTGTTGAAGCACTGCAGTGGGCCATCGACCGGCGTGGCAAAGCCAGTCTGGCGCTGTCTGGCGGGCGGGGCCCGGAGCTATTCCTGCGTCAACTCGAACAGTCGGATCTGGCCTGGGATAAGGTAACCATTACCCTGGTGGATGAGCGCTGGGTGCCCGCCGATGACGCACAAAGCAATGCCGGACTGATCAGGCGCTGCATACCCGGCGTGTTGCAACAGGCCCGGTGGTTGCGGCTGTATCGCGGTGAGAGTCTGGAAGCCGATGCCGAAGCGGCACAGCAGATGTTGGAGCCGCTTCTGCCGCTGGATGTGGTGGTATTGGGTATGGGTGATGACGGACACACTGCCTCCCTGTTTCCCCATATGCCTGGACTGGCTGAGTACCTGTCACCGCAGGCCAGTCCGCTCTGTGTGGCAGTACCGGCGGACGGCGAACGTTTGGCGCGCTTGAGCATGACCGCTCGTGCAATCCAGAGCGCAGGGAGCAAACTACTCGTCATTACCGGCGAGAACAAACGACAGGTGCTGCATGAAGCATTGGCGTCAAAAAACGCCTTGGCCATGCCGATTGAGGCTTTCCTCAGTGCGCCGATGGATATTTTTTATAGCCCCGACAAGAAGCAGGAAAGTGAATGAGATTGGCAGAAAACAGCAGCAGGCTGAGCAGTATCTTTGATCAACAGCGCGTCCTGCCGGTACTGAGTATCCAGCGCGAGACGGATATCCTGCCGTTGGCGGATGCGTTGGCTGCCGGGGGTATTACCAATCTCGAGGTGACCCTGCGCACACCTTTGGGACTGGGCGCGATACGGGTGCTGGCCGAGCAGCGTCCGGACATCTGTGTAGGTGCCGGCACCGTGCTGGATGGCCGGCAATTCCAGTCGGTGCTGGATGCTGGCGCCAGGTTCATTGTCAGCCCGGGTTGTACCGATGAGCTGTTGGCACTGGGGCTGGATAGTCCTGTGCCGCTGCTGCCGGGGGTGACTACCGCCTCGGAGATCATGCAGGGTTATCGGTTGGGCTATCGGTGTTTCAAACTCTTCCCGGCGGAGATATGCGGCGGAGTGGCATTGCTCAAGGCATTGGCCGGGCCGTTTCATGATGTTCGCTTCTGCCCGACTGGTGGCATTACACCGCAAAAAATGCCTGATTATCTGGCGATGGAGAATGTGGTAGCGGTTGGTGGCAGTTGGATGGTGCCGCCGCAGTTGGTGCAGGCGGGTGATTGGGATGCCATCACCCGCCTGTGTCAGCAGTTTGTGCCGAAGGATAAATAATCGAAGTACATCAGGCCGGGCGTGAGGGATCGACAAACCCATCCGGCTTGATGACCAGCATATCGCAGGGTACATCTTCCAGCAGGCGCTCTGCAGTATGCCCGATCAGCGCATTTTCAATCCGCGAACGGGAGATGGCGCCCAATACCAGCAGATTCACTCCATTCTGTTCAACGAATTCGGGAATGCTCTGTTCTGGATATCCCCTCAGCAGATGTCTCTGGTCGACCGGCAGATCATTGGCCTTGGCGAACTCGCCAAACGCATCGGCATGGTGCTGATGTACCTGCGCGGCATAGCCGTCGTAATCCGCTACCAGACCGCTGTCAAAGGCCAGCGTCTGGGGCAGGGGGTTGTAGCAGTGAATGGCCTGCGCTTTGGCGCCTGTTGCGTCAGCCAATGTCCGGGCTGTCGCCAGAATCTTGCGATCCAATGCGGCGGGCTTATCCGATTCATGCAGGGGATCCACGCTGGCGCAGATGTTCTGCAGAACCGCATCGGGCTGTTTAACCAGCCATAATGGCGTCGGGCAATAACGGATCAGGAACCAGTCGCTGTTACTCAGCACCAGGCGCTTCAACAGGCTGTGGCGTTGTCCGGTCTTGAGCACCACATCGGGCTGCTGCTCCTGGATGGCCTTGAGAATATGCCGTTCAAAGCGCTTGCCCCATACCGCTGAGGTATTCACGGTGTGTCCGCTGGCGCGCAGGTTCTGAGCCAGGCTATCGAGGTACTCCTCCCGGTGTCCGAGAAAGGTATTACGTGCATCCTTCAATAGCTCATTATTAAATAGCAGGCCGCCATCCAGAGCTGGAATGTAGTCACACAGAAAGAGCGTAAATTGGGCCTGTGGATAGTGTCTGGCCAGCTGCTCCGCGCGTCGCAGACAGGGTTGATCGGTTTCGCTGGTTGGATCGATGATCACCATGATGTGCTGGATATTCATTGTTACCCCTTGTTGTGCATGGTTGTGGGTCATGCGTTACAGGGTAATGCATTATTGTTGCGATGGCGCTGAATACACATTAAAAGCGTATCGGCATGATGGCATTCTGTCAGATAGCGGTTGGACTGTGAAATTCGCTGGTCTATCCTGAACGCTCGTGTTCAGGGACCGAGCCGACCCCGCGTCGAACGTCATGCCGCCCCCTCGATAGTCCATCCATCCATACTTACTATCTGGTACAGGAGAGTCCTGATGTCTGGCATGGTTTCCCATGGCAAAACCAACGATATTTCCGAGTACTTCAAGCGGGGTATCGCTCGCCATCAACTGAACGCCTATCTGAACGTCTATAACAGCTACTCCGGTCAGTTCATGGGCAGCATGGGAGATATCTCCTGCCATGGCTTCATGTTGATCAGTCCGCATCCGGTGATGCTCGTTGAAGAGTATGAATTGCAGCTGCACCTGCCGCAGCTGGATGGTGATGGTGAAACCATTGTGCCGTTCCGGGCTATCAGCCGCTGGTGTCGTCCTGATCTGACGCCGGGTCATTTCGATGTCGACTTCAGTGTTTCTGCCAATCAACCGATTTTTGCCGGCTTGTCGATTGCGCTTAAGCGCTATTTTACTTTTGTGCATCAGGTGGATGTCTGATGTAGTCAGAAGCGTGCTGGGTTACTCTGCCCCGCGATACGGCAAGCGAGGGAGGCTCCGATGGCTAATAGTATTTTCTGGTATGACTTCGAGGCGACGGGTATAGACCCGCGGCGTGATCGTCCACTGCAAGTGGCGGGGGTGCGCACCGATGAACAGTTGCAGGAGATCGGCGAGCCGTTATGTATTGATTGCCGTATCGCAGAAGATGTCTTGCCCCACCCCATGGCCTGTCTGATCACCGGAATTGATCCGGCGCGCATGCAGCGGGGGCTGCCAGAGGCGCAGTTCATGCACCTGTTGCATGAGCAGATGTCAGTGCCCGGCACCTGTACCGCGGGTTACAACAGTCTGCGCTACGACGATGAAATGACGCGCTTCTCACTCTATCGCAATTACTTCGACCCCTACGCCCGTGAATGGCAAGGCGGTAATAGCCGCTGGGATCTGCTTGATGCGCTGCGTACGGCCCACGCCTTGCGTCCCGATGGTATTGAATGGCCGCGGCAGGATGGTCACGTCAGTCTGCGACTGGAACTGCTGACGGCGGCCAACGGTATCGACCATGGTCAGGCTCATGATGCCTTGGCTGATGTGCGCGCCACCATCGCCATGGCTCGACTGCTGAAGCAGGCTCAGCCGCGACTGTACGACTACCTTTATCAACTGCGCAGCAAACACAAGGTCAGCGCACTGATTGATTTGCAGAACCCGCTACCGCTGGTGCATGTTTCCGGACGTTTTGGACGCGAGCGCAGTGGGTTGGCCCTGGTGCTGCCGCTGGGTTGGCATCCACGAAACCGTAATGCCGTGATTGTCTGGGATCTGGCAGTGGATCCGAGCATGTTGCAGGATTTGACCAGCACGCAGTTGAGAGAGCGCCTGTACACCCGTACCGAGGATCTGCAGCCTGGCGAGCTGCGGCCTGGCTTGAAGCTGGTGCATATCAATAAATGCCCGGTACTGGCAGAGGCGAAGGTGTTGCGTCCGCAGGATATTGAACGGTTGCAACTGGATATGCCGCTGTTGCTGGAGCGGGCCAGGCAGCTTGCTGAATGGCGGGTCGCGGGGCAGGCCCGGTTGACGGCTATTTACGCAGAACAGGATCGCCCGCTGGAACCGGGTCAGGAGCCGGATGCCGAGACGCTGCTTTATGATGGATTTACTTCGGATCGTGATCGTCGATTGCTCGCTGATATTCGCCAGGCGGAAGGCGCCAGCCTGACGCTGGCGCGCTGGCCGCTGGAAGATCAGCGTCTGGCGGATATGCTCAAGCGTTACCGTGCGCGTAATTTTCCGGATGCGCTCAATGCAGCTGAGATGGCCGAGTGGCTGGCATTCTGTAAGCAGAAGTTGGGCGGGGAGATTGCTGGTGCATCCATAACCCTAGCCGATTTTACTCAGCAGATACGGCTGTTGTTGGCGGATGCGGATGGGCAGCAGCAAACGCTGCTGCGGCAATGGGAGTTGTATGCTCAGACGTTGGCTGTGAAATTGAAGATGGCAGCTGATTAAATAAAAAGCCCCAGACATATTGCTGGGGCTTTTTGTATTCATTCAATTAGTTGAAGCGCAGGCTTAATCCAGAATGGTAGCCCAGCTTTCTACTGTTTCCGCACCGTACTTTTCTTTCCATGCTTTCAGCGTCTTGTGATTTCCGCCTTTGGTTTCAATCACGTTACCGTCGTTTGGGTTCTTATAACGCTTCACGCGGCGGGCGCGTTTAACGGGTGCGGTAGCAGATTTTCCCGCAGCTGTCAGTTTGTTATCTGGATCCAGGATGGCGATGACGTCGCGCGTGTTCTTGCCATATTGTTCCATCAACGCGGTCAGCTTCTTTTCGAATTCAATTTCTTTCTTCAGTTTTTCATCATTGGAAAGGGACTTCAGTTTTTCGGTCAGGTCGCGGATGGTATCTTCAATCTGTCGATATTGCTGCAACATGGACATGGTAACTTCCCTCGTTAAATGGTGTTTGAATGGTGGCGTTAATAATAGTTTATGTTTCTATACTTGCGCAAGGAAGTTAAGTAACGAAACGCAACTGGAATTACACAGTTTGCTGCCGACTGTTACGGGCGTTGCTGCTGAAATTTTCCTGCGGTCAGAGTAGAATGTGCAGCTTTCGAACTGCCTCTGGCTCGCAGGAAGACGACGAGCCTTCACAGAAACACCACGCACCTCTGGAGTTGATTTGATGCGTACCTTTCGCCTGGTAATTGCTTGCCCCGACCGCGTGGGGATTGTGTCCAAGGTCAGTAATCTGCTGGCAACCTATAACGGCTGGATTACCGAAGCCAGTCACCATTCGGATAATCTGTCCGGTTGGTTTTTTATGCGCCATGAAATCCGGGCTGATTCGCTACCCTTTGATGCGGATGGTCTGCGTACCGTATTTGCACCTATCGCCAATGAGTTTGGCATGGAATGGCGTGTAAGTGATTCGGCACAGCGCAAGAAGGTGGTTTTGATGGCCAGCCGTGAGTCGCACTGTCTGGCTGATCTGCTGCACCGTTTTCATAGCGGCGAACTGGATTGTGAAATAACCAGCGTCATTTCCAATCATGACGACTTGCGCAGCATGGTGGAATGGCACGGTATTCCTTTTCATCACGTACCCGTTGATGCAAAAGACAAGACGTCTGCATTTGATGAAGTAACCCGATTGGTTCAGGAGCAACAAGCTGACTGTATTGTGCTGGCGCGTTATATGCAGATCTTGCCGAGCAGCTTATGTGAACAATATGCTGGCCGGGTAATCAATATCCATCATAGTTTCCTGCCATCTTTTGTCGGTGCTCGTCCGTATCATCAGGCCGCGATCCGTGGCGTGAAATTGATCGGTGCGACTTGTCATTATGTTACCGAAGAGTTGGATGCCGGCCCGATTATTGAACAGGACGTTGTTCGTATCAGTCATCGGGATAATGCCGAAGACATGGTACGGCTCGGTAAGGACGTGGAAAAAATGGTGCTTTCCCGCGGATTGCGCTATCACTTGGAAGACAGGGTTCTGGTTCACGATAACAAGACCGTGGTGTTTGGCTAAATTATACAGAGCGGTATGCCTACCCGGTTGGTAATTCAGGGGAGCGACGCGGTATGTTCAGGTCAATCAAAGTGCGCGACTACATGGATAGGGAGGCAGTCACCCTGACTCCCGATACCCACCTGTTCAAGGCTATTGATATTTTGCTGGAGCACCGTATTTCCGGGGCTCCTGTTGTCGATGCCCGGGGTAAACTGGTTGGCGTGTTATCAGAAAGCGACTGCTTGCAGGGCATTCTGAGCGGCGCTTACTTTGAAGAAAGCTGTGGCACCGTGGCGTCGCTGATGAGCAGCGTCGTTGAAACCATTGAGGCTGACGCTGATATTCTCAAGGCGGCAGAGCATTTCGTGGCACGGGCGCGGCGTCGTCTGCCGGTGATAGAAGAAGGTCGGCTGGTCGGGCAGATAAGCCGCCGGGATATTCTGCAGGCGTTGAAAACCTATAACGATCATGGCGCCCCGAAGCGACGTTGAGTCAGCGTCAGCCACTGGCGCACAACAGGGAAGCTCAGGCATGAGTCCATTTTTGCAGTTGGGCGGTAGCGACGGACGGCTGATTGCCCAGCCGCTGCGCATGTGTAATCGGCACGGCTTGATTGCCGGTGCCACCGGTACCGGCAAGACGGTCACGCTCCAGGTATTGGCGGAGGGCTTTGCCAACGCCGGTGTGCCGGTATTTGCTGCTGACATCAAGGGTGACCTGTCCGGTGTCGCCATGGCAGCGGCAGCGTCCCCTGCGATAGAGGAGCGGTTGGCGCAGATGCCGGGACTGGAATGGCAGCCGGCCTCGGTACCTGTGGTGTTCTGGGATATTTTCAGCGACCGTGGCCACCCGCTACGCACCACTATCAGCGAAATGGGCCCGTTGCTGTTGGCCAGTCTGCTGGATCTGAATGACAATCAACTGGCGGCGCTCTATAGCATCTTCGCCTGGGCTGACCAGCAGGGCCTGTTGCTGTTGGACATGAAGGATCTGAACGCGTTGATGGCTTGGCTGCTACGCCATCCGCAGGAATTGAACAGCGTCAGCGCGGGGACGTCCACCGCCAGTATTCAGGCCATTCAACGGCGTCTGGTGATTCTGCAGCAGCAGGGCGCCGAACGCCTGTTCGGCGAGCCGGCACTGCAATTGGCGGATCTGATGCAGCGTGACCTGTTCGGTCGGGCGCATATCCATCTGCTGGAAGCAGGCAAGCTGATCCAGGAATCACCTCGGGTGTATGCCAGCTTTCTGTTATGGCTGTTATCCGAACTATATGAACAGTTACCGGAGCAGGGCGATGCGGACAAGCCTCGGCTGGTGCTCTTTTTCGACGAGGCGCACCTGCTGTTTGATCGTACGCCGAAAGTATTGCATGAGCGGATTGAGCAGGTGGTGCGGCTGATCCGTTCCAAAGGGGTGGGTGTGTTTCTGGTGACCCAATCGCCGAGCGATGTCCCCGATGCGGTATTGGCTCAGCTGGGTTTGCGCATTCAACACGCCTTGCGCGCCTACACTCCCAAGGAGCAGAAGGCACTCAGAGCGGTGGCTGATGGCTTCCGCAGCAATCCGGCCTTTGATACCCGAGAGGTGCTGACCGAACTGGCGGTTGGTGAAGCATTGGTCAGCGTGCTGGATGAGAAGGGCCGGCCCTCGGTGGTCGAGCGTACCCTGATGGCTCCGCCGCGCTCACGCATTGGGATATTGAGTGAAGCTGAGCGTACGGCATTGTTTCAGGCCTCACCGCTGGCTGGTCGTTACGAGCGAGGTATTGATCGGGAGTCCGCTTATGAGATCCTGGCCCAGCGTGCAGAGCAGGCCGCCAAGCAGGCGCAGGCAGAGCAGGAACAGGAGCAGACGAACAAGGCATCTTCCCGTACCGGTCGCAAGGGTGCTCAGGAAAAGAGTTTTACCGATGGGGTGATCAATACCACGGTGCGCTCTGCGGTTCAGACCCTGGCGCGGCAGATCGGGCGGGAACTGGCTCGAGGCCTGTTGGGATCGCTGACTGGACGCAAGTAGGTTCTCCGTGCCTAACGCAACAACCGCATCCAGGGATGCGGTTGCTGTTTACATCCGGTCAGGAATCAGGCGCTTGCCGTTTCCTTGACCTCCTCGGTGGTGTCCGAGGTGCGGATCAGGTAATCAAAGGCCGCCAGCGATGCCGTGGCCCCTGAACCCATGGAGATCACGATCTGCTTGAACGGCACCGTGGTGACGTCGCCAGCAGCGAATACGCCGGGCACTGAGGTGGCACCGCGAGCGTCGATTTCAATCTCGCCGAATCGGGTCAGCTTGACCTCACTGTCCTTCAGCCAGTCGGTATTGGGCACCAGACCGATCTGGACAAAGATACCGGCCACATCAACCTGATGGGTTTCACCACTTACCCGGTCGTTGTAGGTCAGGCCCACGACCTTGTTGCCGTCGCCACGTACTTCGCTGGTGGCTGCGTTCATGATGATTTTCACGTTCGGCATGGAGCGCGCCTTGCGCTGCAGAACCTCATCAGCCCGCAGGGTGTCGCCGAACTCAAGCACGGTCACATGTTCAACGATGCCGGCCAGGTCGATGGCTGCCTCGATGCCGGAGTTGCCACCGCCAATTACCGCAACACGCTTGCCCTTGAACAGCGGGCCGTCGCAGTGCGGGCAGTAGGCTACGCCCTTGCCGCGGTATTCCTGCTCGCCGGGCACATTCATTTCTCTCCAGCGCGCGCCGGTAGCCAGGATCACTAATTTGCTGCGCAGGGTCGCGCCACTGGCCAGCACAATTTCAACCAGACCATTACTGGTCAGTTTGGCTGCGGTCTGCTCGGTGATCACATCCACGTCATATTCCTTGACGTGCTGCTCCATACTGCCGACCAGTTTCGGGCCTTCGGTGTAGGGCACGGAGATGAAGTTCTCGATGCCAACGGTATCCATTACCTGGCCGCCGAAACGCTCAGCGACCAGGCCGGTACGTATGCCCTTACGAGCAGAGTAGATGGCTGATGCGGCACCGGCTGGGCCACCGCCTACGATCAGTACTTCGTAGGGGGCCTTGTCATTCAGTTCTGCCGCCTTGCGCTCGGCGGCGCCGCTATCGACCTTGTTGACGATCTCGGACAGTGTCATGCGGCCCTGACCGAAGTGTTCACCATTCAGGAACACGGTGGGCACAGCCATGATCTGGCGGCTCTCGACCTCATCCTTGAACAGCGCACCGTCGATCATCACGTGGGTGATGTTCGGGTTCAGCGTGGACATCAGGTTCAATGCCTGTACCACGTCCGGGCAGTTCTGGCAGGACAGGGAGATATAGGTCTCAAAGTGGAACTTGCCTTCCAGGTTGCGGATCTGTTCCAGCAGAGCGGGGTCAGCCTTGGAGGGATGACCGCCAGCCTGCAGCAGAGCCAGAACCAGAGAAGTGAACTCATGGCCCATCGGAATGCCGGCAAAACGTACGCGTGGGCTCTGGCCTGCTTCGGCGATAGCCATGCTCGGGGTACGCTGGTTTTCTACGGCAACCAGTCCGATCTTGCTCGACATTTCGGAAATTTCGACCGCGAGCTCATGTAATTCTTTGCCCTTGGGGCTGTCGTCTGCGGACACGCTGATTTCGATCGGCTTGACGATGTTCTGCAGGTACGTGTCCAGTTGCTTCTTGAGGTTGGCGTCCAACATAGTGTGCGTGTCCTGTGGAAAATGGGTGGATTGGGTAAATGCTGGATATAAAAAACCCAGCCCGCCGACTGGACGCAGAGCGCCGCAGCGGGCTGGGTTCTGTACACGGTCTTAGATCTTGCCGACCAGATCCAGCGAAGGAGCCAGAGTGGCTTCGCCTTCTTCCCACTTGGCCGGGCAAACTTCACCTGGGTGGGTAGCAACATACTGGGCAGCTTTGATCTTGCGCAGCAGGTCAGCAGCGTTACGGCCGATACCTTCAGCGGTGATCTCTACAGCCTGGATCATACCTTCAGGGTCAACGATGAAGGTACCGCGGTTAGCCAGACCTTCAGCTTCACGCAGGATTTCAAAGTTGCGGCTGATCTGCATGGTCGGGTCGCCGATCATGGTGTACTTGATCTTGCCGATGGTCTCTGAGCTGTCGTGCCATGCTTTGTGGGTGAAGTGGGTATCAGTGGATACGGAGTACACTTCTACGCCCAGCTTTTGCAGCTCTTCGTAATGGTCAGCAACGTCACCCAGCTCAGTCGGGCAAACGAAGGTGAAGTCGGCCGGATAGAAGAAGAATACAGCCCACTTGCCTTTCACGTCGGTGTCAGAAACAGTGATGAACTCGCCATTCTTGAACGCTTGAGCGGTAAACGGCTTGATTTCGGTATTGATAACGGACATTGAAGACTCCTTATGAGCTTTGGGGTTGGGAACAGTGCCTATAATAGGGCTGCGGTTGGTATATTTAAAATAAATTTAGCCTAAACCCAAGATAGCTTTTACCTATATGAGGGTCGCTGGCGGATAATCCAACCTGAATCACTTAAATTGATTCAGATCAATTTTAGTATTCGGCCGGTGAATACTATCGATTCAGGCCCTGATACAAGATAGCCAGAATGTTAACGCAGTCCTAGGCTTGAGAGTAAGCCCGACATATGTTGGTTTCATGAATATCGGGTACTCACTTTGCTCAGGAGCTGACCATGGATTTTGCCTATAGCCCTCGAACCGAAGCGCTGCGCCAGCAGGTGCGCGACTTTCTTGACCAACACATCGTTCCGCGGCTGGGGCAGTGGCAGCGCGAGGTGGCGGCCGGCGCCTTTCCGGTATCCTTCATGGCTGACCTGAAAGCCCTGGCCAAGGAGGAGGGGCTATGGAATCTATTTCTGCCGTCGTTGCGCGCTGACGAGCCTGGCCAAGGTCTGAGCAACATTGAATATGCGCCGCTGGCGGAGATCATGGGTCGGGTCAGCTGGGCATCGGAAGTCTTCAATTGCAACGCACCGGATACCGGCAACATGGAGCTGTTGCACATGTTCGCCACCGAGCAGCAGCGCGAACGCTGGCTGAACCCGCTGCTCAACGGCGAGATCCGTTCGGCTTTTGCCATGACCGAACCGGATGTGGCTTCGTCCGATGCGAGCAATATCCAGACGCTGATCCGCCGGGAAGGCGACGAGTACGTCATCAACGGGCGGAAATGGTTTATCACCAATGCATCGCACCCCGATTGCGCTTTCCTGATCGTGATGGGCAAGACCGACCCGGAGGGTGATGGCCGCCGTCAGCAGAGCATGGTCATCGTGCCCTTTGATACACCGGGCGTGGAGTTGGTACGCAATATTCCGGTCATGCATCACATCGCTCCGGAAGGCCACAGTGAGCTGGTATTCCGTAACGTGCGCGTACCGGCAAGCAATCTGCTGGGAGGCGAGGGCGATGGCTTCATGATGGCCCAGGCGCGTCTCGGGCCAGGCCGGGTACACCACTGCATGCGTGCCATTGGCATGGCTGAATTGGCGCTGGAGTTGATGGTGGATCGTGCCCAGGAGCGCAAGACCTTTGGTCGCTATCTGCATCAACACGGCAGCATTTCCGAATGGATCGCCCGTTCGCGGATGGAGATTGAACAGGCCCGTCTGCTGGTGCTGAAGACCGCATGGATGATCGACAACGAGGGCGCCAAGGGTGCCCGCAAGGAGATCGCCATGATCAAGGCGGTGGTACCTGGCATGTTGAACAAGGTGGTGGATCGCGCCATGCAGGTGTTTGGTGCCATGGGCCTGACGCCGGATACGCCGCTGGCTGATCTGTGGATCAGTTCTCGCTGCCTGCGCATCGCCGACGGCCCGGATGAAGTGCATCTGCGCAGCATCGCCCGGCTGGAAATCGATGGCACCCAGGATCGGCGGGGCAGCAGCAGCGACTATCTGACGCCAGCCGATGTACTGCGTCAAAGCTGACCTTCGGGGCGTTGATAGGTGTGCTGTACGCAATCCCGATGGCCGGGGTGCCCCCCCCGGCCTTCTTTCTCGTCCCGCTCTGCCGCGCCGGATAGCGCTCTCCCCTTGACCTTGATCAATGACCTTTGGGGCCACTCGGCGCACAGTCTCTGACTGACGTTGATCATAGGGAGTTACCATGCAACTGGTCTGTCCCGCAGGCAGCCTGCCTGCTCTCAAGGCCGCGGTGCGTCAGGGTGCTGACGCCATTTATACCGGCTTTCGTGACGATACCAATGCCCGCCATTTTGCCGGCCTTAATTTCACTGACAAGCAGCTGGAAAGCGGTCTGGAGCTGATCCGTAAGGAGCGGCGCCAGCTGTTCATTGCCGTCAATACCTACGCCCTGCCGGATGGCTGGTCGCGCTGGCAGCGGGCGGTGGATCGCGCCGCTGACCTGGGTGCGGACGCGCTGATTGCAGCTGACCCCGGTGTGTTGGCATATACCGCCAGAAAATACCCCAACCTGGCGCTGCACCTGTCGGTACAGGGTTCGGCAACCAATGCTGCGGCACTGCGCTTCTACCATGAACAGTACGGTATCCGCCGCACGGTGCTGCCGCGGGTGCTGTCGCTCAATCAGGTACGCCAGGTCGCATCCTCCAGCCCGGTACCGGTGGAGGTTTTTGCTTTCGGCAGCCTGTGCATCATGGCCGAAGGGCGTTGCCATCTGTCTTCCTACGTTACGGGCGAATCGCCCAACCTGTGCGGCGTCTGCTCGCCAGCCAGTGCGGTGCGCTGGAGCGAGGACGAGGATGGGCTGACGTCCCGGCTCAATGACGTGCTGATTGACCGTTACGAAGCGGACGAGGCGGCAGGTTATCCGACTCTGTGCAAAGGCCGCTTCATGGTGCATGGCAAGCGCTTCCATGCGCTGGAAGAGCCAACCAGTCTGAATACCATCGAGCTGATCCCGCAACTGGCCGAGATCGGCGTGGTGGCAGTGAAGATCGAAGGTCGTCAGCGCAGTCCGGCTTATGTAGAACAGGTGGCCGGCGTCTGGCGCCAGGCGCTGGACAGATACAAGGCCAGTCCGGAGCAATACACTGTGGAGCCAGCCTGGCAGCAGGCACTGGGCGGTGTTTCCGAAGGCAGCCAGACCACCCTGGGCGCCTATCACCGCGCCTGGCAGTAGGAGATTGATGATGAAACTGACTCTGGGTCCGATCCTGTTCTACTGGCAGCGCCAGCACATCCTGGATTTCTATGCCGACATGGCTGAGCAGCCGCTGGATGTGATCTACATGGGCGAAACCGTCTGCTCCAAACGCCGCGCGTTATCCCTGGACGACTGGATCGGTCTGGCCAGGGAAGTGCGTGGGGCGAGCGGTTCCGAGGTCGTGCTGTCTGGCCTGACGCTGATTGAAGCGGCCTCCGAGCTGTCCAGTCTGCGACGCCTGTGTGAGAACGGCGAGATCAAGGTCGAGGCCAATGATATGGCCGCCGTCCAGTTCATGGCCAGCCAGGGTATCGAGTTTGTCGGCGGCCCTGCATTGAACATCTATAACGCCTTCACTCTGAACGAACTGGTCAGCCGGGGTATGAGCCGTTGGGTGCCGCCGGTGGAATGCTCTGCCGACCTGCTGGCTGCGCTGATCGAACAATCGCGCGAAGCAGGTATGGAGCTGCCGGAAATCGAGATATTTGCATGGGGACATCTGCCGCTGGCATATTCCGCCCGGTGCTTCACTGCCCGGGCGGAAAACCTGCCCAAGGATGATTGTGGTTTCATATGCCAGAACTACCCCGATGGCATACCGATGACCACCCAGGAAGGCCAGGTGCTGTTTACCCTGAACGGTATCCAGACCATGTCCGGTGGTGTCAGTAACCTGCTGGCGGAATACCCGCGCATGCAGAAGATGGGCATTGATGCCCTGCGGCTGAGTCCGCGATCGGAGAATATGGGTGAAATCGTCCAGCTGTTCGATACCGTACGCCGCGGTGGCAACCCACCGCTGGCACTGGATGGCTGTAACGGCTACTGGCATGGCCAGCCCGGCATGGTGACTGTAGAAG
The DNA here is from genome assembly GCA_964474945.1 of uncultured Halopseudomonas sp. Taxonomy (GTDB): domain Bacteria; phylum Pseudomonadota; class Gammaproteobacteria; order Pseudomonadales; family Pseudomonadaceae; genus Halopseudomonas. The sequence goes on along the minus strand of CAYYUQ010000004.1, from coordinate 47,686 downwards.
AGGTGGGCTTATGTTGAATTTCGGTAATCTGGTGCTGCGTGCTGGCGGTCCGTTGTTGCCATTGGGCCGGCATGTTCCCTTTGGTCTGCAGAAACTGGTCATCGAGCAGGCAATGAAACGCCTGTTCGCTGAGCCGCTGGAAGATGGCGAGTTTGACGTGTTGCAGGGGCGCTGGTTGCGCATCGAAGTCAGCGATCTGGGCATGGCCTGGAGCCTCACCCGGGACGCCATCGGCCTGCGTCTGGCCAAGGATTCCCCGGTGGATGTCTGTATCCGCGGCAACTGGAAGGAGTTTCTGTTGCTGGCCAGCCGTCAGGAAGATCCGGATACCCTGTTCTTCCGTCGCCGTCTGGTGATTGAAGGGGATACCGATCTGGGGCTGGCGATCAAGAATCTGGTCGACAGCCTGGATTCGGACCTGATGCCGCCACGGCTGTGGCAACTGGTCAGCTGGCTGGGCGCAGCAGCGAAGGATGAGGGCAAGGTTGTAAACGCCAAGCCAGTGCAGGTCTAGCTTCCGGGGGGGGAGGGACGAGCACCAGCCTTCTGGGGGGGCGAGCACCAGCTCGTCCATTAGGCGACCGGATGCTGTCCGGCTTACGGGGGGCTTGTTTCATCGAGCTGGTGCTCGACGTTCCCAGGGGCTCGATGCTCCCGAGGGATCAGTGTCCCGGCGAAACCGTTCTGGGAGGTTCGAGCACCAGCTCGTACCTGCGGGGTTGCCGACCAGTACGCTCATCGAGCTGGTGCTCGACGTTCCCAAGGGCTTCGATATTCCCAGGGGCTCGATGCTCCCAGAGGATCAGTGTCCCGGCGAAACCGTTCTGGGAGGTTCGAGCACCAGCTCGTACTTGCGGGGTTGCCGACCAGTACGCTCATCGAGCTGGTGCTCGACGTTCCCAAGGGCTTCGATATTCCCAGGGGCTCGATGCTCCCAGAGGATCAGTGTCCCGGCGAAACCGTTCTGGGAGGTTCGAGCACCAGCTCGTACTTGCGGGGTTGCCGGCCAGTATGCTCATCGAGCTGGTGCTCGACGTTCCCAGATAGCTCGACGTTCCCAGGGGGCTCGATATTCCCAGGGGGGGCGGCGCTGCCGGGAGGCTCAGCAACTCCGGAGGGAGCTGCTGTCTTAGATGTTGAACAATGCGGTCATGCCGACCACCAGCACCAGCCAGCCGCTGATCACTAAGCGCAGCCATTGTGGCGCATGGCGCAATTCCATGAATTCGTCGATCAGCCATTGTCCCTTGACGAAGGTAATGGCCAGCACGCAGCCGACTACCCAGCTGGCGCTGACATTGTGGCCGATCAGCCAGGCGCCGAGGGTGAGGCCGAGCAGGCCGACAAGACCGATTTCCAGTGCGTAGCGTTTCATCAACAGTCTCCTCAGGGCAACACGTACAGCAGCGGGAACAATACCAGCCAGACCAGATCCACCATGTGCCAGTAACTAGCGGCGGACTCGCCAGCCATGCGCACCTTGTCGCGGTTGGCGTACCGGCCTGTGTGGCTGCGGTGGGCGACCACCAGCAGAATGGCCATGCCGATCAGTACGTGGGCCATATGGAAGAAGGTGGTGAAGAAGTAAAAGAAATAGAAGGTATTGGTGCGCAGGTTATAGCCATCACCAAACAGCAGAGCATACTCACTGATCTTGATGCCGACATAGCCCAGCCCACAGAGCGCTGCCAATACAAAGCCGATCACCAATGCGCGGGGGTTACCCTGCGCGGCGCGCCTTACGCCTTTTGCCGCGAAGTAACTACCCGTCAGCAGGATCAAGGTATTGGTCAGCCCGGCCTCGGGATGCAGGGTCGCGACGCCAGCGCTGAATAGGTCATTCCAGTGCCCACGGGCAAAGGCCATGCTGCCCAGCAGGAACAGGAAAGCCAACAGTTCGGCGAGAATGAAGCACCACATGGCCAGGTCGCCCGGCAGCTGCTGCTCCTGTTCTGTGATGTCCTCGATAAGGGCGACGTCGGTTCTGGACATCAGGTCGTTCTCCCGGTCAGTAACAGATAGAGTTTGGGCAGCAGGCCGGGCAGTTCGGATGCCTGACGAATCAATTGGTAACGCTGCTGGCCGAACAGGTAAGGAAGGTAGTCGGCGGCCTGCTGGTCGATGGTGACGCAGAATGGCTGAATGCCGGCCTTACGCGCTTCGAGTAGCGCCTGGCGGGTATCTTCCATGCCATAGCGCCCCTCGTACACATCCAGATCATTCGGTTTGCCATCGGTAAGCAATAACAGCAGTCGTTGCTCAGCGGGCTTGTCCTTGAGAATCTCGGTGGCCTGACGAATGGCGCCGCCCATGCGTGTGTAGTAGCCGGGTTTGAGTTCCTGAATGCGCCCATGAATGGTGTTGCTCCAGGGCTCGGCAAAGTTCTTGATCAGGTTGAAGCGCACATGATCCCGGCGTCTCGAAGAGAAGCCGTACATGGCGAAATCGTCCTGGCCGGCATCCAGCGCTTCACCAAGCAGGTGCAGACTGTCACGAATCACATCAATGACCTGATGGGTATTGTCTGCCCAGGCTTCGGTCGACAGCGACAGGTCGGCCAGTACCAGGCAGGACAGATCCCGATGACGTGCCGTTTCCCGACGCCAAAGGGCCGGCTGCGATGTGGCCTGGCCACGGCGCATGTCTGCAACGTGATGCAGGCAGGCGTCCAGATCGAGCAGGGTGCCGGTGGTCTGGCGTTTTTCCCAGATGCGCTGTGGTTGCAGCCCCTGGAAGCGTTGCCGCAGATTATTCGCCAACGGACGCAGACGCTCCGGCAGCGGTGCCGGCTCGGCGTCGCGGGGCAGCATCGGTATGACCCGGCAATGGTTATCCCGCAGCTGTTGCTTTTTCCAGTCCCATTCGGGAAACAGGCTGCCGTCGCTCAGGGGAATGTCATCCTCGGAGGCGGAGGGCAGATCCATGTCCAGTTTGATGCGCGAGGCGCTGGTGCTGGGGCTGCGGGACAGGCTCAGGTAGTCCAGATCCTCAGCGATTTGTTCGCTGTCCTCGTCGTCGTTATCGTCTTCGCAGCGGTCGACAGGGACAAACTCGGACCAGGAGAACAGGCTTTCCAAGCGGAAGATCATCATGCCGTTACGCTGCTGATTATCATCCACATAGCGGCCTTGCTTGCGCTGCTTGCTCTGGCGCACCTTGTTCTGGCCATGTGATTCACCGTCGTTGCCGTCATCGTTGGCAGCGGGCATTTTTGGGTGCACGTCTTCCGCCTGCGGATACAACCACAGTGGTACTGGCCAGGGTTCGCCGGGCGCGGCAGGTAGCGCCGGCTGGCTGCCGGGCGAGAGCAGGGCGCGCTGCAGGGCAGCTTCCCGCTCGGCCTGATCAGCAGGCAAGCGGGTACGGGTGCGACGAATGTCCACCAGGCAGTGAGCCAGGGTGTAATACAGCCTATTCAGACCGGGGTAAGCGGCCAGGGTGTTGAGTACCAACTGCTGGTTGGCTTGCAACCAATCACCCTTGGGCTGCGAGTCGGCCTGGCTGGCCATGGCTGCCAACCACAGGTACAGATCCCGGTTCATGGCCTTTTCTGGAAATACGGCCAGACTGTCCGGCACCCGCAGCGCCTCGGCTTCGCGCCATGCCAGAGCGTGGCGGCGGCCGGTGCCTGCAAGGCGGTGAGCCAGCGGCCGCCAGGTCTTCAAGCTACGTTCGGTGCTGGCCTTGATGGTCAGGCCAGGGTCGCCACTGAGAGCGCGGAAGACCATGGCCAGGCGTGGGCCTTCGGCCTCAAGCGTCACTTGCGCTTGGGGGAATCCATTGCCGGCGAGGCGGGTGATCAGCTTGTGCCAGCGGATACCTACGGCTTCTTCCATTGCACTTCTCCCAGAGGTCGGGGTGATTCCGGCCGGGGCCGGAATTCTGGAATGGGGCGCTGCTGGTGGAGTGCTGCGCAGCAGCGCGGTACGGCAGCCGGTACCGAGCCTGCGCCCGATACCGGGTTGGGGTCACGCGGCCTTGATCAGCTCGGGCGACTGGTCACGGGTATTGCGGGCGACGATGAAGCTGTACAGATACATGCCCAGGCCTACGGCGAAGGCGACACCCGCGGCCAGACGCATCCAGTACACATGCATGATGGCGTCCTGAGTTTGCATGTAGCCGATAGCACCGGCGTCATCGGGCAGGCGTTGCATTTCGACCTGAATCCAGCCAGCCCAGGTCAGCAGCAACGTGATCGCCAGCATGCTCAGGCTCATTACCCAGCACGACCAGATTTCCATCCGTTGCGCCTGTGGGCTGTTGCACTCGCGGCCATGCAGCTTCGGCCAGGAGTAGGAGATGATAGCCATGGCAATCATCGCGTAGGCACCAAAGAACGCCAGGTGGCCGTGGGCAGCAGTCAGCTGAGTACCGTGGGTGTAGTAATTCACAGGCGCCAGAGTGTGCAGGAAGCCCCACACGCCAGCACCCAGGAACGCCATGATGGTGCAGCCTACCGCCCAGGTCACAGCCGCTTTGTTCGGATGCTCACGACGACGTTGTTTCAGCATGCTCAGGGCAAACAGAACCATCAGGAAGAACGGCAGCGGTTCGATGGCCGAGAAGATCGAGCCAATCCACAACCAGTACTCCGGCGCACCAATGAAGAAGTAGTGGTGACCCGTTCCCAGGATGCCGGAGATCAGCGCCATGGCAATAATCAGGTACAGCCATTTTTCTACTACTTCGCGGTCAACACCGGTGGTCTTGATCAGGATGAAGGCCAGAATGGCACCCAGGATCAGTTCCCACACGCCTTCTACCCACAGGTGAACAACCCACCACCAGAAGTATTTGTCCATGACCAGCGACTTGGGGTTGTAGAAGGAGAACATCCAGAACACCGCCAGACCGATCAGACCCGTGATCAACACCATGTTGACTACAGTCTTGCGGCCCTTGAGCACGGTCATGAGGATGTTGAAAATGAACCCGGCAACCACCAGAGCAATACCAATCTTGGTAATGGTCGGCTGTTCCAGGAACTCCCGACCCATGGTCGGCAGAAGATGGTTGCCGGTCATGTCAGCCAGTTGTGCGTAGGGCACCAGCAGGTAGCCGAGGATGGTCAGCACACCGGCCACGGCAAAGATCCAGAACAGCGCGTAGCCGAGCTTGGTACTCCACAGTTCAGTCTGGGTTTCCTCGGGTATCAGATAGTAGGTGGCACCCATGAAGGCAAACAGCAACCAGACGATCAGCAGGTTGGTGTGCACCATGCGGGCCACGTTGAAGGGGATTTCCGGGAACAGGAAATCGCCGATGATGTACTGCGTGCCGAGGATCAGACCAAATACGATCTGACCGACGAACAAGAGCATGGCAAAGGCAAAGTAGGGTTTTGCCACTGCCTGTGAAGCGTATTTCATGATGTGATTCCTTATGCTGTCAGAGTCGGTTCAGGCGTACTCAGCCTTCCTTGTTCGGTGGCCAGTCGTTGGTATCAATGCGCGATGACCAGATCAGGAATTCGGCCATGGCATTGAGTTCGTCTTCGGACAGATTGAACTGAGGCATTTGCCGACGGCCTTCAACACCGGTAGGCATGGCCTTCATCCAGGCGCCGAAATACGCTTTGAATGCAGCTTCGTTATCCATGCCGCGGCGTTGGAAAACGTTACCCAGTTCAGGTGCGAAGTAGGCACCTTCACCCATCAGCGAGTGACATCCCACGCAGTTGTTCTTCTCCCATAGTTCCTTGCCATGGGCGACTTCGGCGGTGAGTTGGTCGCGATTTTCCCGTTCCGGAATCGCCGTGACCGTATCGACCGTGAGACCAATGAACAGCAGCATGAAAAACATGCCGCCACCGTAGTAGATGTTGCGGGCCATGCCCTTGGTAAAGCGCTCCGACATGTTGAATCTCCTCGGGTTATGCGGATTGCGTGCTCGCCGGTCAGGCGAATTTTCTGTTGGTTTGTTGTTGTTCCGGCTCGGCAAAGTGCACGCGGACGATGTCCATGATGGCGGCCTGAGCAGTGGGTTCATCAGTCAGCGGTTGCGCCATGCAGGCCTCACAGGCCTGGCGCGGATCCATGCCAGCGGCGATCAGCCGTGCGGTATGAATCAGCAAACGGGTTGAAGGGGCCTCCTCCAGATCATGCTGTCCCAGATGGCGCAGGGCGTTACCCAGCGCTACCAGTTGATCTGCCTGCATCGGATCAAGGCCGGATTCGTGCTGAACTATGCGGCTTTCTGCTGCGGCTACGGGATAATCGAAAGCCATCGCAGCGAAGCGCTGACGAGTGCTGGGTTTTAGCCCCTTGAGCAGGTTGCGGTAGCCGGGGTTATAGGAGACGACCAGCATGAAGCCGGGCGCAGCCTGGAGTTCTTCACCGGTTGCTTCCAATGGCAGGATGCGACGATCGTCGGCCAGCGGATGGAGCACCACAGTGATGTCCTTGCGCGCTTCGATGACTTCGTCCAGGTAACAGATAGCCCCTTCACGCACGGCACGGGTCAGTGGGCCGTCCTGCCAGAAAGTACCCTTGGCACCGATCAGGTAGCGACCTACCAGGTCTGCAGTCGTCAGGTCGTCATGACAGGCTACGGTATACAGCTTGCGCCCGAGGCGCTGAGCCATATGCTGAATGAAACGGGTTTTGCCACAGCCGGTTGGGCCCTTGATGAGCACCGGCATGCCGAACCGGTCGGCCTGCTCAAAGAGTTCAACCTCTTTGCCACTGGCGTGGTAGAACAGCCCCGAGGGCCGTTCTGGGTGGAGGTCTAACCGGGTTGCGTCCATTGGTGATTCCTTGAATAGATGCGTTCAGTGCTTTCTCTAACAAGGATCGTGCCATGTGGTTAACCTGCTGAATTTAAAGGGGTTATTAATAGTTTGGTATTTTATACCTCGCATGCACTGGGTTTTTTTAACCATTCGGGGTTTAGAGTACCCAGATAAGGCTGCGATGGTATGTCGCACCCAGTACAGTGCGTCAGCTTGACGCACTGTAACTTGACAATGATCAAGCTTTCTTGCTGAACCTTTCCCCATGATGTGTTTACGTTGTCAGGAGCCATGTTCATGAAAACTCATATTTTTGTTGCTGGATTGTCCGCGCTGGCTCTATCCGTAGCGCAAGCGTCAGAAGTTGACCCCGCTCTGCAGTTGGCCGATACGGTCATTACCGGCACTGGCTTCGCAGTGGCCAGTCTGATGAGTCCGGGCTCCGTCACGCGTATAGGTGAAGACGATCTGCGGCGCCGCAGTCTGGCTGATGTCGCCGAACTGTTCCGGGATGTGCCCGGTGTGGTGCTAACAGATGCCGATACCCCCGGCATGAAGCGCATTTCCATCCGCGGTGAAAGTTCGCGGCGGGTAACTATTCGTATTGATGGTCAGACCATGACCGACCATACCGACCATGGCACGCCGCTGTTGATTGATCCGGCGATGATCGAGCGGGTCGAGGTCGTACGTGGGCCGTCGTCCGTGATCAACGGCTCCAATGCCATCGGTGGGGTGGTCAACATCATCACGCGGCGTGGCAGCGATGTGCCGCTGGAAAGCTACGTTGGTGGTGGATATTACTCCGCTACCCAAGGCTACCGCAGCAACGCCGGGCTGGCCGGCAGCAGCGGTGATTTTGATTACCGCTTGAGTCTGTCGCGCAGCGAGCATGGCGAGCGCCGCACCCGTGGTTATGGTGAGCTGGACAACTCGGCCTACGATAATGAGTCCGCTGCGCTGCATCTGGGCTATCGTAAAAACAACCACTATATGGCGATCAAGGCCGAGCGCTTCAATCTGAGCGCTGGAACCTGGTCTGACCCGGAGCAGAACCCTGGCGTAGAGATGAAAATGGATTTTCCCAAGCGTGATCAACAGCGCTACGCCTTCTTCTATGAGGCGACTGACCTGAGTCCGCTGATACGGAAGCTGTCAGCCAACGCCTACCATCGTGAGGTCGATCGTGAGTTCTCGCTGAATACCGTCATGCTCATGCCGCCCATGGGTCGGGTTCAGATCCAGAACGATTCGCTCGATAAGCAACAGACCCGCGGTATGGCAGTGCAGGCCGAACTGGAGCTGCTGGCTGACCAGACCACCCTGGTGGGCCTGGAGTATGTGGATGATGAGCTGGACAGCAAGAAATTTCCCGCTGCGTCCAGACAACAGGCCAATCAACAGACCTTCTCGGCCTTCGCTCAGCAGGATTGGCAGTTTACCGAAGACTGGACTGCTTACCTGGGCGGCCGTTACTACCGTGTTGACTCGGAGCTGGAGCGCACCACTGAGGGGCGTCCATCGGACGGCAGCGACGATCGCGTGCTGGGTTCTTTGGGTCTGGTATATAGCCCCGCTCCACACTGGGCGTTGCGCGCCAATCTGGCCCAGGGCTATTCCTATCCGACCCTGACTCAGCTGCACATGGTGGCAGTGGCTGGCAGTAATACCCATTACGGCAATCCGGACCTCAAGCCTGAGCGTGCCCGAGTCATGGAACTGGGTTGGCGCTACGAGGTGCCCGCGGTGACTGCCGATGCGGTGTTGTTCCATACCATCGCCAAAGACTATATCGATCGTCAGCGTATTACCGAGACACCGGACGGCTACCGGCCGCCAGCCAGCGCCCGTCAACGGCAATGGCAGTACACCAATATCAGTGAGGCCAGAACTACAGGTCTGGAAGTCGCCCTTGAGTGGCGCCCGGATTGGCTGTTTCAGCCACATGCTGCCTTCAGTCTGACTCAGCGTGAGTTTGACTATGGTAATGGTTATTCCACCCGGAACAGCGGTATGCCCAGTGCCATGGGCACCTTGGGGCTGCGTAGCTACGCCCAGCTTGGTTCGGTGGATAGTGAGTTCGACTTCTTTATGCGCACCGCCAGTGGTTCCACACGTAAGGGAGTCGATCGGAGCGTTGAGGACAAGGAGAGCGGCTATGCCACTTTGAACCTTGCCATGACATTCGATTACCAGGATAGGTTGAGCGCCAGAATACTGCTGGGCAACTTGCTCAACCGCTCTTATCGTCCCCTTGACGAACTACCCGGCCTGCAACGCCATATCGATACGGAGATACGACTGACTTTCTGATCACTGCGGTAATGCGATTAGCCCATTTTTGTTTCAAGGAAAGGAAAATAGCCATGAGAATGACCAAACCGTTAACAACTGTCCTCAGTGTGCTGGCGCTGACTGTCACTGCCGCAGCCTTTGCTCAGACCTCCAACCCTGAGCAAGCCGCCGCCGCCTACCAGGGTGAAGCCTCAGCCATTGATCCTTCGCTGGCCCGTGTCGTACGCACCCCGGGCGCGCCGGATCTGAGCGAAGCTGACTTTGATAAAGCCAAGGAAATCTATTTCCAGCGTTGCGCCGGTTGCCACGGTGTATTGCGTAAAGGCGCCACCGGCAAGCCTCTGACTCCGGATATTACCCAGCAACGTGGCCAGGCTTATCTGGAAGCGCTGATCTCCTACGGCTCCCCGGCGGGCATGCCGAACTGGGGTACCTCCGGTGAGCTGAGCCCTGAAGAAATTACCCTGATGGCCAACTACATCCAGCATGAGCCGCCGACTCCTCCGGAGTGGGGTATGTCTGCTATGCGTGATTCCTGGACTGTGCTGGTCAAGCCGGAAGATCGTCCGACCAAACAGATGAACAAGCTGGATCTGCCAAACCTGTTCTCGGTGACCCTGCGTGACGACGGCAAGATCGCTCTGATCGACGGCAACAGCAAGGAGATCGTCAAGACCATCGACACCGGCTACGCAGTGCACATCTCCCGGATGTCTGCTTCCGGTCGTTATCTGCTGGTTATTGGTCGCGATGCCAAGATCGACATGATCGACCTGTGGGCCAAAGAGCCAACCAAGGTTGCCGAGATCAAGGTCGGTATCGAAGCTCGCTCTGTTGAAACCTCCAAGTACGAAGGCTACGAAGACAAGTACGTGATCGCCGGCGACTACTGGCCGCCGCAATACGTGATCATGGACGGTGAGACCCTGGAACCGCTGAAAATCATGTCCACCCGTGGCATGACCGTAGGCGAGCAGGAATATCACCCTGAGCCGCGCGTGGCAGCCATCATCGCTTCCCACGAGCATCCCGAGTTCATCGTCAACGTCAAGGAAACCGGTCAGATCCTGCTGGTCAACTACGAAGACCTGGATAACCTGACTGTAACCAGTATCGGTACCGCTCAGTTCCTCCACGATGGTGGCTGGGACAGCACACACCGTTACTTCATGACCGCGGCGAACAACTCGAACAAGGTTGTGGTAATCGACTCCAAAGAGCGTGCTCTGGGCGCCATCGTTGACGTGGGCAAGATTCCTCACCCGGGTCGTGGTGCCAACTTCACGCACCCCGAGTTCGGTCCGGTATGGAGCACCAGTCACTTGGGTGATGACACCATCTCCCTGATTGGTACCGATCCGGTCAACTTCCCGGATAACGCTTGGAAAGTGGTAGATACGCTGAAAGGTCAGGGCGGTGGTTCGCTGTTCATCAAGACGCACCCGAACTCCACCAATCTGTATGTGGACACTACCTTCAACCCGACCGCAGAAATTGCTCAGTCGGTTGCGGTATTTGACATCAACAACCTGGGCGCTGGTTACAAGGTTCTGCCGATCGCTGAATGGTCCGGTATCCCTGACGGCCCACGTCGGATCGTACAACCTGAGTACAACAAGGCCGGTAACGAGGTATGGTTCTCTGTATGGAGCGGTCAGGAAGAGGAATCAGCTATTGTCGTCGTTGATGACAAGACGCTGGAGCTGAAGAAAGTGATCCGCGATAAGCGCCTGATCACACCGACCGGTAAGTTCAACGTACACAACACTCAGAATGACGTGTACTAAGTTGTAAATTGTAACGGACGGGAGCCAATTGGCTCCCGTCCGGTATGGCACATTAGAGATCAGTTGCTGATCTGTGACTGCTGGTAGTTCTCGATACCGATCTTCTCGATCAGGCCCAGTTGGGTTTCCAGCCAATCCAGATGCTCTTCTTCAGATTCGAGAATATCTTCGGCCAGATCACGGCTGCCGTAGTCGCCGACGCTTTCAAAATAAGCGATGGCTTCTTTCAGATCCTTGATGCCAGCGATTTCCAGACGCAGATCGCACTCAAGGATTTCCTTCGTATTCTCACCGATCAGCAGTTTGCCAAGATCCTGCAGATTAGGCAGACCCTCAAGAAACAGGATGCGCTTGGTCAAGGCATCGGCATGCTTCATTTCATCAATGGATTCTTTGTATTCATGCTCGCCGAGCTTGTCCAGGCCCCAATCCTGCAGCATTCGAGCATGCAGAAAGTATTGATTGATGGCCACAAGCTCATTGCCGAGCAGGATGTTGAGATGACGAATAGCCTGTGCATCGCCCTTCATGACGGTGTTCCTCAGGGTAGGGAATTATCCGCTGAGTGTGATGCGCAATAAGAAGGCTGTCAAATGAGCTGGTAAATCAAGGAGATAGTAACGGCTGACCGATGCATTCGGGGCGCATTCACGCCATCGAAAACTGCGCCGCGTTTACCAGGTTGGCAACCGCGCCCGGGCGATACTCGCTGATGATGGATTTGCATTCCCGACCGCATTTGCCGCACTGGCTGGCTACATCCAGACGTTCGCGCAGGTCACGCATACTGCAGGCGCCATCAGTTACCGCGTCGCGGATCTGGGTGTCGGTAATTCCCTTGCAAAGACATACATACATGGGCGCGTACTCCGGCTCAGTTGAGAATGGCCTAACGTTAATTGTAATGAGAATGGTTGTCAAACAATTATATATGCTATTCGTATTCATGTGACGAAGCGCCGTATGAACCCCTGATTCAGTTATCAGTAGGCTGAATGCCGCCCATGCCCGGCTCTTATAGCCCTCTGGATCGCGCGTCGTCCGTGGTCTGCAAGGGGCGGCGTGTCAGTTTCGGTAATATTCAGCAAAAATGGGTGAGTATGTTGCCATCAGACTTCGCTTAGACTCCAGGTAACTGCCTACGCAACGATAGGCAGGTAAAACAACTACAACAAAGGTAGGCCGCGAGTCTGCCAAGTGTGCTGGGAGTGGCATTAATGAGTCAGTCCGGAATCCTCAAGCGGTCCACCATCCTGGTCCATGGCTCTGTGGGCATGCCTCTGGCTATCATCGGTTACCCCTTGGCTGTTTATCTGCCGCCTTTTTATGCCCAGGAAATGGGGCTTAATATGGCGCTGATGGCGTTGGTGCTGGTGATTGCACGTTTATCCGATGTGGTTACTGATCCGCTCATGGGCATGATCAGTGACCGCTGGCAAACCCGTTTCGGCAGACGGAAGCCATGGTTGGTGTTGGGTACGCCGATCATGCTGATCAGTACCGTGATGATTTTCATGCCACCAGCCGGGGCGGGCATATGGCATCTATTGCTCTGGACAGTGCTTATGTACATAGGCTGGACCATGGTGACACTGCCCTATGGAGCCTGGGGCGCAGAGCTTTCACCGTTGTATCACCAACGCAGCCGGGTAACAGCGTCCCGCGAGGGTTTTGTGCTGATCGGCCTGTTTGTGGCAGCGCTGGCACCGGCTATAGTGCAGGCCATGGGTAAACGCTATGCGGAGGGGCATACCGAGGGTGCGCTGATGCAGGCGATGATCTGGCTGGTCGGCAAGGATGGCCAGCTGGGCACGGGTTACGGCCCGATTCTCGCCAGTATGGGATGGTTGCTGTTGATTCTGTTACCGCTCACCGTACTGATGGTCGTGACCATGGTGCGTGAGGCCCCGCCGCGGTCGGTGCAGCAAACCGACTGGAAGAAGGGCCTGCGTATTCTGAAGAATAACGGCCCGTTCAAACGTCTGATGCTGGTTCTGCTCATCGTGATTACCGGTGAATCCTTCCGTAACGCCATGTCGGTCTTCTTCATGCAGCATGTGATACAGATTCAGGCTTATATCGGGATGATGTATCTGCTGTACTTCGGCATCGGTATCCTCGGCATTCCGTTCTGGCTGATTCTTGGACGCAAGATCGGTAAGCACCATGCCTTTTGTGTGGCGGTGGCTGTATCGAGTGTCAGTATTCTCGGCATGTTCTTCTTGCAGGCGGGGCAGTTGGTGCCTTTTGCCATCATGTTTGCGATCAAGGGTTTTTGTTTCGCTGCGTTCCAATTTCTGCCGCTGTCGATGCTGGCAGATATTGTTGACCTGGATACCGCGCGCAGTAAGGAGCATCGTACCGGCCTGTTCTTTGCCATGTCCGGCATGGCGCAGAAATCCGCCATGGCCCTGGGGCTGGGACTGTCGTTGGGGCTGCTGGCGCTGGTCGGTTTTGATGCCACCCAGACGGTACATACCGATAGTTCACTGATGTCACTGCGGGTACTCTACATTATCGGGCCAGTGCTGATGTACATGGCTGCGTTCATGCTGGCGCGGCGTTATCCGCTGACCTCAGCCCGTCAGGAACGTATCCAGTCCTGGATCGAGCGCCGTGATCTGCGATTGCAGACTGGCGCCAGTAATAGCTGATACGGATGTAAGCGCGAATCTGGCGTGTTGTTCCGTTATGCTGTCCTTCTTCAAAAACGATACTGAAGAAGGACAGCAGTGATGGCGGAACGGTCGCAGTTCGAGTTGCTCGGCAGTAGGCGCTTTCTGCCGTATTTCGTCACTCAATTTCTGGGTGCGTTCAACGATAACGTCTTCAAGCAGGCATTGGTGCTGGCGATTCTATTCAGAATCGGCACTGAAACTGACCCGAATGTGCTGATCAATTTCAGCGCGCTGCTGTTTATCCTGCCGTTTTTCCTGTTTTCCGCCCTGGGTGGTCAATTGGGGGAGAAGTATCCCAAGCATCAGCTGATTCGCCTGATCAAATTTGCCGAAATCCCGATCATGCTATTGGGCTCGGTCAGCCTGTTGCTTGGTCATCTGCCAATGATGCTGGTGGTGCTCTTTGCCATGGGTTCCCAGTCTGCTCTCTTCGGGCCGGTGAAGTACTCGATCCTGCCGTTGCATCTGGCCGAGCGGGAGCTGGTGGGCGGCAACGCTCTGGTGGAGATGGGCACCTTTCTGGCCATTCTCGGCGGAACCCTGTTTGCCGGTCTGTTGATGAGTAGCGAACAGTGGGCCTGGTGGGTATCCGTTTCTGTGCTGGGGTTTGCCCTGGCTGGCTTTATGGCGAGTCTGAGTATTCCCTGCACAGCCGCAGCGCTGCCCGCGTTGCAGATGGACTGGAATATTTTCCGGCAATCAGGCCGCATCCTGCACCTGGGGCTGGTGAAGCAATCCAGGGCGGTGTCCCGGTCATTGCTGGCCAACTCATGGTTCTGGTTTATCGGGGCCACATACCTGGCGCAGATTCCCGGTTTTGCCCATCACTATCTGCACGGGGATGAATCGGTCGTCACATTGATTCTCGCAGTGTTTTCCATTGGCATTGCCACTGGCTCGCTGTTGTGTGAGCGGCTGACCGGCAAGACGGTGAATCTCGGCCTGGTACCGATAGGCGCTGCCGGCCTGACGCTATTCGGGCTGCTGCTCTGGCTGGGAGCGGGACAGATGCCAGGGGCGGGCGAGCAAGTAGGCTGGCAGGAGCTGCTGACCCGGCCGGCAGCCTGGTGGGTGATGTGCTGCATTATGGGGCTGGGCATCTTTGGCGGCTTCTACATTGTGCCCCTGTACGCGCTGATTCAGTCGCGCACCGACAACCATGAGCGCTCCAGGGTGATTGCGGCGAACAATATCCTTAACTCGCTGTTGATGGTGATGTCCGCTATCTTCGCCATGTTCATGTTGGGTGTAGTAGGTATCAGCATTCCGCAATTATTCCTGCTGGTTTCCCTGCTCAATATCCTGTTTGCACTCTATCTGTTTATGGCGGTGCCTGAATTCATGGAGCATTTGCGATTATGCAAAAGATAGGAAAGAGGCATCAGCAGCCGCCGCTGGATTGGTTGGCCGAGCTGCGCAGCCGTGACCAGCTGCTCAGTTGGACAGAGCAGGGGCTCCTGACGCCGGCGCAGTTGGCCCGGGCGCTGGCCCCTGAGCATCCAGCGCCCACCGATCGCCATTGGCGCGCGGCGCTGGATCGTCTGCTGGCCTACTACGGCAGCTTGCTGCTGGTACTCGGTGTGATTTTCTTCTTTGCGTTCAACTGGGATGAACTGCACCGGCTGCATAAGTTGGCGCTGGCATTGGTTGCCTTGACTGGTTTCGCTGGTGCGGCGGTGGTGCTCCAGTCAGGCTCGGCTCTTTACCGTGCCAGCCTGTTTGGTGCTGCGCTAACCACGGGAGGGGTGTTGGCGTTGGTCGGTCAGATTTATCAGACCGGTGCGGATATCTGGCAATTATTTGCCGGCTGGGCCGCGTTGATGCTGCCTTGGGCATTGATTTCCCGCTCCGCCGCCTGTTGGGCCCTGTTCTGGGTGGTACTCCATGTGGCGTTGCTGCGCTATTTTGCGCTCCACCCCGGTGGGCCAACCAGCGCGCAGGGGCTGACCGCGCTGGCAGTGGCTGATCTGGCGTTGCTATTGGTATTTGAGGGGGCAGGCCATCGGCTGTGTACCGAATTGAGTCGCGTGCTGCCGCGGCTGGCCGGGTTTGGCCTGTTGAGTGCGCTGACGCTCGGGGGTTGCATCAGTTGGTGGCAGGAAGGTTACCTTGCGCTGCTCATCGCGCTGGCTCTGGTCTACCTGGTCGGTATTACCGTCTATCTACGCTGGCGCCGGGACGCACTGATGCTGGCGCTGTTGCTCTATTCGTTGATCGGCGTGACTGCGTCAGGACTTGGCCGCTTGCTGGACACTGGCGTCAATGCGGATAGCTTCATGCTACTCAATGTACTGGGTCTATTCGTGCTGCTGACCAGCGCAGCGGCTTCGCTCTGGTTGCATCGATTGCATCGGGGGGCGCAGCATGAGTGATCCAAAGCAACTGCTACTGAATGAATTGTGCCAACGGGGCATAGTGGACGAGCCGACTGCAAACCGTCTGATGCAGCACACCCATGCGCCATGGTATGTCGCGCTGCTATCAGGACTGGCGGCCTGGCTGGCGGCGCTGCTGCTGATCGGTAGTACCTTGTATACCATCATCGACGAGAGTGCCCTTGCCGCTGCCATTACCGGTAGCGTCCTGCTGGGTATGGCGGTGTGGTTGTTACGAAAGCCCGGCGTGTTCGTCAGCCAATTGGGGTTGGCGCTGTCCATGGTAGGGCAGGGTGTCCTGTTGGTAGCTGTCAGCCACTGGGATATTGCCGGGCGGCATTCTGAGTGGCCTGTAGCGATGGCTGCGGCGTTGGTCGCTGGCATCATGTGGCTGGTGCCGGCGGTGATGCTCCACCGCCAGGCCTGCGCGTTGATTGCGATTGGGGCAGGTGCCGTTTTCATCGGCTTCAGTAGTTGGCTGACGCTGTATGGTCTGGCGCTGGCGGTTGTCGCGGCGTGGTTATGGTTGCGCCGCGGCGATTGGGCGGGCAGTAGGCGGGCTGACCTGTGGCGATCGCTGGCAGGTGCTGCGACACTCGCCGCGCTGGCGTGGCCAATCATCGGCAATCAGCGTTGGGGTAGCTCTGTGGCTGAACTGATGGGCGACGCAGCAGCTCCGCTATTGAAATGGCTGTACCCGGCTGGTGCAGGTGTACTCCTGATTGTGACCGGCTTTATTCTTGCTCGCGCTCAGCAGCCGACCATACGCTTGGGTGTGGCGCTGGCAACGCTGCTGCTGATTGCGCTGGGTGTGCAAGCCCCGGGGCTGTTGATTGCCACCGCATTATGGCTGGCCGTATTCCACGCCTGTGAACGGTTCTGGAGTGTGCTGGTCGGCATCGGCGCAACATTGTACCTAGCTGATCTGTACTACAGCCTGCACATCACTCTGCTGGAAAAATCAGTGCTGCTGGTGGCCAGTGGCGCCCTGTTGCTCGTGCTGCGTTGGTTTCTATTACGCCGCTGGAGGGACGCCCGTGCGAGCTGATCGGATTGCTGTTATGGCCAGCTGGCTGCTGGTCGTTGCGGTGGTGGTTTACACCGTAATGGGCTTTGAACGAACGCTGAAGGACGGACAACTGGTGCTGCTGGAACTCGCACCAGTTGATCCGCGTTCGTTAATGCAAGGGGATTATATGGCGCTGCGATTTGCTGTTGATGCGCAGCTGCCTGATTCCGGACAAACTGTTCCAGCGTATGCCTACCTGCATGTGGGATCACAAGGGCGAGCTGTGCTGGCCGGTACCGGAGCGCAGCCGGGCAGCGAGCCTGGCATGGTCTCCATGCGCATCCGTCGAGGCCAGTGGGGTGCGAGTATCGGGCCGAACGCATTCTTCTTTCAGGAAGGGACTGCCACCGTTCATGAACGAGCACGTTGGGGCGGCTTTCGCGTGGCCAGTGATGGCACAGCCCTGTTAACCGGGCTGTATGACGAGGATCTTCAGCTACTGGGTAGCAACCAACGTTAACGCCCTTGTCGAGGCGAAAGTGCCATCAAGCCTTCTGGGCTTTGACTACAGGTTTGGCGGCGCGAGGGCTACCGTAGGTCTGGCCGCTGGTGCCAGTAGGAATGGACTGAATTTCTCCTCCGGAGGCGAGAAAAGCAGTTACCTGATCATTAATGGATTCGCTGGTGGCGGCAGCCGGCTCGGGTTTACGTTTGGCAGCAGCCCTGGTGGGTTTCTTGGCCACAACGGTTACGGCGGCAGGTTTTACTGACATGAGATCTGTCCCTCGGCGTGGAAAAACAACCATAATACACTTTATCTGTCAATAATGCTTGGGTTGTTTTTTGTGGTATTACGTCCGAGGTAAAAGGCCGCTGTATCACGTTATTCAAACCGCTGTAAAATCAACCCGGACGCGTCGCCGTGTCCGGGTTGAATCGTAAAGTAGTCAGTGCTGATGTCCGCCGGCGCCGTGGGCATGTCCATGGGCCAGTTCCTCTTCGGTAGCAGGGCGCACCGAGAGAATTTCCATGTCAAATATAAGATCGCGACCCGCCAGAGGATGGTTGCTATCAACCACGGCCTGGGACAGCCCCACCTTGATGATGGTTACCTGGCGTGGGCCTTGTTCGGTCTGGATAACGGCGAGCATGCCGGGCTTCCATTTCTTGGCACCCTGCAGATGTTTTACCTGAACCTTGTGGGTGGCATTCGGCTGGATCGGGCCATAGGCCTGGTCAGCCGGAAGCTCAACGCGGAAAGTGTCGCCTGCCTGATGACCTTCCATGGCCTCAACCAGGCCTGACAGCAGACCAGGTTGGCCATGCAGGTAGAGCACAGGCTCATGTTCGCGTGAATTTTCGATTTCGCCGTTGGCGTCGGACAGGGAGTAGTGGAACTGAACTACAGCATCTTTGGCAATCTGCATGAATTGACTCGTCAGGCTGGTTGGAAAGCCGCCATTATCCGGGGCTGCCGGGTGGTTGCCAAGTCACGCCGGGCTTTCAGGCAGATTCGCCGCCGTCCAGTATCTGCTCCAGTGGCAATTGAGCGCTGACATTGACACTGCCCTGAGCAGTAAAAACGACCAGGTGGTCAGCTGCTACACGTATGCCCAGTACCTCAGCCAGCGGATGGTCGTCATGGCTGGGGAAGAGCGTTTCCAGTGTGCTGCCAGTGGGCAATTGCAGGCGGTACAGGGTGGTCGCGCCCAGAAACACCTTGCCGGTGATGGTCGCAGTAAGGGGGCTGTCGTCGTCGCCGATAATATCGTCGGGGCGCAGGAGCACATCCACTGCACTGCCGCTCTGCAACTGATAAGCGCGGTTGCCACGGATCACGCCGAGCTCGGTCTGCACTGTATCCGGGGTCAACAGCTGGCCACGGATGAAGTAACCCTGACCGATAAAGCTGGCGACAAAAGGCGTGGCAGGCTCGTGGTACAGATTATAGGGCGTGTCCCATTGTTGCAGGCGCCCTTCGCGCAGGACGCCAACCTGGTCGCATACGGCAAAAGCTTCGTTCTGATCATGGGTGACCAGCAAGGCACTGATGCCACGGGTCTTGAGAATATCCCGCACTTCGGCTGATAGGCGCCGGCGCAGATCGCCGTCCAGATTGGAGAAGGGTTCATCCAGCAACAGCAAGGCTGGTTCGGGGGCTAACGCCCGGGCGAGGGCTACCCGCTGCTGCTGTCCGCCGGAAAGTTCGTGAGGGTAGCGCTTGCCCAGACGATCCAGATTCACCAGCTCCAGCAACTCATCAACAATACGTTTGCGCTGGGGATGCCTGCTGATACCAAAGGCGATGTTTTCGCCTACGGTCAGATGGGGGAAAAGCGCGTAATCCTGAAATACCATGCCGATACGGCGTTGCTCTGGAGGCACGCGCTGGGTGGGGCTGGAGAGCACCCGATTCTGCAGTCGAATCTCGCCGGCAGTCACTGCCTCGAATCCGGCGATGCTACGCAGGGTGGTAGTCTTGCCGCAGCCGGACGGGCCAAGCAGGCAGCCAATATCGCCGGCGCGCAAATGCAGGCTCAGATCACTGACGATCGGTTGGCCGTCATAGCCGCAAGCCAGGTTGTTCAGCTCCAAAACGATATCGGGCATGCCTTTTATTACTCCACCAGCAGAAACTCAACCAGCGCCTTCTGGGCATGCAGGCGGTTCTCCGCCTGATCCCAAACGACGCTGCGTGGATCGTCCATCAGCGCCGCGGAAACTTCCTCACCCCGGTGTGCTGGCAGGCAATGCATGAAGATCACCGACTCATCGGCCTGATCCAGTAGTTCAGGTGTGACCTGGTAGGGGGCAAAGATCGCCATCCGCTGTTCGGCTTCGTCTTCCTGGCCCATGGAGGCCCACACGTCGGTACATACCAGGTGTGCTCCGGCCACGGCTTGGTGCGGATCACGGACGACGGTCACCCGGTCACCGGCTTCATCGAGATACGCCTGATCCGGTTCGTAGCCTTCAGGGCAGGCCACGCGCAGTTGGAAATCAAACTGGATAGCGGCCTGAATATAGCTGTTGCACATGTTATTGCCGTCACCCACCCAGACCACCGTCTTGCCCTTGATGCTGCCACGGTGCTCAAGATAGGTTTGCATGTCCGCCAGCAATTGGCAGGGATGCAGGTCATCACTCAGACCGTTGATGACGGGCACCTGGGAAAAGGCAGCAAAGCTTTCTACCGTGGCGTGGGCAAAGGTGCGGATCATGATGGCGTCACACATCCGCGACAGCACACGGGCGCTGTCTTCTACCGGCTCGCCACGGCCCAGCTGGGTATCGCGCGGCGACAGGAAGATTGCCTGGCCACCCAGTTGGATCATGCCGGCCTCGAAGGAGACTCTGGTACGGGTGGAGGCTTTCTCGAATATCATGCCCAGTACGCGATTTTTCAGCGGCTCATAGATCACTCCCTGTCGGTGCAGATCCTTGAGCTCGCTGCCACGCTTGAGCAAGCTCGCCAGCTCTGCCTGAGAACAATCCATCAACGAAAGAAAATGCCGTACTGTCATGTTGTGCTACCTGGTTGCGATCGGCTGCCGATCGGGAATAGCGACCCTTACCGCAGCCATTGGCTCGGTACAAGCCATACCTTAAAAGAGAGAAGCGGGCATCTTATAGGTAAAATCCGCCGCAAGGCAAATGGCCGGGTGCGACCTTCATGCAGTTGGGCAGAACAGGCTGCTTTGCGGTACACTGAATGTCAGCGTTCTGGCTACCAACCGCCATAGAGGATACCCATGAGCACTACTATCGATACCATCAAGGATCAGCTCTCCAGCCATCCCATTCTTATCTACATGAAGGGCGCACCTAACGCTCCCCAGTGCGGCTTTTCTGCCCGCGCCGTGCAGGCGTTGATGGGCTGTGGCCAGAAGTTTGCTTATGTGGATATTCTGCAGAATCCTGATATTCGTGCTGAGCTTCCAAAATATGCCAACTGGCCAACCTTCCCGCAACTGTGGGTCAAGGGCGAACTGGTAGGCGGCAGCGACATCATTCTGGAGCTGGCTGAATCCGGTGAACTGAAAACCATGCTGGATGCTGCAGCGGAATCTTGATCAACCCTGTCAGGGTACGTAAGTACCGGGCGGCAAAAGAATTTTCATCTTCCTCTTGTGTAAATACAACGATTATGTAAAATGCCGCCTCATGAATACGGAGCGTAGCGCAGCCTGGTAGCGCGTCTCGTTCGGGACGAGAAGGTCGCTGGTTCGATTCCAGTCGCTCCGACCATATCATGCTTTTTGTCGATGCCCCTGCCTGACCAAAAGCCAAACAAAGCCCTGACCGGAAACGTCAGGGCTTTGTTGTTTCTGCAACTACTGCTCGTCATGTGGGGTTTGCGCATCCTTGCTGGAACCCGCACCACGGATTTCCTGTAATGCCTTGCTCGAATGCACTACGCAGCCTTCTTCGTCGCCCTCGGACTGGGCTTCACCAGCCTGTCGAATATGCTCATCAATCTGTTGTCGTGCGGAATCGCTCAGGGCGTCACGGTTGTAGGTGGCGTTATCAGATAGCGATGCCATATTGGATTCGCAGGTAACGTCCTGTTGCTCGGCGAATGCAACAGGGCTTGCCAGCAAGGCGCTCAGGGCGATTGCGGGGAATGCTTTGACAGGTGTTTTCATGGCGATGGTCTCCGGTTGTAGGACAGCGTCACACCTGATTGAGACCCTGCGGGGAAGAGAGTGTTGTTATTTTTGGTATGGAAACGCACGCCATGGCGATGCTATCAGCCGTCATCAGTCGCTGTTATTCTTGTGATCTAAACTGCTGCGTGGACGCAAACAACAAGCCATGACCAATACTAACCTGGAAAACAAGAGTTTTGTGCTGCTGCTGGCACTGGTGTCAGTCGCTTTTACGGCTATCCTGCTGCCATTTTATGGGGCTGTATTCTGGGGTACTATCCTGGCCATCATCTTCCAGCCGGTGCAACGCCGCTTTGAGGCGCGCTTCAATCAGCGCCGGGGTTGGGCTGCAGCGGTTACGCTGGTCATCATCCTGGTGATCGTAATTCTGCCAATGAGCCTGTTAGCCGGTGCGCTGGTACAGGAAGGCAGTAATACTTATCAGCGGGTCAGCAGCGGGACGCTGGATTTCGGTGGCTATCTTGAGCAGGTTATCAACGCGCTGCCGGCCTTTGCCCGGGAACTGCTGGAGCGGTTTGGTCTGACCGATCTGGCCGGTGTGCAGGAACGGATTTCCCAGTTCGCCATGACCGGTAGTCAATTTCTTGCGACCAAGGCATTCAGCATCGGCCAGAATACCTTTCAGTTTCTGATCAGCTTCACGATCATGCTGTATCTGCTGTTCTTTCTGTTACGCGACGGGCGTCAGGTCGCGGCTGCGGTGCGCCGTTCTATCCCTCTCGGTGAGATTTACAAGCAACACCTGTTGAGCAAGTTCACCACCGTGGTCAAGGCAACGGTAAAAGGGAATATTGCCGTAGCGGCCATTCAGGGTGTATTGGGCGGATTTATTTTCTGGGTGCTGGGTCTGCAGGGAGCGCTGCTCTGGGGCGTATTGATGGCGGTGCTGTCGCTGCTGCCCGCTGTGGGTGCAAGCCTGATATGGGGGCCGGTGGCAATTTACTTTCTGGCGACCGGTGCTATCTGGGAAGCCGCCGTGCTTACCGCCTTTGGCGCGATAGTGATTGGTCTGGCTGATAATGTGCTGCGCCCGATTCTGGTGGGCAAGGACACCAAGCTTCCGGATTATGTCATCCTCATTTCCACGCTGGGCGGCCTGGCGCTGTTCGGCCTCAACGGCTTTGTTATTGGGCCGCTTATCGCTGCGCTGTTCATGGCGGCGTGGAGTCTGTATGCCGAGGCAAGGGAGGAGCAGGAGGTGGTCGCTGTTCCGGCTGAGGATCTGGCTCCCGAGCAGATAGAAGCGGTGGAGACGCAGATCGAGGCGGAGCAGGGGACGGCAAGGTCAGGGATGGACTGAGCTCAGCTCGAATCTGGCTGGCCTTGCGGCCAGCGTCGCGGCGGAGCACCGTTACCACGGGTCGGCTGCGGCCTGGCAATCTCCTGTTGCGGGAGCGGCGATTCGGCGCAGGAGGCAGTTGTTATTGGCTGCCCCCACGTACCCGCCGTACCGCGCCCAGCCAGCCATCATACAAAGCCTCCCGTCGCTGCTCTGGCATCACCGGGCTGAAGTTGCGTTCACAATCCCAATGTTGGGCAATATCCTCGAGACTGGTGAATAATCCTTGCTGCAATCCGGCGAGGCAGGCTACCCCCAATGCGGTGGTTTCGGTAATCCGCGGGCGATCTACCTGCACGCCGAGGGTGTTGGCCAAGGCTTGAACCAACCATGTATTCACCACCATACCGCCATCCACCCGTAGCGAGGTGATGGGTATGTCGCCGTCCGCCTGCATGGCTTCCAGCAGATCGCGGGTCTGGAAGCACACCGATTGGAGTCCGGCGGTAACAATTTCGGCGATACCGGTATCCCGAGTCAGGCCCAGAATCGCGCCCCGCGCTTGCGGATCCCAGTAGGGTGCGCCCAATCCAGTAAATGCCGGTACCAGATAGACGCCACTCTGGTCGCCTACCTGTTCTGCCAGAGCTTCGGTTTCATCGGCATGGCGGATCAGCTTGAGGCCGTCTCGTAGCCATTGAATCGCGGCTCCGGCGACAAAGATGCTGCCTTCCAGCGCATAACAGGTTTGCCCCTTGAGTCGATAGGCCACGGTAGTAAGCAATCGATGCGAGGAGCGTACCGGGGTGGTGCCAGTATTCATTACCATGAAGCAGCCGGTGCCGTAGGTGCTTTTCACACTGCCACGTGTGAAGCAGGCCTGGCCTACCAATGCCGCCTGTTGATCACCGGCCATAGCGGTAATCGGTATGCTGCTGCCAAACAGACCGGGCTCGGTATGACCGAACTCGGCGGTATTATCCAACACCTCCGGCAGCAGGCTGGCGGGGATATCCATCAGCTGCAGCAGCTGCTCATCCCATTGCTGGCGGTGAATATTGAACAGCATGGTGCGCGAGGCGTTGCTGGCATCCGTTCGATGAATCTTGCCGCCAGTCAGGCGCCACAATAGAAAGCTGTCCACCGTACCGAAGCGCAATTCGCCCCGCTCGGCACGTTGGCGGGCACCCGCTACGTTGTCCAATAGCCAGCTCAGCTTGGTGGCTGAGAAATAGGGATCAATCAGTAATCCGGTGCGCTCATTGATCAATTGCTCATGGCCTGCTGCCTTCAGCTGATCGCAGACAGCAGCTGTGCGTCTGTCCTGCCAGACGATGGCTGGGTATACCGCCTTGCCGGTGTGAGCATCCCATAGCAGCGTGGTCTCGCGCTGATTGGTGATACCGATGGCACTGATATCAGTGGCCACCAGATTGGCCTTGCCCAGCGCTTCACGCACCACGCTGACTACGCTTTGCCAGATTTCCTCCGGGTCATGTTCAACCCAGCCATCGCGGGGAAAGTGCTGTATGAACTCCTGTTGCGCGACGCTGATTGGTTGGCATTGGGCGTTGAAAATCATCGCCCGGCTACTTGTCGTACCCTGATCTATCGCAAGAAGGTATGTGGGCATGGGCTGACTTCCGGATTATCCAAGCAGTCTGGTCGACCGATATGGGCAAAGGCAGCGCGGGTCTGTTGAGCCAGATCCGCCGGCGCCAGGGCTATTTCCAGGCCGCGTCGGCCCGCGCTGATATAGACCTGTTCCCACTGCTCAGCGCTGTCATCAATAAAGGTACGCAAGGCTTTCTTCTGACCCAGCGGGCTGATGCCGCCCAACAGGTAACCTGTCGTGCGCTGGGCGACGGCCGGGTCAGCCATGCTTACTTTTCTCAGGTTCGCGGCTTTGGCCAGCAGTTTCAGATCCAGCTGGCCATTGACCGGTACCAGCGCGACCAGCAACTCGCCGCTGTCGCTGCTGACTAACAGGGTCTTGAATACCTGTCCTGGATTCAGCCCGAGTTTGTCCGCCGCCTCGCCGCCAAAGGACGCAGCCCGGGGATCATGCTCATAACGATGCAGGCTATAGGTGAGCCGGGCCTTGTCGAGAGCCTTGGTTGCTGGCGTCATGTGATATCAGTCAGCAATTTTCACGACGACCTTACCGAAATTCTGCCCTTCCAGCAGTCCAATAAGACCTTGGGGGGCGTTTTCCAATCCTTCGATACGGTGCTCCTTGACCTTCACCTTGCCTTCGGCGACCCAAGGGGTCATTTCTGCAAGAAACGCGGGGAAATGCGGGCCGTAGTTGTCGAAGATAATGAAGGCTTGCATGCGAATACGCTGGCTCAACAGCAGGCGCATCAGTTGCGGCAAGCGATCCGGGCCGGCGGGCAGTTCAGTGGCGTTGTATTGGGCGATCAGACCGCACACGGGCACCCGTGAATGCGGGTTAAGCAGCGGCATGACTGCATCGAATACCTTGCCGCCGACATTCTCAAAGTACACATCAATGCCATCCGGGCAGGCATTGGTCAGGTCGTCTGCCAGACTATCCAGACGGTGATCAAGGCAGACATCAAAACCCTGTTCGTCCACCGCATAAGCGCACTTCTCAGGCCCTCCGGCGATCCCTACTACCCGGCAGCCCTTGAGCTTGGCTACCTGGCCTACCACGCTGCCCACCGGGCCGGTAGCGGCGGCGACGACGACGGTTTCACCGGGCTTGGGCTGGCCGATATCCAGTAGCCCCATATAGCCGGTGAAGCCAGGCATGCCCAGCACGCCGAGTGCCTGGGAGGGTTCCGCCATGTTCGGATCCAGTTTGAACACCATGCTACCGTCGGACAGACTGTAATCCTGCCAGCCGGCGGTATAGCACATGACCAGGTCACCGGGCTGGTAGCCATCGAGATTGGACTCCATTACCCAGCTGACGGCACCGCAGGGCATCACACCGCCAACGGCAACCGGGTCGGCATAGGATTTTGCATCACTCATGCGGCCACGCATGTACGGATCCAATGACATCCAGACGTTACGCAGCAATATTTGTCCTGGCCCGGGTGTGGGGATGGGCGACTCAACCAGTTTGAAATCGCTGGGTACGGGCGCACCCACAGGACGTGAGGCGAGCAGGATCTGGCGGTTTCTATCTGTAGTCTGTGACATGAATAACACTCCCAACGGAAAAGGCCCAGGTGATCAATGAACTTTAGCATGCAGAGCGTGACTGCTCGGGTCAACCGGGCTATATGTGGGTGATGCTGCGTTATCAGCTGCGCCACTGATCGGTGCAGCATATGGTTGTGATATGGGAAACCGCGTAGGCTGGAGGCCGAGCGCGAATCAAGGATAATAACAAGATGATTGAAGCCGCCACAGTGCCAGCCGATCCGCTGGATGAGCCAGCGCTGTTGGCCCAGCGTCACCGTCTGGGGCGCTTGCGTTTTACGTCGCTGCTGGAAGATGACTTTCAGGTCTATATGCACCGCAAGATGCGCGGGCGACTGTGGCCGGTAGCCCTATCCAGCATCGGCTTCATGCTGCTGTTCTTCTGGGTAGATTATCGTTTTCTGCCGCCTGACCTGCACAGCATAACCATTCCGATACGTACGGCGGTACTGGTGCTGGTGGCTTTCTCCCTGTGGTTCGCCAATCGCCCGGAGAAGATCAGGCCGATGGTCGCATTCAACATGGCTACGCTGGCCTACTTTTCTGTGGGTCTGGCGGTAGCCGTCATCATCCTGTTAGCCCGCACCCAGCCGTTGAGCGTGCCTGTCACCCATGATGGCTTGTATCTGGTGCTGCTGTCGGGCACCTTTCTGCTCGGCTTGCCGGCCCGCCATTCGATACTCTGTTCCTGGGCTATTCTGATCTGCTATCTGGCAGGGGAAGTGATGCTGGGCGCGCCGCGGGAAATGGTGCTGAATATCGCCTTGTTCCTGTGCAGTTTTACCCTGATGGGCAGCGTGGTGGCCTTCGCCTATGAATACATGCTGCGCCGCGCCTATCTCAACGAGCAATTGCTTCAGTCTGCGCGGATGCGCGTGGAGCGCGAAAGCCAGGGCAAGACCCGCTTTCTGGCGACGGCCAGTCACGACCTGCGTCAGCCGCTGCATGCCATGTCGCTGTTCATCGAGCACCTGCAGGAGAAAGTCAGTGATCCCGAAGCGCGCAAGACCATAGGGCGTCTGGCGGAGTCCTCTCAGCTATTGCAGGCGATGTTGACCTCGTTGCTGGATATCTCCCGATTGTCTGTGGGCATGGTGCGGCCGCAATTACGGCATATCAACCTTTATAGCTGGTTGCATCGCCTGATCGACAGCCTTGAGAGCGCGGCGGGGGAAAAGGGGATCGAGCTGCAGCTGCAATGTCGCCCGCGTTGCGCGGTATACACCGATCCGGTACTGCTGGAACGCCTGGTGCGTAATTACCTGAATAACGCGCTGATGCATTCGGGGGGCAGCCGGGTGACAGTGAAGGTTACCGAGCAGGAAGAGCAGGCGCGCATCGCGGTCATTGATAACGGCTCCGGGTTGAGCCGGGAAGAACAACAGACGATTTTTGAAGAGTTTACCCAGCTACGTAACCCGGCGCGCACACTGGAAAAAGGCGTGGGGCTGGGATTGTCGATTTGCCGTCAGCTGCAACACCTGCTGGAATACCCCTCGGGGGTGGAGTCCGAGCCAGGCAAGGGGGCCAGTTTCTGGGTCGAAGTGCCCCTGGGACAATGGCAGGCTGAGCCGGTGGCAGCGCCGGCCAGCAGTGGTGCGCCGCTGAAAGGGCGGGTAGCATTGGTGGAAAATGATCTGGTTAACCGAGAGGCGATGGAGACCTTGTTGACCCATTGGGGCCTATCCGTAGCCAGTCATGCTGATGGTGCCGAACTACTGGAAAAGGGGTTGGTGAGTGGCCCAATTGATCTGCTGCTGACTGACTATCACCTGGAAGGGCCAATGAACGGCCTGGAGCTGATTGTGGCATTGCGAGAGCAGGGTATTTATGACGGTACGGCTGTGCTGATTACCGCTGATACCAGCAACGCGCTGGAAGAAGCCGCGCGGCAAGCCGACGTCTCCATCATCTACAAGCCGGTGTTGCCCGCCCGGTTACGTCGGGCGGTAGAGGGTTTGCTGAATCGCGTCTGCTGCTGAAAATATCAGCTGCAGATCAGCCCGTGCTTGCGGGCAGTGTTGACGCATTCGGTACGGTTATGACAGCCCAGCGCGGCAAAGACAGCCTTGAGGTGGGTCTTGACTGTATCTTCTGATAACGACAAACGTTGGCAGATTACCTTGTTGGGTAAGCCCTCGGCCAGCAGGTCGAGAATTTCCAATTGGCGCGGTGTTATGCCCAGATCCCGGGCGACTGCGCGGCGATCAAGCAGTTGGCTGTCGTCGGCGATCAGTACCTGTTCACCAAACAGCAGACGCAAGGCGGCGCTGACCAGGGTCGGGCCATCAGCAGTTTTACTGATGAAGCCAGCCGCACCACCACGTAGTGCCGCATCCACATCGCTGGGGTTGTTGCTGCCGGTGAGAATGGCTACTGGGGTCAGGGAATCGATAGACTGGAGTTTATCCAGCAGATGCAGGCCATTGCCGTCGGGTAGATTCAAGTCCAGCAGAATCAGGTCATAAGTGTGCTGGGAAACCTGCTCCAGCGCTTCGCCGGCGGTGCGTGCGTGATCCAGAGTAATGCCCTGACACAGGTTGTTCAGTGTCAGAGTCAGGCCGTCCAGATAAATCTGGTGATCATCGATCAACAACAGTCGAGTATCGGGGGGCAGAGTGGCTATGGGCATTCCGGTTTCCTTGCATGCTGCACCCTGAAAGCAGGGGTGCATTTATGGAACCTGATTGTTATGCCTGCGATGATAGGTAAGCTGGCCGGCTACGTCCAGTTATTGGCGACGACGCAGATACTCGATCAGCGCCAGGTTGACCGCCAGCACCAACAGACTGCCGGCGACGACCGCCGGCCAACCAGCCAGCCGCCAGAACGGTGCGAGGTAATAGATCCCCACCGCTGCGCCCAGGTAGTAGAACACCGAATACAGCGATGAGGCGCTGGCCTTGCCGTGGGCCGCATGCTGATTGACCCAGCTGTTGGCCAGCGAGTGGGTCAGGAAGAAGCCGAAGGCATTACAGATCAACCCGGCAATAATCAGCCATAGCTGATCGGTCAGGGTGATCAGGCAGCCCATCGCAAACAGCACTATACCCAGCGCCATGCCCTTGCAGGCTCTGCCCGTGCCTACCCGTCCGGAAAGGCTGGCGGAGAAGGTGCCTGCCAGATAGGTCAGAAACAGCAGGCCCAGACTGCCTGCACCCAGGTGCCATGGCTCGGCACTCAGGCGAAAGGTGATGAAGGTATACAGGTTGATGAACACCATGAAATTCAAACCGCCAACCAGGTAGGCCGGGAGTAGGGCGCGATTGCTCAGATGACTGGCGAAGGTGCGCAGGCTGCCGCTGAGCGATAGCGGTTGTGGTTTGAAGGCATGGGCTGGGGGCAACAACAGATATACCACCAGGGTGCAGACCAGACTGGCGCTGCCAATGACCAGAAACACGCTGTGCAGGCCGAAATGCTCAGCAATAAACCCGCCGAGCAGGCGTCCGCCGGCCCCACCGACGGTATTGCCGCCGATATACAAACCAACTGCGCTGAGGACGGCGGTACGTTGCATGCTGTCGCCAAGGTAGGCGATGGCTGTGGCTGGCAGCACACCCAGAGCGATACCCAGCAAGGCGCGTAACCACACCAGCGCAGTGAAACTGTCGACCAGTGCGATGCTCAGGGTCAGTAGCCCAGTGAGAGCCATACCCAGAATCAAGGGCGCCCTGCGGCCGATCGCATCGGACAGCGGGCCATGCACCAACAACGATAGCCCCAGCGTCAGACTGGTGAGGGTAAAGGCATTACTGGCCTGCAGCGTGCTCACCTGGTAATGCTCGGCGATCAGCGGCAGCAGTGGGTGAATGGCGTACAGATTGCCAAAGATCACCAATGAGGCAATCACCAGTGCCAGGCTGGCACGATGGAAAGCAGGTGACCCCCGGGCGATCAGCTCGGGAGTGGCGGTCGCGCCGGGCATGGGATTACTCGTTCTCTTCGAAGGCGCAAAGCGTAAAGGTGGCGATGCCGGCGTCCTGCATCAGGCGACTGCCCCCGAGATCCGGCAGGTCGATGATGGCAGCGGCTTCGTATACCTGCGCACCCAGCTGATCGACCAATTGAGCGGCGGCCAGGAAGGTACCACCGGTGGCGATCAGGTCATCTATGATCAGGATCTGATCGCCTTCATGCAGGGCGTCGCGGTGCACTTCTATTCGGGCTTCGCCATATTCGGTGCTGTAAGCAGCGCTGATGCAGCCGGCAGGCAATTTTCCGGCCTTGCGGAACAGCACCAGCGGTTTGTTCAGTTCGTAGGCCAGTACAGAGCCCAGCAGAAAGCCGCGGGCGTCAATGGCACCAATGTGGGTGATGGGCGACTCAACGTAGCGCTGTATAAGGCTGTCGTTCACCATGCGCACCGCGCGAGGGGATTGGTACAGTGGAGTTATATCGCGGAAGGTCACGCCATCCCGGGGAAAGCCTGGAACCGGGCGGATCAGGGACTTGATCGTGAATTCGTCAAATATCATGAATAATCATTCCTGGGAGAACTCACTCCGCCTGACCACCAGCCAGGGCGCAGAGTTGAATATAGTCGATAATTTCGATCTGCTTGCCTTCCGCGACAATCAGTCCCTGCTGCTGAAACCGGGTGAATACTCGGGAAACGGTCTCTACCGCCAACCCCAGATAGTTGCCGATTTCGTTACGCGACATGGCCAGACGGAACGCCTTGGCCGAATAGCCGCGGGCGCGAAAACGGGCAGAGAGGTTGATCAGCAGCGTGGCGATGCGCTGATCCGCATTCTTGCGCGACAGCAGTAGCATCATCTCCTGGTCTTCACGCAGTTCGCGGCTCATCAGCCGCATCAGCTGTTTGCGCAGTTGCGGCAGAACGGCGGTCAGCTCATCCAGATTGTCGAAGGGGATTTCACAGGCCGAGGTGGTTTCCAGCGCCAGAGCGGTCACTGTGTAGCGACCAGTGTCCATCCCGGACATGCCGATCAGTTCCCCAGCCAGGTGAAAGCCGGTGATCTGTTCATCGCCGCCATCGGACAGGCCATAGGTCTTGATGGCGCCGCTACGCAGGGCAAAAATAGAAGCGAACTCGTCACCCTGACGAAACAGCACTTCACCCTTGCGGATGGGGCGACTGCGCTTGACGATGCGATCAAGCGCGTCCATTTCATCAGCACGCAATGAGATCGGCAGACACATACAAGCCAGACTGCAATCCTTGCAATGAGCTTCGCGTTGAAGCAAAGGTGTGGCGTTGGACATGGAAATCGGATCCTCGTTGGCGACGGCGTGACCAATGGGTGGGCCACACATACGGGCGCGGACAGAAAAAACATTCTATCATTGCTGGGCCATCAGTGGGCAGAATGCGTGGCGGAGCTGTGTCCGCCTGCCATCCAGGCAGTATGTGGGCCTGGAATAGTCCAGATGCCGAACAGGATAATCAATACGCCGGCGGTAATCCGTACGGCACGCTTACGCAGGATAGCCATCATGCGATTGGCCAGCAAACCGGTTGCCAGCAGGGTTGGCAGCGTACCCAGGCCGAACGCGGCCATCAGCCCGGCGGAAAGCGCCGTTTCGCCCTGACTACTGGCCCAGA
This sequence comes from uncultured Halopseudomonas sp., assembly GCA_964474945.1. GTDB lineage: Bacteria > Pseudomonadota > Gammaproteobacteria > Pseudomonadales > Pseudomonadaceae > Halopseudomonas. Next base: position 16,117 of record CAYYUQ010000004.1, on the reverse strand, counting down.
TCAGGCTGCTGTAAACCAGGCCGCAGGGCAACCACCCCCACAGCGAACCGAGCAATATGGCCTGTGGCATGCGGGTAACCGGCAGCAATTTACGTGCTCTGGGCTCAATGTGCTTCCATAATCCCCGACCGAGTCGTTCGATGCGCGTCAGGCCAGACCACCAGTTAGCCAGGTACAGACCCATGGCGATCATCAGCAGCCCCGCGAGAATGCGCAGCGGTTTGCCCAGCCCGAGATCCTGAATCAGCCAGCCCAGACTGCCAAGCAGGGCGCCGGCCACCGTGTAACTGGCAATGCGACCCAGATTATAGCCCAGCAGTACGCGCCAGAGCCTCCAGCCGTGGCGTTGTTCTGCCGGAATGGCCATGGTCAGCGCGCCCATCAGCCCGCCGCACATGCCGATGCAATGGCCCCCGCCCAACAGGCCCAGTGCCAGAGCAGTGAGAAACAGTGGCAGCAGATCCATGCTCACGCCTGGTCGTCCGACGGTTTGCGCGCCTGCTCATCCGGTGGGGTAGGCGTGGTGTCGCGCTCAGCGGCTGATGGAATGGGCTCTTCGTCATCGAACAGGATGCTATGGGCCGGTCCGTCAAGATCATCGTACTGGCCGCTATTGACTGCCCAGTTGAACACCAGGATGGCGATCACCACCAGAACGATGGCAACCGGTATCAGGATATAAAGCACAGTCATGCGGATTGCTCTTGTAAGGGCCTGCCAACAACAGCTTGGCGACGGCGTGGCAGGTTGGTCAAGCGCAGTGCGTTGAGTACCACCAGCAAGGAGCTGGCAGACATGCCCGCCGCAGCCAGCGCTGGGGTGACCAGGCCGATGGCAGCCAACGGCAATATGCCGAAATTATAGGCGCTGGCCCAGAACAGGTTCTGAATCATGATGTTGCGGGTACGGCTGGCCACATCAAAGGCCTCATCGAGTACTGCCAGATGACTGCTGAGCAGAACGGCGTCTGCGCTGGTCTTGGCCAGATCGGACGCATCGCCCATGGCTACCGATATATCCGCGCTGGCCAGAACCGGCACATCATTCACTCCGTCGCCAAGCATCAATACCTTGGCACCCTGGCTTTGAAGATGTTGCACAAACGCCAGTTTGTCAGCCGGGGCAGCATTGCCGATTGCTTCGTCGATGCCCAGCTGCCTGGCCATGTGCTCAACCACCGGAGAGTGGTCGCCGGACAGCAGGATAATGCGCATGCCGCGCTGTTTGAGCGAGGCGACCATTGCGCCGGCATCGTTGCGCAGGCGATCATTCAGGACGAACCAGGCGATGGGCTGCTCTGCGTCGCCGAGCAGCAACCATTGTCCGGCTGCTTCGGGTAGCGCTGGCGCTGGCCAGTTGCCCAGTTCGGCGACAAAGGCCGGCTTGCCGATACGCAACAAACGACCATCGCAACGGCCTTCCATGCCCAGACCAGGGTGGTTTACCACATCCTGTGCCTGGCTGGCGCTGCGGCCAAAAGCCCGGGCAATGGGGTGTTCGGAGCAGGATTCGATCATGCGCGCATGCTGCAGCGCCAGTTCGCCATCCTGTCCGGCAAAGGCTTCAATGCGCTCCAGCGTCATGCGACCTTCGGTCAGGGTGCCGGTCTTGTCGAGCACCACGGTATCTATCCGATTCAACACTTCCAGCACATGCCCCCGGGTTATCAGCAGGCCCAATTTGTGCAGGCTGCCGGTGGCGGTGGTCAGCGCGGTGGGTGTGGCCAGCGACAGGGCGCAGGGGCAGGCGGCGACCAGCATGGCGATAATGATCCAGAATGCGCGCTCGCCACTGACCAGCCACCACCAGGCGGCGCCCACTACCAGAATGGATAGCAGAACCACCATCAGAAAGTACTGTGCTACCCGGTCGGCCAGGCGGGCCAGTCGAGGTTTGTCCGACTGCGCTCGATCCAGTAGTCGGACGATAGCGGACAGACGGGTCTGCTCGCCCACAGCGTTAACCTGGATCTGCAACGGGCCTTCCACGTTCAAGGTGCCCGCCGTGACCCTGTCACCAACCTGTTTGGCCAGCGGCAGATATTCTCCGGACAGGGCAGATTCATCAATGCTGCTGACCCCGGTAATAATGACCCCGTCGGCCGGAATGCTTTCCCCGGGTTTGACCTCCAGCAGATCGCCTGGACGCACGTCGTCCAGCATGATCCGTTGGGTCTGGCCATCGGCCTCGACGCGCAGGGTGCTGGGTGGCAGCAGATTAACCAGCCGCGCTGTGCTCTCTACCGTGCGTTGGCGCGCGCGGCGCTCAAGATAGCGGCCCGCCAGCAGGAAGAAAGCAAACATGACGACGGAATCGAAATAAATTTCACCTTTCCCGGTGAGGGTTGCCCAGATGCCAGCCAGGTAGGTGGCACCTATCGCCAGTGAGACGGACACATCCATGCTCAACTGACGGTTTTTCAAATCCCGCCAGGCACCCTTGAAGAAGGGGATGCAGCTGTAGAGCACGACCGGTGTGGTCATCAGCAGTGCTGCCCAGCGCAAGGTGGCAGCCATCTGGGGTGTAACGTCCTGGTTGAAGCCATCCCACAAGGCCATGGTTGCCATCATCACTTGCATGAACATCAAGCCTGCCAGGCCCAGCCGACGCAGGTAGCGACGGTTCTCGTCAGCGATCTGGGCGCTGGCCAGATCAGGTTCATAGGGATGACCGATGTAACCAATGCGTTTGATCTCCGCGAGCAGCGCGGACAGTTTGGTCGTCTGCGCGCTCCAGCTCAGCGACAGACGATTATTGCCCAGGTTGAGGCTCGCTTCGTTGACCCCGGGTAATTGCTTGAGACGGCGTTCGATCAGCCAGCCGCAGGCAGCGCAGCTGATGCCCTCGATAAGCAATTGGATATGTTGCAGCTCCCCTTCGCTTTGTACGTAGCGCTGCTGCACGTCACTGCGATCGAGCATCTCCAGTTCGTCCTGCAAGGTGCGGGGCAGGGCTTCCGGGTTGATCGAAGGTTCAGTGCGGTGGCTGTAATAGGATTCCAGTCCCCCGGCGACGATGGCTTCGGCTACCGCCTGGCAACCAGGGCAGCACATATCGCGCGGTTCACCAAGAAGCGTAACGCACCAGCGGGAGCCAGCCGGAACCGGCTCGCCGCAGTGGTAACAGGGAAGGGGTTGAGCCATGGCCTAGTGGGCGCTGAGTTGGTGTTGCTGTCCCATCACCAGCGTAACCTCTCCAGTCAGGCGCCAGCCGTCCTCGCCCGGCCTGGTCGGGTCGCTCAGGTCGATGTAGTGACGGCCCTGGATGCTGCTGGGCATTTGACCTGCGTAGTGATTGGCGGAAATCTGCCGCAATTGCACGCTGCGGTCACGCTCGGCATGGGTCGGGGACATGATCTCCAGCAGCAAACTGGATGGCAATTGCTCCAGCTTGCCATCCAGTTGCAATGCCACGTCACCGGTCAGCTCATCAATGCTGAACTGCGCCTGAAGCTCCAGCTCTCTGGCCAGATGATCACGACCCAGGTGCATGTTAATGGCGCGACCTTCCTTGTAGTAGTTGTCGCGCACCATGCTGTCCGGATTGAGCAGGGAGACATACAGCAGCCCCATGCCAATGACCACGGCAAACACCAGAATACTGATCAGGAACCACGGCCAGAACTGCTTGTACCAAGGTGGTATGTCGTTGTCGTGCTGCATCGTATTACCTCAGGATCGGGCCCATGAATCGGCTTTCGGAGGTGGCCGAAATGCTGTCATCATCTGCCGCGGTAACTGTAAAGGTGATGGGTATATTGGTTCCTTGCATGAAGGCCGGATCCAGCTGCACATTGACGGGTACCTGCAGCAGGCTGCTGGGTTCGACCGTCAGGCGGTTGGCTTGCATCTCCAGACTCAGTTCCGGGTGGCCTTCGACCGTCAGATTGAACGAGCGGGGCTCCTGGCCCTTGTTCATGACCTTGATTATGTACACGTTTTCGATATTGCCGCCACGGGCTTCCCGATACAGAACATTTCGGTCGCGCTCGACGTCAAGGCTGACCTGGGCCAGGTTGCTCAGCGTTACGATGAACATGGTAATCATGATGGTCAGCGCCGAGCCGTAACCGATCAGGCGCGGGCGCAGGATGCGGGTCTTCTGGCCGGCCATGTTGTGCTCGGTGGTGTAACGGATCAGGCCGCGCTCATAGCCCATCTTGTCCATGACCTCGTCACAGGCATCGACACAGGCGGCGCACTGGATGCACTCGAATTGCAGGCCGTCACGGATATCAATACCGGTGGGGCAGACCTGGACACACATGGTGCAGTCGATGCAATCACCGAGTCCCAGCTGCTCCAGGTCGGCATCCTTCTTCCGTGGGCCGCGTTGCTCGCCACGGTTGTAGTCGTAGGTTACGACCATGGTGTCCTTGTCGAACATCACACTCTGGAAGCGAGCGTAGGGGCACATGTAAAAGCACACCTGCTCGCGTAGCCAGCCGGCATTGATATAGGTGGCAGCGGTAAAGAAGAACAGCCAGAACGCAGCCCAGTTGTTCAGGTTAAAGGTCGCCAGATCCACCAGCAGACCACGGATCGGTGTGAAGTAGCCGACGAAGGTCAACGCAGTGAGCAGCGACACGCCGAGCCAGAGTGCATGCTTGGCGCTGCGGCGCAGAAACTTGTTGGCGCTCATGGGGGCGGCGTCAAGCTTGAAGCGGGCGTTACGCTCGCCTTCAGTAACGCGCTCAGCCCACATGAAAATCCATGTCCACACGGTTTGCGGACAGGTGTAGCCACACCAGATACGGCCGGCAAAGGTGGTAATGAAGAACAGGCCGAAGGCACAGATGATCAGCAGAAAGGACAGCAGAAAGAAGTCCTGGGGCTGGAAGATGGCGCCAAAGATATGGAACTGGCGGGCGGGGAGATCCCAGAGGACGGCCTGGCGGCCATCGACTTTCAGCCAGACAGTGCCGAAGAACAGCAGAAACAGCAATGCCACGCTGATCAGGCGGATGTTCTTGAAGAACCCCTTGTATGAGCGCGTATGGATAGCCTCGCGCTTGGCATACAGATCTACTGATTCGATCTTGTCAGGGGTGACATTTTTGACGGGAATCTTATCGCTCATTTCAGGCTGCCATCTCGTTATATAGAAAGGAGGGCCTGGCCATGGCAGGTCAGGAGGGCGGAGCTAAACGTACGCCGCCCGGACAGGATATCCTGTCCGGGCGGCGTAAACCATGCGACAGGGAGCCGCGTGGGTATTACTTGTCGTCCAGCGACAGGCTGTAGACGTAGGACGCAAGCATGTGCAGCTTGTCGTCACCCAGGTGAGCCTGAGCCGGCATGTTGCCGTTACGCCCAGCGCGGATGGTGTGTTGCACCTGCAGCATGCTGGAACCATACAGCCAGATATCGTCAGTCAGGTTGGGAGCACCCAGCAGGTGGTTACCCTTGCCATCCGGACCGTGACAGGCGACGCAGTTGGTGGCGAACACCTGACGGCCTGCTTCGATATCCACGCCTTCTGACTCCAGGCCGGCCAGACTGCGCACGTAGCCAGCAGTATTGCGCACGCCTTCTTCGCCGATGACCGGCAACCAGGCTGCCATGGTGGCCTGACGGCCCTGGCGAAGCGTGGTCAGGATCTGCTCGGGCTCACCGCCCCACAGCCAATCATTGTCGGTCAGATTCGGGAAGCCGAAGGCGCCCCGGGCATCAGAACCGTGACAGACTGAACAGTTGGTGGCGAACAGACGCTGGCCGATACGGCGAGCTTCTTCGTCCTGTGCCACTTCTTCAATGGACATCTCCCGGTACTTGGCAAAGATCGGGGCGAACTGGGTTTCTGCCCGCACCACTTCACGTTCGTACTGGTTGACTTGCGTCCAGCCCAGCACGCCGGGGAATTTGCCCATGCCTGGGTACAGAATCAGATAAATGACACTGAATACCAGGGTGGCGATGAACAGCATGAACCACCAGCGGGGAAGCGGGTTGTCATACTCTTCAATACCGTCAAACGCGTGCCCCATGGTCTGCGTGGTCTGATCGGCTTTCTGTCCCTTTCGCGTAGCAAACAGAAGCCATGTGATCAGGACAAGGAAGACCACGGTGAGGGCAATGATGTACCAACTCCAGAAATTACTCATTTTTCATTACTCCGGGTATCTTTCTGCTCACGCGTTACCTTGTCGTCATCTTCGTCGGCGAAGGGCAATTGGGCTGCCTCATCAAAATCCTTCTTCTTGTATGCGCTGTAAGCCCATATCACGACGCCGATAAAGGCCACCATTGCAAAGATGGTGGCAATGCCGCGGAGAGTATTGATGTCCATGTGTGCTTACCGGCGATCCGAGATGACAGTACCGAGATGCTGCAGATACGCAATCAGCGCATCCATCTCGCTCACGCCGCGTACGGAGTCGCGGGCACCGGCAATATCGTCATCAGTGTATGGAACGCCCAGATTGCGCATGACTTCCATTTTTCGGGCGGTGTGCTTGCCGTCCAGAGCATTCTCCTGCAACCACGGGTAGGAGGGCATCTTGGACTCGGGTACCACGTCACGCGGGTTGATCAGGTGAGCGCGGTGCCAGTCGTCGGAGTAACGCTCACCAACGCGGGCCAGGTCCGGACCGGTACGCTTGGAGCCCCACAGGAAGGGGTGTTCCCAGACGCTTTCACCGGCTACCGAGTAGTGACCATAACGTTCGGTTTCTGAACGGAACGGACGGATCATCTGCGAGTGGCAGCTGACACAACCTTCACGGATGTAGATGTCACGGCCTTCCAGTTCCACCGCAGTGTAGGGGCGCAGCCCCTCAACTGGTTGAGTGGTTTCGTCCTGGAAGAACAGCGGGACGATCTGCGTCAGGCCGCCGAAGCTGATCGCAAACACGATCAGCACGATCATCAGGCCTACGTTCTTTTCAATTATCTCATGCTTTTTCATCGATCAAGTCCTCAGGCGATCTGGGCGGCAGCGTGGGCATCGGCCGGCTTGGCAGACCGAATGGTGCGCCAGCAGTTGTAGCCCATCAGCAGCATGCCGATCAGGAAGAACAGACCACCAATCCAGCGGACGATGAAGCCCGGATGGCTGGCTTCCAGCGCCTCGACGAAGGAATAGGTCAGGGTGCCGTCAATGTTGACTGCGCGCCACATCAAACCTTGAGTGATGCCGTTGACCCACATGGAGACGATGTACAGAACGGTACCGATGGTAGCCAGCCAGAAGTGGGCGTTGATCAGACCGATGCTGTGCATCTCTTCACGACCAAAGGCTTTCGGCAGCATGTGGTACATGGCGCCAATGGAGATCATGGCAACCCAGCCCAGTGCGCCGGCGTGTACGTGACCAATGGTCCAGTCGGTGTAGTGTGACAGTGCGTTCACGGTCTTGATGGCCATCATCGGACCTTCGAAGGTGGACATGCCGTAGAAGGCCAGTGCCACAACCAGGAAGCGCAGGATGGGATCGGTACGCAGTTTGTGCCATGCGCCGGACAGGGTCATCATACCGTTGATCATGCCGCCCCAGCTGGGAGCCAGCAGGATCAGCGACATCACCATACCCAGTGTCTGTGCCCAATCAGGCAGAGCGGTGTAGTGCAGGTGGTGTGGGCCAGCCCAGATGTACAGGCCGATCAGTGCCCAGAAGTGTACGATAGACAGACGATAGGAGTACACCGGGCGGCCAGTCTGCTTGGGTACGAAGTAGTACATCATGCCGAGGAAGCCGGCAGTCAGGAAGAAGCCTACCGCGTTGTGCCCATACCACCACTGGATCATCGCATCGGTCGCCCCGGCATACATGGAATAGGACTTCCACATGGTGACAGGCATCGACATGTTGTTGACGATGTGCAGTACCGCGATGGTGATGATGAACGCGCCGTAGAACCAGTTGGCTACGTAGATGTGCTTCATCTTGCGCTTGGCAATCGTGCCGAAGAACACCAGGGCGTAAGCTACCCAGACAACCGTGATCAGAAGATCGATCGGCCACTCCAGTTCAGCGTATTCCTTGGTGCTGGTGTAACCCAGCGGCAGGGTGATTACCGCAAGCACAATGACCGCCTGCCAGCCCCAGAATACAAATGCGGCGAGGCCATCGGAGATCAATCGAGCCTGAGTGGTGCGTTGAATAACGTAGAAGGACGTCCCCATCAGGGCGCATCCGCCAAAGGCGAAAATGACCGCGTTGGTGTGCAGCGGACGCAAACGTCCGAAGCTGGTCCAAGGTAGGTCAAAGTTAAGAACGGGCCATACTAGCTGGGCGGCAATAAAGACGCCCAGAGCCATACCTATGATACCCCAGATCACCGTCATAACGGCGAACTGACGCACCACCTTGTAATTGTAGGCTGTCGGAGTGGTAGCTGTGCTCATGCGAGAGATTCCCACGGATAGCAAAGGTTAAAGGGGTCAAAGCGGCCGCAGTATGGGAAAAGCCCCCACTGATTGCAATGACGCATGTCAATGTAATGGCCGGCCTGGAATGAGATCAGACGGAATTGCTGCGATCAGAATAAGCACGCGCAGGGCAAATACGTGCCGCGGCTACTCCGCAGGGCCCTCCCCACAGGCCGGATTACCGGTGCATGCAAGGATAAGCTCCGGGGCAATGCGTGTGAAGGATAGGTTCCCCGGCAGTCTGTGACATGATGTCGCACTTGTCCTGGATCAAGGCGATGATAGCTGAGCGCTTATACCGCCATTTTACTGGTTGATCAGTTGGTCAGCGAGGGTAGCCAGAGCGAGATCGACGGAAACAGGATGAGGATGACGGTGGCCAGCAGCAACAAAACCACAAAAGGTCCTATCCCGCGAATGATGTCGAAATAAGGACGCCGGAACACGGCCATGGCGGTAAAAATATCACAGCCAAAAGGCGGTGTGGCGGAGCCGATGGCCGCCTGCAGCGTCACGATGATGCCTACATGCACGGGATCCAGACCGGCGGCGGCCACGGCGGGTTTGAACAGGGGCGTGAGGATCAGAATGACGACGATCGGGTCGACAAACATGCAGCCAATGAAGAAGGAGACGGCGATCAGTGCTAACACCAGCACCGGGCTGTCGCCTATGTCTGCAATGATCGGGTCAAGGATCGCCTGCGGGATGCCCGCGAAGGAAATGGTATAGGTAAAGGCGTTGCCCGCGGCTACCAGAATGAAGACCACGGCGGTTATCAGCCCGGTGGACAGGGCAATATCCCACAATTCAGTGATTTTCACTGAGCGCAGAATGACCACCTCCAGCACCAGCGCATAAAGCACTGCTATGGCGGCCGCTTCGGTGGGGCTGAACAGTCCACCATAAATGCCGCCTACCACCACCAGCGGAAAGCCCAGCGGCAGTGCTGCTTTCTTCAGGGCTTGCCAGCGCCGTTGCCAACCCACCTTCGGTTCGGGCTCAATACCCAGGCGAATGGAGGCGTACCAGCAATACAGCGAGAACAACAACAGCAGTAACAGGCCGGGCATGATTCCGGCAATAAACAGGTCGCCGATGGATGCACCCGACATCACGCCATAGATAATCAGTCCGATACTGGGTGGAATGAGCAGTGCAATGTCGCTGGCATTGATGATCAGTGCCAGGGCGAATTTATCGGGATAGCCTTTTTCCAGCAGCTTCGGACGCATCGGGCCGCCCATTGCCACAACCGTTGCCTGGGTGGATCCGGATACAGCGCCGAACAATGTGCAGCTGGCCGCTGTGGTGATGGGCAAGCCTCCGCGCAAATGACCGATAAAGCTCTGAACCAGATCCAGCAGCCGATTGGCAGTATGACCACGGGTCATAAGATCCGCTGCGAAAATGAACAACGGTACCGCTGCCAGCGCCCAGGTTTGAACGCCACTGATCATCTGGCCGACCAGTAGCCCGACGTTGTCCATTTCCAACACCAGAAACAGCAGCATCAGGCTGGCAGTCAACAAAGGCACCATCAGCGGAAAACCCAATAGCAGCAACACTACGGTGACGATGATAGTCAGTGTCAGCATGCTGCGTCCTGACCTGCGTCGGCGCTCGGCACCTCATCGTAGTCTTCCCGTTCGGTGAATGAGCGATAGATAAGCGGCGATGTCAGATTGCGGGCGACGGCCAGCCAGTATTGAGTACCAGCCAGAACAAATCCTATCGGCGCGATCAGGTAGGGAATCCAGAGTGGGATATCCAGGGCGGACGATGTGCGGCCCACGGCGCGGATGCTGTCAACATAAAGCCACGCCTGCCAGGCAAAAAACCACATCATGGCGCCCGCCGTGAGGCAGATGCACACCAACAGCGCTTTACGCGGCCAGCCGCGCAGTTGGTCGTAGAAGGCGGACATGGCGATATGTCGTGCCCGTCTTACCGCATAGCCCAGCCCTGCGAAGGTGATGATCACCATGCTGAGCTGGGTCAGTTCAACCTGGCCGGTTACGCCGCTGTTGAACAGTTGGCGCAGGAGTACGTGGATGATTAGTAGCCCGCTGAGAAACAGTACGCTACCAGCGAGGATGCATTTTTCCATCTGCTCGATCAGGCGGTCGAGCGTGCGCAGCGATCCCGCGACTATGTGCGTGAGTGATCTGGCCTGCGACGGCGCGGGTTTGGTCATGTGTTCCCTTTTCTACATCGGCAAAGTGCGTATTTATCCTTATGGCACGAAGCAAAATCTGATGCCGCTGTGCTTTTTTTAAAAGTACATCATCTTTTTTTCAATTGCACGGGCCGCAGAATGGACATCTCGTGACCCTATGATATTGTTTTGATAAAAATCAGAACAATACATGAGGAAAGTTCCATGAACTGGCGAAATGGATGGTTGGGTGCTGTGGTGTTGACCTTGGCGGCCTGTGGTGGTGATGACGAACAGCAAAAAGCACAATCCGTTCGGGATGAGCAGCCGGCCACAGGTCAGGTAGAAATATGGCGCTTCGGGCTGGAAGAAATTCAGGGAAGTGTGCAGTACGAGTACGCCAACCGCTTTGCGGAGATCGTCAGCGAGAAGACCGGCGGCCAGGTTGAAGTCCGGTTATTTCCTTACGGCCAACTGGGCGGGCTCACGGATATCTATGATCAGGTGCAGGCCGGTTCGGTGCAGTTGGCCTTTGGTTCCGGCTTTCTCGGCGGTACGGTGCCGGAATCCCAGTTGTTCAGTCTGAATTTTGTGTTGAGCGATGACGAGCTGCGTAATACGCAGATTCTGAACGACGAGCGCTTTCGCAAACATGATGATCTGATCGAGGCTTTCCGTGAGCGCAAGCTGCATCCCCTGGCTATCGTGCCTGAGGGCTGGCAGGTCTGGACCGCCAATAAGCTCCTGCGGACACCCGAGGATTTTGCCGGCGTGGCCATCCGCACCATGGATAATCGACTGCTGAGCGAAACCTATCGCGCCTACGGTGCGAACCCGACCACCATGGAATACGGTGAGTTGTACAGCGGCCTGCAACTCGGACAACTGGATGCCAATATCCAGCCGGTTTTCGCCCATGAAGAGATGGATTTCTATCAGGTACAGGACTACATGATCTTTGCCAACCAGGCGCAGTTTGTCGCTACGGTCATGGCCAACAGTGATTGGTATGACAATCTGTCTGACCAGCATGAACAGATCATTGAAGAGACAGTTGTGGAGCTGGTGCCTTATATTCACGACGTGCAGACTCGCTTGAACGCAGAACGGCTTGAGACGATCACTCAGGAGAGTGACATTGAGATCATCCGGCTCACTGCCGAAGAGCGCGCGGCATTTCGGGAGCGCAGTCTGCCGGTGCGTGACGTCTTCGTGGAGATGGTCGGTGATCGGGGCGAGCGTCTATTGAATGCCTTGCTGGAACAGGTTGAGGAGGGTCTGCCCGCAGAGGCTGCAGAGCCGGTGCCGCAAACCGAAACCAATGAGGCCATTGAGCCAGGCAGTACGCCGGTGCCTTCCGAGGAAGACCACGCTGAGAATGCCAGCGATGATGCGGCGGAATCAGTGACTCCTTGAAGCGATCGTTTCAGAGCGGAGAAAACAAGGTGGACAGCAGGTGACGGTCGATTTTCTGGAAACACCGCCCGCGGGATCAACGCGGGCAACCCTGCTGTTGGCGCATGGCGCCGGGGCGCCAATGGACAGTGACTTCATGAACCTGCTGTGCCGCAGCCTGAGCGAGTGGAATATCAGGGTATTGCGGTTCGAGTTTCCTTATATGGCTGCCCGGCGCGAGGGTGGCGGCAAGAGACCACCGAATCCCATGGGCGTCCTGTTGGATAGCTTTCGCGCACACCACGCTGCATTGTCCGGGCCGCTGTTTATCGGCGGCAAGTCCATGGGTGGGCGTGTCGCCAGTCTGCTGGCCAATGAACTGATGCCGGCCGGCGTCATCTGTTTTGGTTATCCCTTCCACCCGCCCGGCAAACCGGAGCGTACCCGTACCGACCATCTGGGAGCGCTGAAGGTGCCCATGCTGGTGGTGCAGGGCACCCGCGACCCGTTCGGCAAGCCGGAAGAAGTAACCGGATATGATCTGGCGGAACAGATCGAGCTGTGCTGGCTGCACACCGGCGATCATGATTTCAAGCCGCTGAAGAGCAGCGGGCTATCCCAGCGGCAGTTGATCGAGCAGGCTGCCGAGGCAGCCTGCTCGTTCATTGAGAATGTCGAGCCTCAGTTTTGCTGAAGCAGAGCATGGGGCAATAGTCCTGCGCTCAGCGTGCCCCAGCGTCGTCCGTTGACGAACAAGGGTACGAACTGCACGAAGATGACCGTATCGGTACCGGGCAATATGAAGGTGCCCAGACTCACGAATTCACACTTGTTCAGGTTCTCCAGCTCGATTTTGCTGGGCACCACGAAGCGCTTGAAATTGCTTTTCACCGCATCCACCTTCGGATCGCCGGTCGGTGGTTGCGAGATGGCGCTGCGGCCGATCGGCATATAACCATGGTCATCCACGACCGATATATAAATGATGCCGTCCTTGCCCTGCTTATCCCACGTATCCAGCAGTGGCTGGATGTGTGGGACGCAGGCATCCGCCCAGCTGACGTCGTGCTTGGGAGGATTGGTTCCCGGGATGGGCGTGTACTTGCGGTCGAAAATGTCGACACCGCTGGCCGCCAGCGCGGTCAGTTCGCGCTCTACTTCAGCGCGGTGCTCCATCAACAGCTCGGTCACGCTTTCCAGCCTGCCGTTACCCAGCCGGAACAGGCTCAGAGTCTGCAGCACCAGGTTGCTGTCGTCTCGCTGACGATCAGCCAACACAAAATTCTGCTCCATGTTTGCGCTGATGCTGCGACTGCTTTCGCGGATGGCGTTACTGTGCTGGTGAGTCTCCCGGTTGCCTACGGCCAGCTCTTCCAGTGCACTGCTGACCATCAGCAGGTCATCGTTGCTGTGCTGGAAGTCCTCGACCATCTGGCCGAACTGATCCGCAGCGCCCCGCACTGATTGGCCGGCGTCCTCGGATTGTTGCTGCATCTGACGTGATTGTTGCTCTGCACCGGTCATGGCGCCGAGCATCTGCTCCATCAGTTCGCCAATCTGGTCGGCCGCCGCGCCAACCTGGATCGACAGGCTGCGCACTTCGTCGGCGACCACAGCAAAGCCACGTCCCTGCTCACCGGCTCGCGCAGCCTCAATAGCAGCATTCAGCGCCAACATGTTGGTCTGCGCTGAAAAGTTCTGCACCGTGCTGAGAATCTTGCGGATCTGCCCTGAAGTGGCGTCCAGCGCTTCAATATTGCTCTGGAAGCTGTTCATCACGTTACTGATCTGCTGCATGTGGTCACATGCCTCAGTCAGTTGGATCTGCGAGGCTCTGGCTGCGTCCAGATTGCGTGAGGTCATTCCCGAGATGTTGTTGGTTCGCTCACTGATATCCTGTAAAGCGCTGCTGGTTTGCTCACTGGCCTGGAAAATCAGCTCGGAAAGATCCTGTTGGGCTTTGGCTTCGCGTTCGGTTCGTTCGGCGAGCATACGGGTCTTGGCCGAATCCATGGCAATGCGCAGGTTCTGCTGCTGCAAGCCGAGCAGCATGCGTCGCAGGCGATCACTGAACGCGGTAAGGGTTGGGTCGTCCCCTTCCTGCTCGGTGATGGGTGACAGGTCGACCTGGATGGAATCCGCTTCGCTGAAGCGTCGCAGTAAAGGGCTGCCCTGTGTCTGTTGTCGGGTCAGTTGCCACAACAGAAATAGCGATACTGCGCTCAATCCAGCAGACAGCAGATGTTGCCAGCCGCTGCCGTACCACAGGAGCAGGCCGCCCAGCGCCAAGATGGCCAGGGCGAGTAGCACGGTAATGCTCAGCCCTGCCTCTTCTTTCAACGGAGCGTTGTCAGGGCGGGCCGTAAGTGAATCCTGCATGGTTGCCTCGCTAGTCTTTCCGTGAGAGCTATTCATGGTTGTTCCCAGCGTAAATCCGCTACGCCTTGAAAGCATATCGGCATCGCCCGGCCAGGCTGAAGGGCTCAAGGGTATTTTTTATTCGCTTGGCCCTGCAACCGTCTGTGCTTATCAGTCATGGGGTTGTACGTGGTCAATTGGCGTCTCAGGCAGTAGCATGGTGGGGTTTTTCGCTTCCCTGGATTTGAAACCATGACCTCGATCGATCGCTCTGCCGTAGAACAGGCCCTGACCCGTTATCAGGATCCTTACCTCAATACCGACCTGCTCAGCGCTGGCTGCCTGCAATCGTTACAGATCAAGGATGGTCGCGTGAGCGTTGAGTTGCTGCTTGGTTATGCGGCAGACAATATAGTGAAAGGCATTGAGCAGATGTTGACGGTGGCTGTGGAGGATGTGCCTGGCGTCGAGACGGCCAAGGTGAAGGTCGGCTGGGCAGTGCAGGCTGCGCCGACGCAGGGCTCCATTCCGGGGCTGGCCAATGTGAAGAACATTATTGCCGTAGCCTCAGGCAAGGGTGGGGTGGGTAAATCCACTACCTCCGTCAATCTGGCGCTGGCGCTGGCCGGAGAAGGGGCTCGTGTTGGTATCCTGGATGCGGATATCTATGGCCCCAGTATGGGGTTGATGCTCGGTCTGCCGTCTGGAACCCGGCCGCAAGTGCGCGAGCAGAAGTGGTTCGTGCCACCGCAGGCGCATGGAATCCAGGTGATGACCATGGCGTTTCTCGCCGATGACAATACGCCGATGGCCTGGCGCGGGCCGATGGTATCCGGCGCATTGTTGCAGCTGCTGACCCAGACAGCCTGGGATGATCTGGACTATCTGATCGTGGATATGCCACCGGGTACAGGTGATATTCAGCTGACATTGGCTCAGAAAGTGCCGGTAACTGGCTCGGTAATAGTGACCACACCGCAGGATATCGCGCTGCTGGATGCGCGCAAGGGCATCGAGATGTTTCGCAAGGTCAACATTCCGGTACTGGGCGTTGTGGAGAACATGGCGGTGCATATCTGCTCCAACTGCGGCCATGCCGAGCACCTGTTTGGCGAAGGCGGTGGCGTACGGCTGGCCGAAGAGTATGGAGTGGAACTGCTGGGTTCCATGCCATTGTCGATGATGATCCGGGAGCAGGCAGATGGAGGTACGCCTACTGTCGTTGCTGAGCCGGAATGTCAGATCAGTCTGTTGTATCAGGACATGGCGCGCAACGTTGCGGCCCGTATTGCGGCGCGGGCTTCGCAATCCAGCATGCCGGAGATCAGTATCAGCGACGATTGATTGCCGGTGATCCGCGTCGCAAATCGTTACCGCGACTGGCGGGCCTGCCGGAGGCTTCAGTGTGGCGTGAATAACCGGTAATATGCAGCCCTCTTTTTCAACGCTTGGATCAGGACTCACCCCATGACTATCAAATCGGATCGCTGGATACGTCAGATGTCGCAGGAACACGGCATGATCGAACCCTTTGTCGAGCGCCAGGTGCGTGGTGAGGAAGGCGAGCGGGTGATTTCCTACGGCGTATCCAGTTACGGCTACGATGTGCGCTGCGCTGATGAATTCAAGGTGTTTACCAATATCCACTCCGCGACTGTGGATCCCAAGCATTTTGATGAAAAAAGTTTCGTCGATGTGAAAAGCGATGTCTGTATTATCCCGCCGAACTCCTTCGCGCTGGCTCGCACGGTCGAGTATTTCCGCATTCCGCGTAATGTACTGACCATCTGCCTGGGCAAGAGCACCTATGCCCGCTGCGGTATCATCGTCAACGTGA
>CAYYUQ010000003.1:0-75470 GCA_964474945.1 uncultured Halopseudomonas sp. | reverse complement strand
GCGCCGCTTGCGGGTGCCGCGCCAGTTCGATTTGCAGCGCGGCGGTGCGGTGGGCGCTCAAGCGCTGCGCCAGCCGGTCGGACATGGCGGCGGTCTTGGGCTGCCCGTTGTCGTCTCCGTCCTCGTCTTCTCCGTCGTTTCCGGCTTCGCCGTCGCCACTGAAACCCTGCCGCAGTCGTTCCAAGGTGCGCAATGCCTTCGCCTCGGCTTCGCGCATCAGGCCGCGATGCACGACAATCTGACCTTGCCTGTCCAGCGTGACGATGGCTCCGGCGGCGGCTTTGACGTTCGAGGTGTAGTCCAGCAAGCGATCTTCCAGCGCCTGCAACTGTTCGCCCACGCGGCCACCTTCCTCCTGCAAGGCGTCGGCCTTGTCCTCGTCCTCGTCGTCCAGCGCGGCATCCAGCGCTTCGCCTATGGCCTGCATTTTGGTTTCCAGCTTTTCCATGCGCTCGGCTTCCCGCTTGGTGGGGTTGCGCCGCTCTCGCGGGGCACGTTGGAAGGCTTGCAGGTCGGCATAGGTGACGGCGGGCGTGGCATCCACCCATGCCCAACCTTCCGCCTTCACTTCGGCGGCGTGGCCGTCCAGCTTCTCGCGCACCAGCGTTTCGAGTAATGAGGCGTCAGTCACATACACGCCGCTATCGTCCTGTGCGAACAGATCACGGCGAATGCCGCCGCCTGCGGCCTCGTAGGCGTCCAGCCCGACGAACCGCACCAGCGCGTGGCCTGCGTCGATTTCCCGTTCGGTCAACCGATCACGCAAGGCGTGGGGCTGGCGTTGCCACTCGGGCGCTTCGTAAAACGCGGCTTCCTGCGCCGCATGGTCGTCGGTGACGGCAAGCGCCATCAACTGCTCAAGGCTCACGGCATCGGCGCGATAGTCGGCCAGCAAGCGCGGTGAAACATTCGCCAGTTTCAAGCGGCGCTGCACCACCAGCGGAGTGACGCTGAAATCCGCCGCGATGTCTTCGATGGGTCGGCCCTCCTTGAGCAGTGCCGCAAATGCTTCAAACTGGTCTGCCGGGTGCATGGCTTCGCGCTGCAGGTTCTCGGTCAAGCTCACGGTGCGGGCGTTGGCATCGGCCACCAGCAGGCACGGCACTTCCCAATCCTTCGGGATACGGCGGGTCTTGGACAGCAGTTTCAACGCGGCCAGCCTGCGGCCACCGGCCACAACATCGTAATGCTCGCCGTCGCGGGCCTGTATGACGGTGAGGTTTTGCAGCAGCCCCACGCGGGCGATGCTCTCGGCCAGGGCATCAATAGACTGCTTAATCTTGCGTACGTTGCGCTTGGAAGCGCGAAGCTGTGACAGCGGCACCACAATCAGGTTTTGCGCCGGGGCGGCGACTTCCAGTGTAGCGGTGTCGATGGCTTGGGTTTCGGCTTGATTGATCGCGTTCATGGTGAAAACTCCTTGAGGTTTTTCAATGCAGCCATGAAAAGCGCGGCAAAGGTGGCTGCCGGCCCCTGCCGCGTAGGGGAATCAGGCTTTCAACTGACGCATGCCCTCGGCCAGCAGCCACAGGGAACGGTTCAGGCGAATATCGGAATCAATGCCTTGCACCGCTCGGGTACTCTGGCGGCGACCGTTGGCGCTGCGGCCACGCAAACCGCCTTTAATCAGGTTTTCTTGCAAGCGATTGAAGGTCATCCACAGATCGGGGCGGCGGTCGTCATAGCGGCGCGGCATCAGAATCTGGCTTTCGGTGATGGGCGCGGGCTTGTCCGGGTCGTCATACTTCAAGGCCAGCGCGGCGCGGGCGAATATCTCGGCTTCGTCTTCGTCCAGGGTGATGGCCTGCATGGCTTCGCGGGATTCCTGCGCCCGTTCAAAACCGCTCAACACCTCATAAGCGCCTTCGATAACCTGCCCGGTCACATCGCCCTTATGCGGGATGCGTACATCGGCCAGGGTGTCGCCGCATACAAGGCCATTGGCGCAAACAAAGCGGAATGCCCCGGCCAGCATCTGATAACTGCTGGTTCCATCGTGTGAGTTCAACAGGATGATTTCGTTGGCGATGCTGTCATTCACTTGATTGGCATGGCGCAAGCGAATCATGTGTTTGGTGTGGTCGCGCCGGTCTTCGTTGCGCGTTCGGGTCTGCGTCACCATGAAGGGCTGAAACCCTTCTTTTCGTAGCTCGGTCAGTACCGCCGCCGTGGGAATGTAGCTATAGCGTTCTGAACGGCTCTGGTGGGGTGCCTCGGCATAGATCGACGGCACCACGGCTCTGATCTGATCATCGGACAGCGGGTAGTCGCTACGCAGTACCGGAGCGCGGGAAGCAAAACGGGATGCAAGCATGGTGTTTCTCCTGACAAATAAAGGGTTTGCTGTTCAAACCGCACACCGGATTCCTAGATTCGGAGCCCAGCCTTTCGGCTGTTCGGTGCGGTTGGCACGAAGAACCCGGTTGGCCTCGTTGCCACCGTCTTTCCTGAGTTCATCGCCCGCGACGGTCAGGAGCCCACGGACGTGGGCTGTCAAGGAAACAAGCGTCAGGTTGGTGCGGCCCGCAGGCGCAGCCGAGGACACGGCCTGGCGCGCCTTGACGGCACACGGCCACGGGCTACAGTCGCGAGCAAGGTGATGAAGTCAGGAGAGATGGCTGGACAGGCAACGGCCACCTGAGTGTGCAGACCGCACGCAAGCGAAGCGCGCAGGCCCGAAGCTGGGAAGCCGGGCCGTAGGCGTCAGGGATGGAAGCCCAAATGGGGCGAGACTCGCTCAGCGAGGCTCGATGCGAAGCACGACAGCGTGACCGGCCTGATACCAGGCCGAGGACGCTTAGACTCAGAATCAATAATAGTCTTTAGACCCGTTTATCTTAGGCTGGAGACCAGTTATAGAGCCCCTCTTCCTACAACCATTACCCCGGAGCACATGGAGCACAGCGAGCACACGGAGAAACGGGAGCACATGGAGCACCGAAAAAAACCACAAGAAGTTGATTTTTAATGAATTTATTCACATTTATGTGCGGATTCGCGCGACTTATATATCCAGGTTGTTTCTAATCGCTCTTTTAAACTACAACTGATGCTTCCATATACCCACTAAACTGCGTGAAATCCTGCGCACTGAATCATTGAGGTTGTGCGGATTTGGAGCTCTAATCTACCTATCCACTCAATGGCTTCGAGGATTAACATGGCAACCCAAAAGCAATCTCGGAAACGACGGCTCAATATGGCTGAAAGGGCCAAGCAACAAATGGAAATCCAGTTTCCAGACCATTCGGACGAGCTGCTCTGGCACCGCACACTGAATGATGGGTACTCGACCATTCCTCGAACGCTACCTCTAGCGATGCAGGCGATTGACGCCCAATCCAAAGGACAACCCGCAGGTCACACATTATTGTGTTTGTGGATTCGCGCCCCTGACTACCCTTTTCTTATGATTGAGGCACCGGCGACTTTCGCAGCAGAGACCGGTTTCGATGGCGAACGTGCAGTCGATACTTGGCGGCGGCGCATGCGCAAGCTACGCGACCTCGGGTTCATTGAGGCGAAGAGAGGTGCGAGCGGTGACTTTCATTACGTTCTCTTACTCAACCCAAACGTGGGCATCGAAAAGCTGAGACGTGCCAACAAAGTTCAAGATGTTCTGTACGGACGGTTTCGGGATCGTTTGATTGATATCGGGGCGCAGCATGACATCACGGACTATGACGAGTATTGCGAGCGCATCAAGAAAGAAAAAACGAAGGCAACCTCTAAGGGCGCAAAGAGCCCTGCTACGTCCAAGGCATCAGCCAAAGTCCCCAGCACCTCTGCAACGCCTAAGTTGAGAACCCGTTCAGAGAGCAAGGGGAGCTGACAATGGCCAGAATCAAAGAACCTCCAGAAGAAAGCAGTTTGTTCGGCCGCTGGGCGCGATGGGCAGCGGCACCGTACTGTGAGTTCAAGGACGACCGTACCCGCTTGGCTGCACTTGTGGCCCGTGATGTACGCAAAGTGCTTATCACGAGCGTGCTCGCGTTTACTGGCACGTCACTACCGTGGAGCGGGTGGCTAGGCCATTTCTTGGGGTGAGTCCACTGCTTCGTTCAGCACTGTCCTCCAAGGATGACTGGTTGAGCGATACGCTTGGAGCTCCAAGTCGGCACGACGGGAATATCTGCCCCAAGACTCGAATTTCCGAGACCTTGTCTAGGGTTTTCGCCATGGGCACCGCCGATCAGGCGAAGCAAAAAAGGGGCCGAAGCCCCCGTGGTTCACAGCAAACCACGCTCGGCAAACGATACCGTTTCCTGGCCTCCCACGATGAGGTGATCCAAAGTACGAACATCCACCAACGCCAGCGATTCCTTGAGCCGCTGGGTTAGTACCTTGTCCGCACTGCTCGGTTCAGGATGTCCACTCGGATGATTGTGCGAGAGAATGACCGCCGCCGCATTGAGCAGCAGTGCCTCCTTGACTACTTCGCGCGGATACACCGATGCACTGTCGATGGTGCCCCGGAACATCTCTCGGTACTCGATCAGCCGATGCTGCGTGTCCAGGAACAGAATGGCAAAGACTTCATGTTCTAAGCCAGACAGTTTGGTGACCAGGTATTCCTTGACCAACGCTGGCGATGTAAAAGCAGTACCGCGCTGCATTTTCTGGTCAATGGCCTGACGGGCTGCATCAAGGATCTGATCGACTGATGCCGGCAGATAACGGCCCTGTGCGTCACGCACCAACAGAGAGGAATCGAACGAGGAAAAGGATAGTTGCGACATGATCGTGCTCCGGTTGCTCGGGCGGATTTGCCCGGAACCGTGGTCAGCACGGCGCAGCGCAAGCAGTCAGGGGTCACAGACGGCCACGGGCCGCAAGCGTGCAAGCACGCGCAGCCCTTGACGGCGAGAACGCCGTGATACGGTGAAGGGAACAGCAAGACCGCCCACCCCCGCCCACTACACATACTCGCCTTTTGGCAAGCGCAGCGCGCAGGCCCTCACAGGGCCGGAGGCATCAGGGATCAAAGCCGAATGGCCGTGATTCGCAAGAAGCGCGGGGCGCAGCCCGCGAGCCCGACGGCGGCACGCCGGGATGCACGGGTACTGTAATCAAGGCTCTTGGTCAGTCTGTCGCTGTTCGATCTGCAACTGCGCCCGCCGCGTTGCCTGTTGCAACCGCTCCACCAATACGCCCCTCGGCGGCAAAGCAGTCAGGTATTCTGCAACGTGAATGCCCGACTTATCTAACTCCAGCAGCTCGATCTGCTCGCGTTTCTTGCCGGTGCAAAGGATGATGCCCAGCGGCGAGGCTTCCTCCGGTTCCCGCTCGTGCTTGTCGAGCCAGCGTAGATACAACTCCATCTGGCCCTTGTAGGCTGCCTTGAACTCGCCAACCTTCAGTTCTACCGCCACCAGCCGCCGCAGCTTGCGGTTGTAGAACAGCAGATCAAGATGGAAATCCTCGTCGTCAATCGGGATGCGTTTCTGCCGGGCCACAAAGCTGAACCCCGCGCCCAATTCCAGCAGGAAAGATTCCATTTCACGGATAATGGCCGTCTCCAGATCGCTCTCCTGCCAGGTGTCCCGAAGACCCAGAAAGTCGAGGATGTAGGGATCGCGCATGACCAGCGCAGGCGACATGCGTTGCGCATCGCGCAAGGTCGCTAACTCCTGCACGATCATGTCATCCGGCTTTTGGGACAGCGCTGTGCGCTCGTACAGCATCGAGTCGATGCGCCCGCGCAGTGTCCGCACGCTCCAGCGTTCGGCGCTGGCCATCTGCGCGTAGTAGTCCCGCTGGTGCGGGTCTTTCAGCGGAATCAGGGCGATGAAATGCGTCCAGCTCAATTGTCGTATCAGTGATACGACAATTGCCTCGTCCGGGAACGTGACAGCAAACTGCACCATACGGCGCAGGTTCTTCACCGAAAAACTGCTGCCGTATTCCTTCACCAAATCCCTCGCCAGGGTCGGCACGACTTCCTCGCCATAGTCAGCCCGTCGGCCTTCCAGAACCTGTGTATGGATACGCAGACCGATGCGCCAGTAGAGCATCGTCAACTCGCTGTTCACTGCCGAGGTGGCGCGTTGGCGCGCCACCTCAATCAGTGTCCTGATATCGCCCAGCAGCACGGCAGACGGCGCGACAGATATTTTGCGCCTGCTCATACCGTTTCCTCCACGACAGGCCGTGCGCCGATGATCGTCTTGCGCCGGTTTGCTACCAGTTCGGCGGCCTCCCGCACCGGGGCATCCTCGGTGTGGACATAGCGCATGAACATTGCCACGGTTTTGTGGGCGGTCAGCGCCATACCAACCTTCACCGGAATGCCCGAGTTGGCAATGTCGGTGGCCGAGCGGTGGCGGATGCCATGCGTGCCAACGTGCGTTACACCAGCGGCTTTCAGGGTACGACTCCAACCGTTGTAATACTCACCAGTTGTCAGATGCTTCATCGGGCGACGAGGTGACGGCAGCACATAAATTGAGCCTTCATACCGGGGAGCTGTCGATAGCAGCCGATAGGCTTCCTCGCTCATCGGTTTGGACATGCCGCCGGTCTTGCTGTCCGGCCAGACCACGCGCCGGTTCTCCAGATCGACCCAACTCCATTCAAGCAAAACAATTTCGGAGCGGCGGGCAGCGAACTCAAACTGCAAACGAATCGCCAGCGGGATGACGGGATGCTCCAGACCCTCAGCTTCCAGGTCGTCGAGATAGTGGAACAGCTTGCCCATTTCCTCATCGCTGATGAGGTGGGTCGCCTTGCCGTTGGGGTACATGGGCACATGACGGCACGGGTTGGTGCCATCGGGACGATAACCCCACACCTCGGCCAAGTTGAACATCTTGCGCATCACGCTGAACGTGCGATTGGCATCGGCTGGCTTGTGGGCCATTTTCTTCATCATCGAAGCCACGTCCGGTCGCTTCACATCCTGTACTTTTATACGACCAAGCAGCGGGATGATGTTGCGGTCGATAACGCCCTGATAGCCTTTCTGTGTGCTGGGCTTATTGCGTTGGCTGGAGTGATCTTCCATGAACTTGACGCATAACTCCCTGACCGTGGGTGCCTGGCGAGCCGCTGCCTTCTCTGCCGCAGGGTCGCCACCCCGGCGGACTTGCGCCAGCCACTCTTGTGCTAACGACCGGGCTTGTTCGACGGTCAGCTCGCCGTACAAGCCCAAAGCGGGCTTGCGGCGTTCGCCGGCATTGGTTCGGTACTGAAGCATGAACACCTTGCGACCTGTCGGTGTAATCTTGCACAGGAAGCCGGGAACGAGAGTGTCGCGCAGTTCAACGGGCTGCGCCTGGGGTTGTGCCGCATCGACTGCGGACTTGGTGAGCTTGATCTTAGCCATGATGACTCCTCGGAAAGACCCGATTCCAGGAGCCTGATAGGAGTCAAGCGGGTGGAAGCCGGGTCAAATTTCAGAAAGCACCGGCATATGATGAACCGCCCTAAGTTATTGATAAACTTGCTGTATCGAGCTTGGGCGTAGTCCAGCGAATTTCGGTGCTGGAGTCATGGTGAAATAAAAAAGGCCACGCTTATGTGTGGCCTTTTTGCTGTTTACCGAATCAGATTTCCAATAGTGGCCACACATCAAAAGCCGGCTCTTCATAAGGATGTGCCTGGCGCAACGCTGCCACTACCTGCTGGATCAACTCATCCTCGCAAATCATCTCCACCCGATATTCAGCAACCTGCTCCAATTTGCCAGGCTCGCCAATAAAAGGGTCGGCCCCTGCCCCGGGACGGAACTGTCCCTGGCCCAGCACCTGCCAACCACAGTGATCATAATCACCGACCCGCCCGCCTCCCGCTGCGAACACGGCCTGCTTGACGGGTTCAAGATGCGATTCGGGCACATAGAAACAGAACTTGTACATGCTGCGACTCCGGGGTTGGGCACGGGTTAGAAGCTCAAGCGTACACCCAGCGTCAGATTACGTCCCGGCAACAGTACTTCGTCCTTGATATAGGAGGTGTGCTGCCGCGCCTTGTCGTTCGTCAGGTTATTGGCCCGGGCATACAACATGTACTCGGTGCCACTGGCCACATGCCCGCGGTAGTTCAGGCCGGCATTGACCATGCTGTAACCTCCGGTATCGGTCTCGAACTCGGCGGTATTGCCCTGGCGACGTACCCGGTAACTTTCCAGCTCACCGGTCAGGTGATGACTCAGACGCTGCTCCAGACGTACTCCGTAACGGTCAGCCGGGATGCGCGGCAGATCGCCACCGCCGTCACGCAGCTTGCCACGCACGCTATCGCCAAACAGGATGACTTGCAGGGTATCAGTGGCACGCACGCCTACGCTGGCTTCAAAACCGCGCAGCAGCGCATCATCCTGGCGGTATTCAACCACCCGGTAACCGCCCTGGGGATCGTAGCCCACATCCGCGGCATAGATGAAATCATCCACCTGATTGCGGAACAGGCTGAGGCTGTAGGTCAGCGTGCCCGCCAGCTTACGTAAACCAACTTCGAGGTTATAACCGGTTTCCTCTTTCAGCCTGGCATTACCCAACTCGACGGTACGGGTCGCGGCATGCGGGCCATTGGCATACAACTCCTCAGCCGTGGGTAAGCGCTGGGAACGGGAAAGGTTGGCAAACAGCGCATGATCCGGCACAAAGGCCCAACTGGTTCCCGCTGAAACGGATGTGCCGCGATGGGAGCTGTCCGCTGCGCCACGCTTTACATCCACCTTCTGCCATTCGTGGCGCAGGCCCAGTTCATGCCGCCAGTTACCCTGCCGTAATTCCTCCACCAGAAACAGAGCGTGATTATTGGTCAAGGTAGCCGGCACGTAGGCTTCTTCACCCAGCGCGGAAAAATCCCGGCGAGTGGTCTGTCCGCCGATAACGCCACGCCAGCCAGCGATGGGGCTATGGGTCAGCTCCAGCCGAGCTTCACTGCCCTGACTATCAAACCGGGTGCCAACATGATCCCCTTCCCGTTCTTCGTGTTTGTAATCGGTATGCGCCATGCGTAGGCGTACGCGCTCTAAACCGGCAAAGGGATCCTGATACTCGCCACGCACATCCCAACGGCGCTGGCGCATATCGATAGAGGCGGCGTCTTCCTCATGCTCATGATCATGATCATCATGACCGTGCCCATGACCGCCACAGTGCCACCGCGGCCCGTGGGTATGGCAATCAGCATGCTCATGGGCCAGCAGGCCGTATTCCCGGTTCTGCTCGCTGTAGGCCAGCCCCAGGTAGCCACGGTCAAGGATCCAACTCAGACCCAACGCCATCGAATCAGACTCATTGAAGGCTCCCGCCTGACGCGATGGGCTGCCGGGAATCCTATAGGGATCAGCGTCCGATTTGCTGCCTTCCAGCCGCAGCGCAAACTGTCCAGCACCGGCGGTGAGGCCAAAGGCACCTGCACGCTCATCGGCCACGGTATTACCGCGCAACTCCAGATCAGCCTCGATGCCGCGCTCCGGCACATAGGTCGGTACGCGTCGGTCAATCAGGTTGACTACACCACCAATGGCACCGCCGCCATACATCAGAGTAGCCGGGCCCTTGAGCACCTCGATCTGCTCGAGCAACTGCATCTCACCGGTGATCGCATGATCCGGACTGCTGGTGGACGCATCAAGCACATCAACCCCATCGCTCAGCACCTTGACACGGCTACCCTCCAGCCCGCGGATAACCGGCCGCCCCACCCCCGGGCCGAAACCACTGGAATGCACTCCGGGCAGGCTGCTCAGGGTATCGCCAAGCGTGGCAGCGCGGCGGCGAATCAGATCCTCACCACGCAGCACCACACCGGCCGAGCTCATCTCCGATACCTGATTACCCAGCACTGAGGCGCTTACCACGGTGTCCGGCAATGCTACTGTCCCAGCTGCTGCGCCCACCGGCATCAACCCCGCCAGGAGCAGCGCCTCCAAACGCCACGACGTTGTCTTTTCCATAATCCACTCCCACCAACACGACGACCACCATGGTCGAGAAGGGGTGGGATTATGAGTTGTTATATTATAACAATCAATTGTTTTCAGCTTACCCCTGACAGGCTACGCTCATCACTGACGATGCGACCATCTACCAGCTGCACGATGCGCGGACAGCTGGCCGCCAGCCGAGGATCATGCGTGACCACCAGAATGGAGCAGCCGAACTGATCATTGACCCGTCTGAACAGCTCGAAAATATTGGCCGCCGTCTTGCTGTCCAGATTGCCCGTGGGCTCGTCGGCCAGCAGTAATGGTGGGCGGGTAATCAGCGCCCGGGCAATCGCCACGCGCTGCTGCTGGCCACCGGAAATCTCCGTCGGTTTCTTGTCCGCCAGATGCTCGAGCCCTACCTCTCGCAGCAGACTGCGCGCCAGATCGATCGCTTCGGTCGTTGGGCGGCCACTGCGAATGATCAACGGCATCAGCACGTTTTCCAGCACGCTGAAGGCTGAGATCAGATGGTGGAACTGGAACACGAAACCCAGCGCCTGATTGCGCAGTCGAGTACGCGTGGGATCATCGCTGTGGCGGGTTGCATGGCCCTGCAGATAAAGCTCGCCTACACTGGGCACATCCAGCAGGCCAATCAGATTCAGCAGAGTACTCTTGCCCGAGCCGGACGGCCCGATCAGCGCAGTCAGCTCACCACGCGCCAACTGCAGGTCTATATCCCGCAACACGGTCGTTTCCAACGGAGTGCCCGCATTGAAGGTCTTGCCGACCCCTTCCAGTCGCAGTACCTGATCAGACATAACGGATCGCCACCGCCGGATCATAGCGGGCTGCACGGCGCGCCGGCACCGCCGCGGCAAGTACGCCGGCCAGGGTGGCGATCAGCATCGCTACCGGCACCAGTGCCGGCTCGACCGGCACCCAGAACAACCCCGGCCCGAAAATATTGAATACCTGCACCAGACTCCAGCCCGCGGCACCTCCGATAGCTGAACCGAACAGCCCAAGCAGTCCTCCCTGCAACAGGAACACCCGCAGGATCTGGCCTCGTGGGCTGCCCATGGCGCGCAGAATACCGATTTCCCGGGTTCGCTGAACCACACTGACTGCCAGCACACTGGCAATGCCGAAGGCCACGGAGATACCCACGAACACCCGAATCATTTCAGTAGTCATGCTCTGGGAAGTCAAGGCATTGAGCAGCTGTCCATTGGTCTGCATCCAACTTTCGGCCTTCAATCCGGTCAGCCGCTCCAGGCGCCGGGCCAGATCGTCGGCGGCAAAGATTTCATCTACCCGAGCGTCGATCACTGTGACGCCGCCCGGCAGCGCCAGCAGCGTCTGCGCCTGCTTCAGATCCAGGTATACGTAGCGGGCATCCAGCTCACGCACACCCAGCTCAAAAATGCCGGCAATATCCACCACCGCCTCGCGACCACCGCCCCCATCCAGCCGCAGCTTGTCGCCGGTCTTCAGCCCGAGATCCCCGGCCAGCTCGCTGCCGATCACCGCGTGGCCAGCCCCTACACGGAAGCTGCCGGCAATCAGATCGTCACTGATGGGGATGATGCGCTCATAGCGCGCCGGTTCCATTCCGATCAGCGCTACCGAGGCCCGCGCCACACCACTCAGGGCCAGCGCCGGCCCGCTGACCACCGGCGAGATGGCGGTCAGGCCGGGATGTTGATCGAGCAGCGAGACCACGTCCTGCCAATTGCTGATGGAGCGCAGTCGCTGAGCCCGGGGGCTTTCCAGCATCAGCGAAACGGCACCATCGGGCAGCGCTGCGAAACGGTTGAACTCGTCCAGCGGCAGCACCCGGATATGCGCTTGAGTACCCAGGGTGCGATCCACCACATTCTCCTGCAACCCGGTGATCAGTGCGGTAATAAAGACAATGACCGCCGAACCCACTGTGATTCCGAACAGAATCAACAAGGTCTGCATGCGGTTGTCCAGCAGAAAGCGCAGCGCAATCAACCACTCTGTCCAGGCACTGGCGAGCAGCAAGCGCATGCCGGTCACTCCCGGTCACCGACAAACGGGGGTTCGACTCTGACCCGCACGCGCTGACCCGGCACTGCATCCGTTGCCAGCACTACGTCGCCCGCACTCAGCCCGTCGACCACTTCGGTCAGTCCCGTGCCACGCAGACCGAGCTGCACTGGCACCAGCTCCACCCGGCCATCGGTCTTCCAGCGCAGCACCTCAGCCTGCATGCCACGGCGCTGATGCAACGCATCGTTGGGTAACACCAGCGCCTGATCCCGGCTACCGGTACGGATGTCAACCGATACCGTCATGCCATGACGCAGGAAATCCGCCGGCTCCAGCAAACGCAGATGAATATCGACGGTGCCGCGGTTGGTATCGATGACCGGTGCAATGAAGCTGACCTCTGCGGCCACCGCCTTGAGCGCAAAGGCATCGGCGATGACCAGAGCCGATTGACCGACTGCTACCGGTTCCAGGTCCTTTTCGTCCAGCGGCACTATGATCTCACGGCTATCAGCCCGAGCTATCTGCAACAGTACAGCGCCGGGCTGCACCACATCACCCGGCTCCACCGCGCGGGTCTGAACCACGCCATCAAATTGCGCCCGAATCTGCGTGCGCAGCAGGGCCGCCCTGGCGGCCGCCAACCGCTGTTGCAGCAGCTGCTCATCACTGCCGCCCGGCGCAGCGGCGTCAACTGCCAGTTGCGCACGGTCGCGGGCAACCTGTGCATTGAGCTCGGCCTGACGCGCCTGTTCGCGCTGCTCGGCGGACAGCAGCTGACGCTCGACAAGTTGATCACGTCGCTGCCGCTCGCGAGTGGCCTGCTCGAGGTTGTTCTGCGCTTCCCGCAGCGCAGCACGGGTCTGGGGTCGCTGGGAGTCGACCAGCTGCTGCAGGGCGGCCTGCGCTTCCCGCACACGCGCCTGCTGCTCCTCATCGTGCAGCTCCAGTAGCAGTTCACCGGCCCACACCGGATCACCCTCTCGCACATGTCGCGCTTTCACCACACCGGTGATTTCACTGCCGACACGGGCCAGCGACTGGCTGTCCACTTCACCACTGGACACCACCCGCTGCACCAGCGGTCGCATCTCCAGACGGTACCCGGGCAGCTCGGGGCCCTGCCAGTCGCGCCAGCCAAACCAACCTAACAACAGCACCAAGGGAAGTACCAACAACAGCCAGCGCGGTAGGCGTCGTGAGTCAGACAAGAAGACAGATCCTTAAGGTCAGTGGAGCGAGTGCCATCACTATATTACAGCTGCCAGCGGCGCGCCTTCCAATACGTTCTGGAACGGACTGTGGCATCTGATTGAGCAGAGATTCTGACTCAGGGAGTTGAGTTCAGCCTGGACAGGCACAGCTGTTCCATTTCCGCCGCCCACTGCTGCAGGCGAGGCTCATCCAGTCGCAGCTGCATGGCATAGCGACGCCCACCCCACACCGCCAGATGCAGCGCCTCGATGAGACTGTCATCAGGCCGAACCGGCAGATCGGCACAGGCGTCGAACACCCGCCGCCACAGGTCGATGAACTCTGCCCAGGCGCGCTGCTGATGCTTCTGCTCGGCAATCCGTGGCTCCAACGCCAGCATGTCCGGATGAAACCAGGACAGCTCGTGCAACCCGCACAGCAGCCGCACCACCAGACCGATGCGCTGCTGCCAGCTCAGCCCGCTCGCCTGTACCGCCTGCTCATCCACCGCGGCGATCAGGGTTTCCATGCAGTGGCGTACATAGGCCGAGTGCAGCGCTTCCTTGCTGGGAAAGTAGTCATAAAGGGTGCCGATGGCCACACCGGCTTCCAACGCCACCGCCCGGGTGGTCAGACCTTCCCAGCCGTCACGCTGCCAAATCCGAACATAGGCCTCGAATATCGCCTGCACGGTGAACCGGGCACGGGCCTGAGTAGGCCGTTTCAGCGGTTTACTGCGGCTTGTTGGGGTTGTCCTGCTGCTCATGATTATCCGAACCCGACCCGCCTCTGGCTGGCGTACGCTGTATAGCAAGATTATTCCCGAAGGAGCCCATCATGACTCAGATCCATAGCCTGCAAACAGACAAGCGTGATCTTGCACGCACCCGCATCGTTACCCAAACCCAGGGTGATCTGCAACCCGGCCAGGCGCTGCTGAAAATCAGCCGTCTGGCACTGACCACCAACAACATCACCTATGCTGCCTTCGGCGACACCCCGCACCTGCGCTACTGGAACTACTTCCCTACCGAAGACACGGCCTGGGGCCACATGCCGGCCTGGGGTTTTGCCGAGATCGTTGAGACCACCGTTGAGGGTCTGGCAATCGGCGAGCGCTTCTACGGCTACTGGCCGATCGCCACACATCTGGTGGTTGAGCCGGTGCGCGTCAGCGAACGCGGCTTCTATGATGGCAGCGCGCATCGCCTGGATCTGGTCTCAGCTTACAACCAATACCAGCGCAACAGCACTGACGCCGCCTACCGTGCCGAGAACGAAGACTACCAGATGCTGCTGCGCCCGCTGTTCATCACCTCATTCATGCTGGCTGACTATCTGGAAGACAATGGCTTCTTTGATGCCAAACGCATTCTGGTGTCGAGCGCCTCAAGCAAGACCGCCTTCGGTACCCTGTTCTGCCTGCAGAACAAGGGCGTGGAACTGGTCGGTATCACCTCGGACAGCAACCGCGGCTACGTCGACAATCTGGGTTGCTACGATCGCACCGTCAGCTATGACGAACTGGAGTCGCTGGACGCATCGGTACCGACACTGTACGTGGACTTCTCCGGCAACGGCGAGCTGCGCCAGCGCATCCACAACCACTTCAAGGGCACCCTGGTACATGACTGCTACGCCGGCTCGGCGCACAGCCAGGATCACATCAGTCAACAGGATCTGAACCTGGCCGGCCCGCAACCGCAGGCCTACTTCGCCCCCAACCAGATCCGCAAGCGCAATGCCGACTGGGGCCCGGCCGAAGTGACCCGTCGCTTCAACGAAGCCCAGCTGAGCTTCATTGACCGGGTACGCAACCCCGCCTCACCCTGGCTGCAACTGCAGAGCCATCAGGGCCTGGAAAGCGGCTCGGCACTGGTTGAGACGCTGGTCAACGGCCGCATCAATCCCAGCGATGGGCATGTACTGATTCTCGACTGAGCCCCGCACTCAAGAGTAACGGCAGCTCATCGAAAATCGACAGTACCTGCATGAAACTGGCCTCCGGCGGACACTGCAGTCGCAGTGTCCGGCCGGTCGCCGGATGTTCAAAGACCAGCTCGGTAGCGGCCAGCATCAACCGGCTATAACCGAAACGCTCGGCAAAATACCTGTTGTGCTTTGTCCGGCCATAATTGGTATCACCCACAATCGGATGGCTGATGTGCTGCATATGCCGACGTAACTGATGCTTGCGCCCCGTCTCCGGGGTCAGCGCCAGCAGGCTATAACGGCTCTGCGGATAACGCTCTACCTCGACCGGTATCTCAGCAATAGCCAGGCGCTTGAAGTCCGTAACAGCCTCGCGTATCGCCTGCGGCGTCTCCTTGCAACGTCGGTCAATGACATGCTCGCGCAACGCATGATCAATCCTGCCCTGTTCTGCTGACCAGCCGCGCACGAGCGCCAGATAGATTTTACCCACCTGCCCCGCCATCAGGGTTTTGCCGAACGCACTCGCCGTTTGCGGGTCACGGGCAAACAGAAGTACACCCGAGGTAGGTCGATCCAGCCGATGACAAGGATAAACATGCTCACCGCCATTCAACTGACGGGCATATTGCAAGGCAAACTCGGTAGCATGACGATCGATCGGGCTGCGGTGCACTAACAAACCGGCGGGTTTATGGACGGCCAGCAGCCATTCATCGCGATAGATTTCAGTAAGCGGATTATCAGAGACGGCGATCACATGATGCTCGGCATCGAATCAAGGGAGGCCGAGCATAACATTCCGATCTCACTTGGATAACCAGCCCCGCGCAAAGGATCAAACGCTCAACCGGCCAGCTTGAGTGATTCGATGACCCGGACTCCTTTTCCGGTATCCAGATCAATGATCTTCATCCGTCAGCTGATCAACCTGGACATGCCATGGCTCTGCGCCCTTTCCATGGCTTCAAGGCCCATTCTGACACCCGCCCTGTTACGCTCCGGCTGATTCTGGCTCGCTTTCAGCTTGCCCGTCAGCGAATCAATTTCGATCTCCACACCAACAATCGCCCGCACCAAACGGTCAATGTAGTCAGTTGGCGCATCGGCGACAGACCATGGGTCATTCATACCCGATTCGTGCTGATCGGTCAGCTTGTGAAGATGCTGCTTCAGCCACGCCGAGTCCTCTATCACTCGAGCGCGCCCCTCGGCATGAACGGCCAGATAGTTCCATGTTGGAACAACCTTTCCGCTTTCCTCCTTGGTTTCGTACCAGGCAGGAGATATATACGCATTTGGCCCCTGAAACACCGCAAGCACTCGGGCCCCATCGTGCAGACGCTTCCAGACCGGATTGCTTCGCGCCAAATGACACTGCAGGCGTCCAAGAGAATCGTCCTTTTCCATGCTCAGATAAAAAGGCACGTGGTTCGCTTCAATTCCAGACTCATCAGCGATCACCAGCAAACCAAAGCCGTAATCACGAATGTATTGCTGCAGCTTGCTGACATCATCTTCCTTGAAGTGGCTGGGGACATACATTCCGCTTAACTCCTGTTGTGTTGTTCTGCAAGATCATGCGCCCGGTGACCAGCAGATCCGGGCTCTATCAGCTCTGGCTTCGGCTGAGGATATGGATCGTCCCGGCGGCTACAAGCGCAACAAAGGCAACAAAGGCAACAAAGGCAACAATGTCGGCGAGGATGACCTTGCCAACAGGCTCATTGTAACCGCCAACTGACCATGCAATAGCGATGAAGGACACAACGCTGACAAGACCGACAATAATCGCCAGCGGCTGCAATGATGGCTGAAAAGCGGCATACATCAGAAACAGGCCCAGCTTACCAAACAGCACAGCCCGATGGCGCATCAGAATCTCGATATTGGGCTCACCTGTTAATGGCCAATTAATCTGACCCACCTCTGGCCAATAATTTTGACCCACCCATAGTGGCATTGGCCACCGACCATGTAGCGTCACCCGCCTTATGCACAGGCCGGGGACAGATCATTGAAGGAGTGGGTTGTGTCACGTAACACTTGTCAATGCGGCTTAAAAGTGACGCCATAATACCTGGCTCACGCGCCGGCTTGGAGCCGCGAAGCGGCGGAAAATCGGTCGCTGTGCAGCGATTGTTAAATTCTTTGACGTACGGTATCCTGACCATGCTCAACATCCTGTACAGGAGTAGACTTATGGATGCCATTAGCTACACAGCCGCTAGAACCAATCTAGCAAAAACCATGGAGCAGGTCTGTGAAGACCATTCCCCTGTGATCATCACCCGGAGTAAGTCGCAGTCCGTAGTAATGATCTCCCTGGAGGACTACGAGGCGTTACAAGAGACCGCCTACCTCCTGCGCGCACCAAAAAACGCCCGGCGTTTGCTGGAATCCGTCGTCGAGCTGGAGCAAGGCGGTGGTCAAGGAAAGGAACTTCTTGAATGAAACTCATCTTCTCCGAGAACGCCTGGGAAGACTATCTATACTGGCAGAAAACCGACAAAAAGATTCTTAACCGAATCAACAAGCTAATCAAAGAGACCAAGCGAGAACCGTTCGAAGGTGCTGGTAAACCTGAGCCCCTCAAACACAGCCTCGCCGGGTACTGGTCCCGCCGGATCAACGAAGAACACCGAATAGTTTACAAAGTCACGGATGACGCTTTGCTTATCGCCCAGCTTCGGTATCACTACTGATTTAACGCCGTGGTAATGGGCGGCAACGGAGCGCAGCGTAGTTGGCTCTATCGCGGCTGAATCCGCATCGGTTGAGTCCCTATGAGCGAACCGCCATCTTTGGCATGAAGAACAATACGTACATAACCGTGAACATTACTTTTTTCTGCCAAATCCATCATCTCTCCGCGATGCACGATCCTGCCTGCGGATATCCATTCAATCCTTGCGTAGTCTGTCGCTGTTATCCGGATGATGCCCTTCTGCGCATCGACTTCAATTGCTTTGACGACAGGCGGCATCGCACCCTTGTGTCCTTTCGGCGCATAGACGAAGAAAAAAGCGCCTTGCTCGATAGCTGTTCGCACCGTTTCTGCCGACAACTCGGGCAGCAGTAGCACATTCCAGTTTCTGCCGACATGGCCGGGCTTATGCATGTCATCGTTGGAGAAGCCCCAGACAGGTCGCCCTTGGGGCATCAGAACCGACAGCAAGGCATCCCATGTCTTGCGATCTCCGCGATAGCGGTCTCCCTGGTTGAAGACCTCCATACCGACCAACTCATGCCATTCGCTGTACAGGTCAACGTACTGCTGCGTCGACCAGTTGTAGCGCCCGGGATGGAACATGACCCCCAGCCCATTCTGGCTTCTTACCCCCGCCAGCGTATCGGATAGAGTGCTTTTTCCCGAGACATCAGAAAAATACACCCCCAAATCGTGACTGCTCGAGAGCTCTGAACCCTGCACGGCAACCATCCCAAGCTGCTCAGGATTGTGCATGTAGCTATCCCACGGCCACGTGACGCTGCCGTGATCCGTTATGGACAGCACGCCATACCCCAGCCTGTCATATTCTTTGACAGCTTCTGCCGGACTCAAGCGTCCGCCAGCTCGGGTCGTGTGCGTATGGAAATTGGCCTTAACCTTCAGGTAGCGGCTCCAGTCAACATTTGCATAGGGATTGTCGATATCCCAATGACTGTTTTGGCTGACGTGACTGGTTGTACACCCCGACAAGATCGCTGCCGCACAAGTGATTAAGAATAGACATATGCGGTGGCTGTAAATACGTACGCCCCTTTCCCCCGAACCATGGATCATCGGCGCCGAGGATAACAGTGTATGGGGTAAATGAAACGAATCCCGGCTCTGGGCCGGGATTCGTATGCTGCGGGTTTAGGCGTCAGCCTACCCAGACTCTGGCATTGCGGAACATGCGCATCCAGGCGCCATCTTCGCTCCAGTCATCCGGGTGCCAGGAGTTCTGGACGGTGCGGAAGACCCGTTCCGGGTGCGGCATCATGATGGTGACGCGGCCGTCGCGGTTGGTCAGGCCGGTGATGCCACGCGGGGAGCCGTTGGGGTTGGCCGGGTAGCGGTCGGTCATGCGACCGTGGTTGTCGACAAAGCGCAGAGCGACGCTGCTGCTGGCTTCGCAGGCGTCAACCGCGGCGCTGTCGGCAAACTCGGCAAAGCCTTCACCGTGGGCGATGGCGATCGGCATGCGCGAGCCGACCATGCCGCTGAGGAATACCGACGGCGAGGGCTGGACTTCGACCATCGCCATCCGTGCCTCAAACTGCTCGGAACGGTTACGGACGAAGCGCGGCCAGTGGTCGCTGCCGGGGATCAGTTCGCGCAGGTTGGACAGCATCTGGCAGCCGTTGCACACGCCCAGGGTAAAGGTATCCGGACGGGCGAAGAAGTCAGTGAAGGCCTGGCGAGCATGTTCGTTGAACAGGATCGATTTGGCCCAGCCTTCGCCGGCGCCGAGTACGTCACCGTAGGAGAAGCCGCCACAGGCGACCAGACCACGGAAGTCGGCCAGGTCAACGCGGCCACTGAGAATATCGCTCATGTGTACGTCGATGGCGGTGAAGCCGGCGCGGGTGAACGCAGCGGCCATTTCCACCTGGCCGTTGACGCCCTGCTCGCGCAGGATAGCCACCGCCGGGCGCATGCCGGAGTTGAGGTAGGGTGCGGCGACATCTTCGTTGATGTCATAGCTGAGCATCGCCTGCAGACCCGGGTTCTTGTCGTCGGCCAGGCGCTCGTGCTCCTCGTCGGCGCACTCGGCGTTGTCACGCAGGCGCTGGATCTGCCAGCTGGTTTCGCTCCAGGCTTGCTGCCAGTCGGCACGGGTGCCGGAGAGCACGGCTTCGCCTGCGTAATAGAAGTCCAGCTGTTGCGCGGCCTTGGGCTGGCCGATCACGGCGCTGCAATCACCCAGGCCGGCGGCGGCCAGTTGGCTGAGAACCGCTTCGGTATCGTCCTGACGCACCTGAATCACCGCACCCAGTTCTTCGTTGAACAGGGCAGCGGGCAGCTCACTGGCGTTATCTGCCAGCACGTCCATATTGAGTTCCACACCGCAATGGCCGGCGAAGGCCATTTCCGCGACGCTGGCCAGCAGGCCGCCGTCGGAACGGTCGTGATAGGCCAGCAGCAGGTCGTCCTGGTTCAGGCCCTGGATCACCGCAAAGAAGGCTTTCAGGTCTTCGGCGTCGTCCAGATCCGGTACCTGCTGGCCGATGCGGTTGTACACCTGCGCCAGCGCGGAACCGCCGAGACGGTTCTGGCCACGACCCAGGTCGATCAGGATCAGATCGGTATCGCCCTGATCCACGCGCAGTTGCGGGGTCAGGGTGCGGCGTACGTCCTGCACCGGGGCAAAGCCGGTCACGATCAGCGACATCGGCGAGGTAACGCTCTTGTCCTGGCCGTCATCGCTCCAGCGGGTCTGCATGGACATGGAGTCCTTGCCTACCGGCACGGTAATGCCCAGCTCGGGGCACAGCTCCATGCCGACGGCCTTGACCGTGTCGTACAGGCGGGCGTCTTCGCCAGGGTGACCGGCAGCGGCCATCCAGTTGGCGGACAGGCGGATATCCGACAGGTTTTCGATGCGCGCAGCCGCCAGGTTGGTGACGGTTTCAGCCACGGCCATGCGGCCGGAAGCCGGAGCGTCAAGCAGCGCCAGCGGTGTGCGTTCGCCCATGGCCATGGCTTCACCGGTGTGCACGTCGAAGCTGGTAGCGGTAACCGCGCAGTCGGCAACCGGCACCTGCCAGGGGCCAACCAGCTGATCGCGGGCAACCAGGCCGGTAATGCTGCGGTCGCCAATGGTGATCAGGAAGTTCTTGCTGGCGACGGCCGGCAGGCGCAGTACGCGCAGCGCGGCTTCTTCCAGCGCGACGGCGGTGGCGTCAAAGTCGTCGCCCTGCTCGGCTTCGCGGGTCACGCTGCGGTGCATGCGCGGCGCCTTGCCCAGCAGTACAGACAGCGGCATATCGACCGGCTGGTTGTCGAAGTGGCTGTCATTGAGTACCAGCAGTTGCTCTTCGGTGGCTTCACCGACCACGGCGAAGGGGCAACGCTCGCGCTCGCAGATGGCCTGGAAACGCTCGAAGTCGGCGTTCGGCACGGCCATCACGTAGCGTTCCTGGGATTCGTTTGACCAGATTTCCAGTGGGCTCATGCCCGGCTCGTCATTCGGGATATTGCGCAGCTCGAAGACGCCGCCGCGGCCACCGTCGTTGACCAGCTCAGGGAAGGCGTTGGACAGACCGCCCGCCCCGACATCATGGATGAAGGCGATGGGGTTCCTGTCGCCCAGCTGCCAGCAACGGTCGATGACTTCCTGACAGCGGCGCTCCATTTCCGGGTTTTCCCGTTGCACCGAGGCAAAATCCAGGTCTTCGGCACTGCTGCCGGTAGCCATGGAGGAAGCCGCGCCGCCACCCAGACCGATCAGCATGGCCGGGCCGCCCAGTACGATCAGCTTGGCGCCAACCGGAATCTCGGCTTTCTCGACATGGTCAGCGCGGATGTTGCCCAGACCACCGGCAATCATGATCGGCTTGTGATAACCGCGGATTTCCGGGCCACGGGGCGAAGGTACGGTCTGCTCGAAGGTACGGAAGTAGCCGGTCAGTGCGGGACGGCCGAATTCGTTGTTGAACGCGGCGCCGCCGAGCGGGCCGTCGATCATGATCTGCAGTGGGGTGACGATGCGACCCGGTTTGCCGTTGTCCTCTTCCCACGGCTGTTCAAAGCCGGGAATACGCAGGTTGGATACGGTAAAGCCAGTCAGACCCGCCTTGGGCTTGCCGCCGCGCCCGGTAGCGCCTTCATCACGGATTTCACCACCGGACCCGGTAGAGGCGCCAGAGAACGGTGAAATAGCGGTCGGGTGGTTGTGGGTCTCGACCTTCATCAGGATATGGATCGGCTCCTGATGGGCGCGGTATTCCGCGGTGTCCGGCTCGGGGAAGAAGCGACCACCGACAAAGCCTTCGATGACGGCAGCGTTGTCCTTGTACGCAGACAGCACACCTTCGCTGCGCATCTGATAGGTGTTCTTGATCATGCCGAACAGGCTCTTGTCCTGCGCCTGGCCATCGATATCCCAACTGGCGTTGAAGATCTTGTGGCGGCAGTGCTCGGAGTTGGCTTGGGCAAACATCATCAGCTCGACGTCGCTGGGGTTGCGACCCAGCCCCTTGAAGCTCTCTACCAGGTAGTCGATCTCGTCATCGGCCAGCGCCAGGCCCAGCTCGGTGTTGGCCTGTTCCAGCGCAGCCTTGCCGCCTTGCAGAATATCCACGCGGTTGAACGGCTTGGGCTCGGTATGGTGGAACAGCTGCGCGGCAGCTTCCACGTTGTCCAGCGCCAGCTCGGTCATGCGGTCATGCAGCAGTGCGGTGACGTGCTGCAGCTCGGCCGCGTTCAGCTCGCCGCTGATGTAATAGGCAATGCCGCGCTCCAGCCGGCTGATCATTTTCAGGCCGCAATTATGCGCGATATCCGTGGCCTTGCTCGACCAGGGAGAAATAGTGCCAAAACGCGGCAGCACCAATACCAGACTGCCACTGGACTCCTCGACAGCAACCGACGGGCCATACTTGAGTAGACGGCTCAGTACCGCCTGATCCTGCTCGGCCAGCTCGCCAGTCAGATCGGCAAAATGCATGAATTCAGCGTACACCGCAGTGACAGCGGGAACCTGCTGTTGCAGGCGCGTGAGCAGCTTGTTGCGCCGGAAATCGGAAAGGACTGGGGCTCCACGCAGGATATGCATGTTGGTATCGGCCTCGGAGACTTGGAATATTGGAAAAAGAAGGCGCATAGGATACCCCAGGTTGCGAGTTGGGGCCATCTTGCCAAGCCGGACGGGCGATCAGGCGCACACTATTACAGAGCCTGACAATCGTGCCCTATTGCCGGTGAGTGGATTTACATATACTGAGGCCATGACCCGATCCCCTCCTCATCCTGTTGTTGCTACCACCCTCGCGCTGGTGTGCTCGGCGTTGCTGGTTGCCTGTGAACAACCCAGCCGCCTGGAACAGCTGCGTGAGGATGGCACCTTGCGCGTGATCACCCGCAATACGCCGACAACCTATTACCTGGGTCGGCACGGCGACACCGGGCTCGAATACGAGTTGAGCAAGCGCTTCGCTGATAGCCTGCAGCTTGAACTGGATATGATTACCAGCCCCACGCTGGACGACCTGTATCAACGATTGATTGATGGCAAGGGCCCGCATATCGCCGCTGCGGGACTCACCGTCAACCCCAATCGTGTTGAGCAGGTGCATTTTGCCGAACCCTATCTGCAGGTTACCCCGCAAGTGGTGTACCGCAGGGGCGATCGGCAACCCGGAAGCATCGAGGATCTTTACGATCGACGCATCACTGTGCTCAAGGGGAGCGCGCTGGCTGACCAACTGCGTCAATTGCAGAGCGAGCATCCACAGCTGGTATTCGAGGAGTCGGACAATCTGGAAACCGTTGACCTGCTGCGCATGGTCAACGATGGCGAGATCGATCTCACTGTGGTTTATTCCAACGAGCTGGTGGTCAACCAGGCTTTCTATCCCTCGCTGCATGTGGGTTTTGATCTTGGGCCAACCCAGCCCATGGCATGGGCACTGGCCGGCGGTGAGGATGACAGTCTGCTGGTGGAAGTGAATAAGTTCTTCGACAGCATTCGTGCCGATGGCACCCTGGATCAGTTGCTGGAACGCTTCTATGGCCACGCCGACGTACTCGATTACGTCGGCGCCCGTGCCTTTGCTCGGCATATGCAGCAGCGGCTACCACGCTTCGAACAACTCTTTCGTCAATCGGCTGATCAGCAGGGCATGGATTGGCGATTGCTGGCGGCCATGGCTTATCAGGAATCGCTGTGGGATCCCGAAGCGCGCTCACCGACTGGCGTACGCGGCTTGATGATGTTGACTCTGCCCACCGCCAAGTTTGTCGGTGTAACCAACCGGGTTGACCCGGCGCAGAGTATCAGCGGTGGTGCGCGCTATCTGGTGTGGGTGCGTGACCAGCTGTCTACCGATATTCCAGAGCCGGATCGCACCTGGTTCGCCTTGGCAGCGTATAACGTTGGCCTGGGACATCTGGACGACGCCCGTATGCTGACCCGTAACAGCGGCCGAGACCCGAACCGCTGGATTGACGTCAAGGACCACCTGCCGTTGCTGTCCAAGAAACAATGGTACAGCCAGACCCGCTACGGCTACGCCCGGGGGGGTGAGCCGGTGCATTACTTACAGAATATCCGCCGTTATTATGAAGTGCTCACCTGGGTAACCCAGCCACAGGCCGAGACCCCGCAGCTGCCGCAGGAGCAGTATCACGCGCCGGGGATTCTGGAGCAGTTACCACAGGGAATTTAAGCATGCCGGGCTGGCCTGGCGGCTAGCGCCGTGCTTTGAAGAACTCGCGCAATACCGCTCCGCACTCTTCCGCCAGCACTCCGCCCTCCACTTGCACCCGGTGGTTCAGCCACGGCTGATCCAATACCTGGCTACGACTGATTACCGCGCCTGAACGGGGCTCACTGGCACCGAATACGAGACGGCCAACACGGCTGTGTACCAATAGTCCGGAGCACATGGTGCAGGGTTCGAGGGTGACGTAGAGCGTAGTACCAGGAAGACGGTAATTGGCGGTGGCGCTGGCGGCCTCGCGCAGGGCAATCATTTCCGCATGGGCACTGGGGTCGTTGCTGCTGATGGGACGGTTGAAACCGCGGCCAATGATCTTGCCTTCATGCACCAGTACCGCACCGACGGGCACTTCGCCCAGCTCCGCAGCCTTGCGCGCTTCGGCGATGGCCTCACGCATGAAGTCGATATCAGCAGGTTTCATGGGGGTTGGCTCCCGTGCCGCATCCAGAGTTGAGGCGGCACAGGATACACAATTTGCGCGCAATGCGCGGCGGGCGTCGCTGCCCGCCGGAGGAAACATCAGATGACCGAACGCTCACGCAGCAGATCCAGCACCCTGTCGACACAGGTCGCCAGATCCAGCTCGGCGGTGTTGATCACCAGGTCGGCGTCTTCCGGCACTTCGTAAGGATAGGAGACACCCGGAATGGTGCCCTCTTCCCCGGCGGCGTACAGACCGGACGGATCCCTTGCCTGGCATACCTCCAGCGGCGGATTCAGGTGCACCGTCAAGCAACGGTTGCCGAGAATGTGCCTGGCGGTGGCGCGGCTTTCTATGGTCGGCGCGACGAAGGCGGCCAGCGCAATCAGCCCAGCCTGGTTCAGCTGGCGGGCAACGCGGGCGCCCTTGTGCAGGTTCTCGGCACGGCCAGCCGCATCGCGGCCCAGCCCCTTGCTCAGATCCTGACGCATGACCTTACCGTCCAGCACGAAGCAGGCGCGGCCACGGTTGAACAGGTGACGCTCCACCGCGTAAGCCAGAGTGCTCTTGCCCGCACCGGACAGCCCGGTAAACAGCAGGGTTACCGGTTCCTGGCCATAACGAATGGCACGCTCGGCCGGGGTAACGTGGGCAAACTCACCCTGCGGCAGACCTGCACCGCCCTGCCCGCCCTGTTCCCTGGCCACGATCATGCCGGCACCCACGGTGCCGTTGGTCATGCGGTCGATGACGATAAAGGCGCCGGTAGTACGGTTGGCGCGGTAATCGTCATAGGCGATCGGCCGTTCCAGTGCCAGCTCCACCCGGCCTATCTCGTTCAGCGCCAGCTCGCCGGCCTCTTCATGGGCCAGGGTGTTGACGTCTTGGCGGAAGTGAATACGGGTAAAGGAGCCGGGGCTGTAGCTGGTGGCGCGCTTGATATCGTACTTGCGCCCCGGCTGCATAGGCTGCTCGGACATCCACACCAGACTGGCGTCGAACAAATCACCGACCGTCGGGCGGTTGTCCACGTGGGTCAGCATATCGCCACGGGAGATATCGATCTCGTCTTCCATGGTCAGCGTCACGGCCTGACCCGCGCCAGCTACGTCCAGCTCACCATCAAAGGTGACAATGGATTTGACCCGACTGGTCTTGCCCGACGGCAGCACCACCAGCTCGTCGCCTTTATTCACCACGCCGGAAGCAATGGTGCCGGCGAAGCCGCGGAAGTTGAGGTTGGGCCGGGTCACCAGCTGCACCGGAAAGCGCAGATCCGTCAGGTTGCGGTCAGCGGAAACATCAACCGTTTCCAGAATCTCCATCAGTGACGGGCCGTTGTACCAAGGGCTGCGTTCGCTGCGGTTAACCACGTTGTCGCCCTTCAGGGCAGACATAGGCACAAAATGCACGGTGCTGTCGGCCAGAGTTTCCAGGCCCTCGGCAAAGGCACTGTAATCGGCGCAGATGTTGTTGAAGACGGCCTCGTCGAAGTCCAGCAAGTCCATCTTGTTCACCGCCACGACGATATGCCGGATACCCAGCAACGAGGCAATGAAGCTGTGCCGGCGGGTCTGGGTCTGCACGCCATAACGGGCGTCGATCAGGATGATCGCCAGATCACAGGTGGATGCACCGGTCGCCATGTTGCGGGTGTACTGCTCATGGCCGGGGGTGTCGGCGATGATGAACTTGCGCTTGGCCGTGGAGAAATAGCGATAGGCAACATCAATGGTGATGCCCTGCTCACGCTCGGCCTGCAGGCCGTCGACCAGCAGCGCCAGAT
This sequence comes from uncultured Halopseudomonas sp., assembly GCA_964474945.1. Lineage (GTDB taxonomy): Bacteria > Pseudomonadota > Gammaproteobacteria > Pseudomonadales > Pseudomonadaceae > Halopseudomonas. Next base: position 48,806 of record CAYYUQ010000003.1, on the reverse strand, counting down.
CCACGTCCTCGCCTGTGGTGCCGGACTTCTTCGAGTCACGGGTGATGGCTTCCATATGATCTTCGTAGATCATCTTGGAATCGTGCAACAGACGCCCGATCAGCGTGCTCTTGCCGTCATCAACGTTACCGCAGGTAAGAAAACGCAAAAGCTCCTTGCGCTCATGCTGCCCCAGATAGGCCAGAATATCCTGGCTGATCAGATCAGATTGGTGACTCATTACATAATTCTCCGGGCTGGGCGCTTAGAAATAACCTTGACGTTTCTTTTCTTCCATCGACCCGGCCTGATCGTGGTCGATCACGCGGCCCTGGCGCTCGGACGTGCGGGTCAGGAGCATTTCCTGGATGATTTCCGGCAGCGTCGCGGCGGTGGATTCCACGGCGCCGGTCAGGGGGTAGCAGCCTAGGGTGCGGAAGCGCACCATTTTCATTTCCGGGGTTTCACCCGGATTCAGCGGCATGCGTTCGTCATCGACCATGATCAGCGCGCCGTCGCGGTTGACCACCGGACGCTCGGCGGCGAAGTACAGCGGTACGATCGGAATGCCTTCCAGATAGATGTATTGCCAGATATCCAGCTCGGTCCAGTTGGACAGGGGGAACACGCGGATGCTCTCGCCCTTGTGCACCTTGCCGTTATAGATGTTCCACAGCTCGGGCCGCTGGTTCTTCGGATCCCAGCGGTGATGCTTGTCGCGGAAGGAATAGACACGCTCCTTGGCACGGGACTTTTCCTCGTCACGGCGTGCACCGCCAAAAGCGGCATCAAAGCCGTATTTATCCAGCGCCTGCTTCAGACCCTGAGTCTTCATCACGTCGGTATGTACTGCGCTGCCATGGGTGAAGGGGCCAATACCCTGCTCGACACCCTCCGGGTTCATGTGCACCAGCAGATCCAGATCCATCTCTTCGACCATCCGCTCGCGGAAGCTGTACATCTCGCGGAACTTCCAGCCAGTGTCCACGTGTAGCACCGGGAAAGGCAGGCGGCCCGGGTAGAAGGCCTTGCGCGCCAGGTGCAGCATGACGGCGGAGTCCTTACCGATGGAATACAGCATTACCGGGTTCTGGAATTCCGCGGCAACCTCACGAATGATGTGGATGCTTTCGGCTTCCAGCTGTTTGAGATGGGTCAGTTTTTCCAGCATGGGGTACTCACGACGGTGAACAAAGGACACTTCAAGAGGGCCGCATTGTAGCAAGACACAGCCCTTATAATAAATGACCCTTCAATATCTTTCAGTTATAAGCATATTCACCCACGTCGGGTAGCGCTGGCGGATTACCCGACGTTATTGCAGGTTTTGTGATGTGCCGGACTCAGACCGGATTGTCGATATCAATAAAGCGGTGCTCGATATCAAAGCGCTCAGCAAGGTGTTCACCCAGCGCCTGCGCCCCGTAACGCTCGGTAGCATGATGCCCGGCGGCATAGAAATTAATCCCGCATTCGCGTGCGATATGGTAGGTCTGTTCAGAAACCTCACCGGTAATGAAGGCATCCACACCCAGCGCTACCGCTTTCTCGATATAGCCCTGGGCGCCACCAGTACACCAGGCGATGCGTTTGACCGGGCGATCATGCCCGGCGATGAACAGGGGCTTACGCCCCAATTTCGCTTCCAGCTGGCGTGCCAACTCCAGGCCACTGGTTTCTTCCTGCAACGCCCCTTGAAGCCCAATCGAGCGAGGATTATTCGGTTCCAGTCCTCCACTGATATGCCAACCCAGCAACTCAGCCAGCTGGACATTGTTTCCGTATTTGGCATGTGCATCAAGCGGTAGGTGATAGGCGACGAGGTTGATATCATGCTCCAACAAGGCGCGGATGCGTCGTTGCTTGAGACCGGTAATGGTTGGTGCCTCGCCGCGCCAGAAATAACCATGGTGCACCAGCAGTAGATCAGCACCGGCATCCGCGGCCGCTTCGATCAGCGCTTGACTGGCGGTAACACCGGTGACGATGCGGCCAACCTCGTTACGACCCTCTATCTGCAACCCATTGGGGGAATAATCCGTATAGGCGCCGCAATCCAGCAAGTTGTTGCAATACGCCACCAGTTCGGAACACTTGGTCATGATTCATCTACCTTATTGAAACAAAAGAGTTTTGCTGCTTTGCGCAATTGTTCTCATTCGGTTTAACACAGATCCATATGAATGTCCTTATAATGACCAACCGCTGCCTTTTCGGCAGTCCCTGTGAAGGTAGCCCACTTGAAAGGTTTATTGCGTAATCTGGGCTGGCCCGCCATTTGCGGCCTGCTGCTGGCTCTGCTGATTGTTCAGCAATTTCCACAGCTGGTGGGGCTACCCGCGACCCGAAGCAGCCTACCGATGGCGTCAGCTCTGACCCCATCCGTTGGCGTGGTGTCTTTCAGCGAGGCGGTAAACCATGCCGCACCGGCAGTGGCCAACATCTTTACTATTAAACAGAGGCGCATCAGCAGCGGCAGTTCCGGACTCAACGGCCAGATCCTCGGTGATTACACACCGCCCATGCATAATCCCAATCGACAGCAATCCAGCCTCGGTTCTGCGGTGATCCTGCGTCAGGACGGTTATCTGGTCACCAATAACCACGTCGTCGCCGGTGCCGATGGCATCCTGGTTGCATTGCAGGACGGCCGCGAAGCGATGGCCGAACTGATTGGCACCGACCCGGAAACCGATATCGCCGTGCTCAAGATTGACCTGCCGGATCTGCCGGTAGCAACCCTCAGCAAGGGCGAACAACTGCATACCGGGGACATCGTACTGGCGATCGGCAACCCCTTCGGCCTGGGCCAGACCGTGACCAAGGGTATTATCAGCGCCACTGGTCGCAATCAATTGGGACTGAACACCTATGAGGACTTCATCCAGACGGATGCTGCTATCAACCAGGGTAACTCCGGTGGCGCCTTGATCGATGCCTACGGCCGGCTCATTGGCATCAACACCGCTATCTTCTCCCAGTCCGGTGGCTCCCAGGGTATCGGCTTTGCCATTCCTGCGCCGCTGGCAGTTAACGTGATGGAACAGATTATCGAGCAGGGCCGGGTCATTCGCGGCTGGCTCGGTGTTGAGGTACAACCGCTGACCGATGAGCTGGCGGAGTCCTTCGGATTGATCCAGGCGCGAGGCATTGTTGTATCAGGTGTGTATCGTAACGGCCCGGCGTGGGTCGCAGGCCTGCGCCCTGGCGACGTAATTCTCAGCATTGCCGGTGAGCCTGCGATTTCTGGCCGCCAGGCCATGAATGTGGTCGCCCGCACCCAACCTGGCGAGCCTGTCACGCTGGAGGTGCTGCGTGAAGGAGAGCCTATTTCCTTTACCGCCGAGGTCAGCGCACGGCCGACCTTCGACTCCTGATAGTTATGGCAGGTTGATCAGCCTTGCAGCAGGCTGTTCAACGCCTCCAGGAGTGCCCGGTTCTGCTCGGGCGTACCTACAGTAATACGCAGAAACTGCTCAATGCGCGGCTGCCGGAAATGTCGCACGATCACCCGACGCTCCCGCAAGCCAGCAGCCAGTTCAGCCGCATCTCTTCCCGGGTGACGGGCGAGAACAAAATTCGCCGCTGAAGGCAGCACCTCAAAACCTTGTTCAGTAAGCGCCGCAATCAACTGTTCACGACTATCAATCACCGCATTGCAGCAGGCATCAAACCAACTGCGATCCTCGAACGCGGCCACTGCACCGGCAATCGCCAGGCGGTCCAGCGGATAGGAGTTGAAACTGTTCTTGATCCGCTCAAGCGCCTCGATCAGATCTGCGTGCCCTACCGCCAGCCCGACCCGCAGCCCAGCCAGCGAGCGCGACTTGGACAGGGTTTGCGTTACCAGAAGATTCGGGAAGCGATCAACCAGACTGATAGCGGTTTCGCCACCAAAATCCACATACGCCTCATCCACCACCACTACCGAATCCGGATTGGCCCTGAGTATCTGCTCGATGCCATCGAGCGGCATCAGTATGCCGGTGGGCGCATTGGGGTTCGGGAAGATGATGCCGCCGTTGTCGCCCTGGTAGTCCTGCGGGCGGATACGGAAGTCCTCCCCCAGCGGCAGTGCTTTGGCCTCGATGCCATACAGGCCGCAGTACACTGGATAGAAGCTGTAGCTGATGTCCGGCATCAGCACCGGTTTGCCGTGTTGGAACAGGGCATGAAAGATGTGCGCCAGCACCTCGTCCGAGCCGTTGCCGACGAACACCTGGGCGGTGGTCACGCGGTAATAGCTGGCGATAGCCTCCTTGAGCTGATCGGCATTGGGCGCCGGGTACAGGCGCAGAGTGTCATCCAGCTGCGCACGGATGGCCTCGATCACCTTCGGCGAAGGGCCGTAGGGGTTCTCGTTGGTGTTCAGTTTGGTCAGGTTATCCAGCTTGGGCTGTTCGCCCGGCACGTAGGGCACCAGATCCTTTACAAAGGGACTCCAGAAACGACTCACGACAATTCCTCGGTCTTGATGCGGTATTCGGCGCTGCGTGCGTGGGCGGTAAGGCTTTCGCCTCTGGCCAGCACCGAGGCAACTTTGCCCAGTTCCGAGGCACCTTCAGGTGAGCAGTAGATCACCGAGGAGCGCTTCTGGAAGTCGTATACCCCGAGCGGCGATGAGAAGCGCGCGGTGCCCGAGGTGGGCAGTACGTGGTTCGGGCCGGCACAGTAGTCGCCTACGGCTTCGGCGGTGTGGCGACCCATGAAGATGGCGCCCGCGTGGCGAATCAAAGGCAACAGGGCATCCGGGGCTGCCACGGATAACTCCAGGTGCTCTGGAGCAATGCGATTGGATAACGCACAAGCCTGTTCCAGGCTGTCCACCTTGATCAGCGCGCCACGGTTCTCGATGGAGACACGTACCATGTCACTGCGCTCCAGTGTGCCCAGCAGCCGGTTCAGGCTGGCTTCCACCGCGTCGAGGAAGGCCGCATCCGGCGACAGCAGGATGGATTGCGCATCTTCATCGTGCTCGGCCTGGGAGAACAGATCCATGGCGATCCAGTCCGGATCCGTCTGGCCGTCACAGACCACCAGGATCTCCGACGGCCCGGCGATCATGTCGATGCCTACCTGACCGAATACCGCTCGTTTGGCGGTGGCCACGTAGATGTTGCCCGGGCCGACGATCTTGTCCACCTTGGGCACGGTCTCGGTGCCGTAGGCCAGCGCGGCCACGGCCTGGGCACCACCGATGGTGAATACCCGGTCAACACCGGCCAGGCATGCGGCGGCCAGTACCAGTTCGTTGATTTCACCGCGCGGGGTGGGCACCACCATGACCACTTCCGGTACCCCGGCAACCTTGGCCGGGATGGCATTCATCAGCACCGAGGAGGGATAGGAGGCCTTGCCGCCCGGCACATACAGACCGGCACGATCCAGCGGGGTGATCTGTTGCCCCAGCACGGTGCCGTCGGCTTCAGTGTAGCGCCAGGAGTCCTGACGCTGGTGTTCGTGATAGGCACGCACCCGTTCGGCGGCCTTTTCCAGCGCCTGACGCTGCTCCGGTGTAATGCGCTCCAGGGCCTGTTCCAGACGCGGGCGGTCCAGTGTCAGGCCGGCCATGTCAGTCACATCCAGCCCGTCAAAGCGGGCTGTGTATTCGACCACGGCCGCATCGCCACGCTGACGCACGGCAGCAATGATTTCCTCGACCCGGTCATTGACCGCCTTGTCGGAAACACCTTCCCACGCCAGCAGGCCATCCAGATGATGGTTGAAATCAGCCTGATTGGCATTCAGACGGGTGATTTTCAACGGCGTGCTCATGGTGTGTTCCTCACAGTAGTGTCGGGGTAATGCGATCAGTTGGCGCGGCGCTCAACGGCGTCGGCCAGTACATCAATCAATGCTTTAATGCGGGCGTGCTTCATCTTCATCGAGGCCTTGTTGACGATCAGCCGCGAGCTGACATGGGCGATCAATTCCTGCGGCTCAAGGCCGTTGGCCCTGAGGGTATTGCCGGTGTCGACCACGTCGATGATCTTGTCGGCCAGCCCGACCAGTGGTGCCAGCTCCATGGAGCCGTACAGTTTGATCACTTCGACCTGACGACCCTGGGCGGCGTAATAGCGTTTGGCAACGTTGACGAACTTGGTCGCCACACGCAGCCGGCCCTTGGGCTCAGGGGTGTTCACCGGGCCGGCAGTCATCAGTTTGCACCTGGCAATCTTCAGGTCCAGCGGCTCGTACAGGCCCTGGCTGCCGTACTCCATGAGTACGTCCTTGCCGGCTACACCCAGATCAGCAGCGCCCTGCTCCACATAGGTGGGCACGTCGGTGGCGCGTACGATCAACAAGCGTACGTTCGGGTCGGTCGTACTGAAAATCAGCTTGCGGCTTTTTTCCAGATCTTCAACCGGTTCAATTCCCGCCAGCTTCAGCAGCGGCAGGGTGTCATCCAGAATACGACCCTTGGACAGGGCGATGGTCAGACTCTTGCTCATGTGTTTTCTCTCAGGCGGAAATCCGGCGGATACTGGCACCCAGCGCCTGCAGTTTTTCCTCGATGCATTCATAACCGCGGTCGATGTGGTAGATGCGATCTACCAGGGTATCGCCCTCGGCCCACAGACCGGCAATTACCAGGCTGGCGGAGGCACGCAAGTCTGTGGCCATCACCGGCGCACCCTTGAGCTTCTCAACGCCAGTGACGATAGCGGTGTTACCTTCGACCTGGATTTGCGCTCCCATGCGGCGCATTTCCTGAACGTGCATGAAGCGGTTCTCGAATACTGTCTCGATGACCGTACCTGTTCCTTCGGCTACCGCATTCATGGCCATGAACTGGGCCTGCATATCGGTCGGGAAAGCCGGATAAGGCGCGGTACGCAGGTTGACCGCCCGCGGACGATTACCCTTCATATCCAGGCTGACCCAGTTCTTGCCGGTTTCAATCTGTGCGCCGGCTTCTTCCAACTTGAGCAGAACCGCCTCAAGAATAGATGGGTCGGTATCCTTGAGTTTGACGCGGCCACGACTGACTGCGCCAGCCACCAGAAAGGTACCGGTTTCAATCCGGTCAGGCATGACCGAGTAGCGGGCGCCGTGCAGGCGCTCTACGCCGTCCACCGTGATAGTATCCGTGCCATGACCGTGAATATTGGCACCCATGGCAATCAGGCATTCGGCCAGATCGATCACTTCCGGCTCACGGGCAGCGTTGGAGATGACAGTCTGGCCGCGGGCCAGCGTAGCCGCCATGAGAATATTCTCGGTGCCGGTCACACTGATGGTGTCGAATGAGTAGTGCGCACCACGCAAACCACCCTCTGGCGCGCGCGCCTTGATGTAACCACCTTCAACAGTGATTTCCGCGCCCATGGCTTCGAGCCCGCGGATGTGCAGATCCACTGGCCGCGAGCCAATCGCACAACCACCCGGCAAGGCCACTTCGGCATAACCGAAATGCGCGACCATCGGACCCAATACAAGAATGGAGGCGCGCATGGTTTTCACCAGCTCATAGGGTGCCACCAGAGTGGTGATACTGGTCGGGTTGACCTCAACGGTGAGCTTGTCACCCACCACCGGCTGCACGCCCATACGACCGAAGAGCTCGATCATGGTGGTAATATCATGCAGATGCGGCAGGTTGCAGATGGTTACCGCCTCATCTGCCAGCAGTGTGGCGGCAAGGATCGGCAGAGCGGAATTCTTCGCCCCGGAGATGCGGATTTCACCATCCAGGCGGTTACCGCCGGTGATCATCAGTTTGTCCATACGGATTCTCTTGTGCGGGGTCGCTTCAGGAGCGACTGGCCCAGGCTTCGCGGGTAAAGAATTTCATGGTGACCGCATGAATACGGCCATCGGCAATAGGATCGGTGAGCAACGCATAAATCCGCTGCTGACGCTTGACCGGGGACAGTGCTGCCAGCTCATCGCTGATCAGCAGTAATTGAAAATCACAGCCCTCGCCGTCCACTTCCACCTGTACATTGGGCAGTTGTTGCTCAATCAGCGTTTTAACTTCACTGGCCTGCATGGGGCATCTCCTTGGTGCTGAACGCGTCAGCAGAAAGTGTTTTCAACCAATCATCCAGGCCGCATACACCGGCCATACTCAACAGACCGGCGGGCAGCCCAGCGGCCTGCAAAGTGACCTTATGTGCGCCGGCGCTACGCGCTGCGGACAACAGTAATGAGAGACCAACGCTGTTGCTCCGGGTTACCGCGGAAAGATCCAATATCACCGTTTGACCGGCACTGGCCGCGATGGCAGCTTCCAGCTCATCGCGTAACGCGGCGGCACTGACAAAATCCAACTCGCCCTGCAACCGTAGCCGCTGTCCGTCACGCTGCATCGTTGCACTCACTCGCTGACCTCTTTTTCAACGGTGTTACGGGATTCAGCAACGACGCTGCCCCAGTTATCAATTACCGCATCCAGGTTATTGCGATGGGTCTGCATGGCCTGGGAAAACTGGTCACGGAACAGCAGGCCAATGTTGATGCCTTCAACGATCACGTTACGTACCTTCCATTGACCGTCAACGTTGGCCATGGTGTAGGTCACCGGGTAGACGTTGCCGTTATTGGCGCGGACTTCCATATTCACGCTGGCTCGCTCATCCGTCTGTTGGGAGCCTTTGGCCGGCGGCAGGACAGCGATATCGCCACTGTCAAATTCGAGCAATGCGTTACCGTAGAACTCGACCATGCTGCGTTTGAAGGTTTCGATAAAACGCTCCATCTGTTCCGGCGAGGCGCTGCGGCTGTAACGCACGGTCATCACACTGCGGGCGATGCCCTGAAAGTCCACTACCGGATCCATGATTTCATTCAGGCCTTCATAGAAGGCGCCGGAATCCTGCGTGTACAGCTCGCGGTTGGCGTTGAGGTTTTCCATGACCCGTGTCGATGTAGTCTCGACCACCTGATGTGGCGTCTGGGCTACTGCATGGCCCAGCAGGGGTGTGCTGATCAGCAGGGCCAGGGCCCATGTCATGAACTTACGCATTGTATTCTCCTGTTAATCGTCTTTGCTGACGGTGTTGAGCAAGAAACGACCGATCAATTCTTCCAGTACCAGCGCCGACTGGGTGTCATGAATCTCGTCACCATCGGCCAGCACCAGGTCATCCCCGCCGACGGAAATACCCACATACTTCTCCCCCAGCAGACCTGCGGTGATGATGGATGCCGTACTGTCGGCAGGCAGGGTATCAACCGTGGAATTGATGGCCATTTCCACCAGTCCGGTATAGCTGTTCTTGTCAAAGGTGATGCGCTTGACCTGCCCGATGGTCACACCGGCCATGGTTACCTTTGAACGCGAGGTCAGCCCGGACACGTTGTCGAAGTGAGCGTAGACAGTATAGGTATCACCGTTGGTGCTCATGGCCAGACCACTGACCCGCAACGCGAGTATCAGCAGAGCAAGCAATCCAGCCAGGATAAATAGGCCGACAGTCAGTTCCAGTTTACGGGTGCGCATGGCGAATTCCTTGGCAGATCAAAACATCAAAGCAGTGAGAATGAAGTCCAAGCCGAGCACGGCCAGGGAGGCGTAGACAACAGTACGGGTGGTCGCCCGGCTGATACCTTCAGAGGTCGGTTCGCAGTCGTAACCCTGGAACACCGCAATCCAGGTTGCCACGACAGCAAATACCACAGCCTTGATCAGGCCGTTGATCACATCGGCGCCGAACTGCACCGAGTTTTCCATATTGCCCCAGTAGGAGCCGGAGTAGACGCCCAGCCAGTCCACCGCGACCATGGCTCCGCCCCAGATACCCACCACGCAGAAAATCAGTGCCAGCAGCGGCATGGCAATAAAGCCGGCCCACAGGCGCGGCGCGACGATGTATTTGAGCGGGTCCACGCCGATCATTTCCAGGCTGGACAGCTGCTCGGTGGCCTTCATCAGGCCGATCTCGGCAGTCAGCGCCGAGCCGGCACGTCCGGCGAACAGCAAAGCGGTGACCACCGGCCCCAACTCGCGCAGCAAGGTCAGTGCAACCATCTGCCCGACTGCCTGCTCGGAACCGTAGTCCTTGAGAATGTTGTAGCCCTGCAGTGCCAGTACCATGCCGATGAAGATGCCGGAGACGATAATGATCGCCAGCGACAGCACGCCCACCGAGTACAGCTGCCTGATCAGCAGATTGAAACCATTACCGTAGTTGGACCGCCCGGTCAGCGCCTGAAACAGGAACACCCCGGAGCGGCCGATAGCGGCCACTACATCCAGACCGCCACGACCCAGCGAGGCGATGCTATCCCCCAGACTGCTCACGACTGGCGCTCCTTGTGCAAAAGATCATCGACATAGTCCGTTGCCGGATAATGAAAGGGCACCGGACCATCCGGCTCGCCCTGCATGAACTGACGTATGCGCGGGTTATCGGAGTTCATCAGGTCGTCCGGCTTGCCGTGCCCGAGCACCTGACCATCCCCCAGCACATAGAGGTAGTCAGCAATACTGGCTGTTTCGGTCAGATCGTGGGAAACCACGATGCTGGTTACACCGAGCGCATCGTTAAGCAAGCGGATCAGTCGCACCAGCACGCCCATGGAGATGGGGTCCTGGCCAACGAAGGGCTCGTCGTACAGCATCAGTTCCGGGTCCAGGGCAATCGCCCTGGCCAGCGCCACGCGGCGCTTCATGCCGCCGGACAGCTCGTCGGGCATCAGTTCGAAGGCGCCGCGCAGCCCGACCGCCTGCAATTTCAGCAGGACGATGTCGCGGATCATGTCTTCCGGCAGCTTGGTATGCACCCGCAGGGGGAAGGCGACGTTTTCGAAGACGTTCAGATCGGTGAACAGCGCCCCGCTCTGGAACAGCATGCCCATGTGCTGGCGGGCGGCAAACAGCTCTTCGCGGCCCAGCTGGGGGATGTTACTGCTGTTAACCAGGATGTTGCCGCTGTCCGGACGCACCTGCGCGCCGATCAGGCGCAGCAGCGTGGTCTTGCCGCAACCGGAGGGGCCCATGATGCCGGTAATCTTGCCCCGGGGTATGCGGACATCAATATTGCTGAATATCTTCCGCGACCCCCGACTGAAGGTTACTTGCTGCACATCGACGATGAAGTCTGTTGTTTCGAGCATGGTTATGGGTGGCCTTACCTGTTGACCGGCATGACGACGGGAAAAGTGAACGCGCTAATATATCAGTTCTACCTATACAGCCCAAGCCGCGCGGATTTCATTTATGACACGGCTGCGTCAATATTACCTCGCCCAGCCCCTTTCCCAGCCTCGCCAAGGTCATTGACGTGTGCCGACCGGCAGCCTGCATAGTGAGTTGAATCGCACATGACGCTATACTTGCTCGCTTGACCGCTAAAGAAATCAGGAATCATGCCAGAATTCGATTACACCGCCTCCGCCAAGCGCACCATCGCCCTCGAACGTGATGCCGTTGACAGCCTGTTGACGCGGCTGGAAGGCCATTTCGACACCGCCTGCGCTACGCTGATTCAGTGTCCCGGTCGTATCGTCGTCACCGGCATGGGCAAGTCCGGACATATCGGCAGAAAGATTGCCGCAACACTGGCCAGCACCGGCTCACCCGCCTTTTTTGTGCATCCGGGCGAAGCAAGCCACGGCGACATGGGCATGATTACCGCTCAGGATGTGGTAATAGCCTTATCCAACTCCGGCAACACCGCAGAAGTGGTCACCCTGCTACCCCTGATCAAGCGCCTCGGCATTCCTCTGATCAGCATTACCGGCAACCCCGATTCAACGCTGGCCAAGGCCGCTGTAGCCAATCTGAATACCGGCGTTGAACAGGAAGCCTGCCCGCTGAATCTGGCTCCCACTTCCAGCACCACCACGGCGCTGGTGATGGGCGACGCGCTGGCCATTGCCCTTTTGGAAGCAAGAGGCTTCAGCGCCGAGGATTTCGCTTTCTCTCACCCGGGCGGCAGCCTTGGCCGGCGCCTGCTGTTGTTGGTAGATGACATCATGCACAGCGGCGCGCAGATGCCGCTGGTCTCACCGGATACGCCCTTACGCGACGCGCTGCTGGAAATGACCCGCAAGGGGCTTGGATTGACCGGCGTGACCGACGCACAGGGCGCGCTCGCCGGCATATTCACCGACGGTGACCTGCGCCGCACCCTGGATCGGGACATTGATATTCGCACCGCAAGCATCGAACAGGTCATGACCCCACGCTGCAAGACCGCGCGACAGGGCATCCTCGCCGCGGAAGCGTTGAAGATCATGGAAGACAGCAAGATCAGTGGCCTGTTCGTCGTGGATGAGGCAGGCAAACCGGTCGGCGCATTGAACATGCATGATCTGCTGCGGGCAGGAGTAGTATGAGCACTGAACTGACGTTACAGGAACGCGCCCGGAACATCCGCCTGGCAATTTTTGATGTGGACGGCGTGCTGACCGACGGCCGACTGTATTTCATGCCCGACGGCACCGAATTCAAATCCTTCAATACTCTGGACGGCCATGGCATCAAGATGCTTATCGCGTCAGGTGTACAGACCGCCATTATCAGCGGCCGCAGTTCCCCACTGGTAGAGCGCCGCGCGGCCAATCTGGGTATTCAGCATCTCATTCAGGGGCGCGAAGACAAACTCACCGCGCTGGCCGAACTGCGCGAGAAAGTGCCGGTTGCACTGGAGCAGATTGCCTTTCTCGGTGACGACCTCCCGGATCTGCCGGTGATGCGCCGGGTAGGCTTGGGTATCGCCGTGGCAACTGCGGACGAGTTTGTGCGGCAACACGCCCATGGCGTCACCCGCAATGCCGGCGGTGCCGGTGCCGCGCGGGAGTTCTGCGAACTGATCATGCGCGCCCAGGGCACGCTCAACGCAGCACAGGCAGCGTATCTGTGAGCATCCCCCGCTATCTGGTAACCGGCATCCTGGTGCTATTACTGATAGTGCTGGCGCTGTCTGTGGGTTACTGGAATATTCGGCCGGAACGCTTCGCTCCGCAGACTGTTGAAGCGCCGCTGCAGCCGGACTTCTTCATGGATAATCCGCGCATCCGTCAGCTCAATGAGCAGGGCCAACCTGCCTATGACCTGACCAGCGAGCGCGCCGCCCACCAGGTCGGCAAGGATACAACCGAACTGGACGAGCCCAGACTGCGTTACTACCGTCAGGGTGAGCAGGCACCTTGGAATCTGCGCGCCCGTCATGGTGAAGTAACCGCCAATGGCGAACAGGTGGAACTGAGCCAGAATGTGATCATTGAGCAGCAGTTTGAGGGGCAGGCAGCGCGTCGCCTATCTACCCCAGCGCTCAGCGTTTTTCCCAAGCGCGACTATGCCGAAACCGAGAGCAGCGTGAGAATTGAAGCCGGCGGCGTCACTACCGCCACCGGCATGAAGGCTTATTTCAACGACGGCCGCATTGAGCTGCTGTCCAACGTAAGAGGCGAACATGAGGCGCTTTAGAATTCTATGTCTTGCCGTGCTGGCCAGCGTAGCCCCGGCTATTGCAGCGCAGTCGGATGATGCCAGCCAGCCCATTCGCATCCAGGCCAACGCCGCAACCCTGGACGACAACAAGAATCTGGCGGTCTACACCGGCAATGTCATCATCACCCAGGGCAGCATGCGCCTGACGGGCAGCCGAGTGACCCTGACACTGGATAATAGCGGCGAAGTGCAGAAGCTGGTTTCTACCGGCTCACCGGCCACTTTTCGCCAGACCCCCGCAGGCGGCAAGCAGGTCGATGCCCGGGCGCAGACCATTGAATACCATGCCGATACCGAGCGCGTGATTCTGATTGACGAGGCCTTCCTCGAGCAGGCCGGCAACACCTTCCAGGGACAACGAGTCAACTATGACATCCAGCGTCAGATAGTAGATGCTGGCCGCGCCACCGCCGCAGAAGGCGAGCCGGTAGAGCGCATCGAAATCGTTATCCAGCCCCGCAAGCGTACTGAGCCGGCAACCAATGACGACGAAACTTGAAGCACGCCATCTGGCCAAGTCCTATAAGTCCCGCCGGGTAGTAGAAGATGTATCACTAGCGATCAACAGCAGTGAAGTAGTCGGCTTGCTCGGCCCCAATGGCGCTGGCAAGACCACCTGTTTCTACATGATTGTCGGATTGGTCAAGGCCGATCGCGGCAACATCCTGATCAACGGCCAGGATGTCACCCGCCTGCCCATGCACGGCCGCGCACGCGGCGGGATCGGCTACCTGCCACAGGAAGCCTCGATCTTCCGCAAGCTCAGCGTGGCCGATAACATCATGGCCATCCTGCAGACGCGCAAGGATCTCAACCGGCAAGGACGGGAAGGCAAACTGGATTCGCTGCTGCGCGAGTTTCACATCCATCACCTGCGCGACAGCCTGGGCATGAGCCTGTCCGGCGGCGAGCGGCGGCGCGCTGAAATTGCCCGCGCACTGGCTACCGACCCGCAGTTCATCCTGCTGGACGAGCCCTTCGCCGGCGTCGATCCGATTTCCGTGAATGACATCAAACAGATCATTCAGCACCTGAAGGACAAGGGAATCGGCGTACTGATTACCGACCATAACGTGCGCGAAACACTGGATATTTGTGACAAGGCCTATATCGTCAACGACGGACATATCATTGCCGAAGGCGATGCCGAAGAGGTGCTCGCCAACCAGACCGTACGTGATGTATATCTGGGCCATGCCTTCCGCCTGTAAATGCATGCTGATTTAGGGCATGCTAGGGGAGATTTCTTTTACTCTTCAATGTTTTGAGCAGCAAACAAGGTAGCCCGCAACTCAATGAAACCAACGCTCGTCCTCAAGATGGGGCAGCAGCTGACGATGACACCTCAGCTGCAGCAAGCCATCCGACTGCTTCAGCTATCCAGTCTTGATCTCCAACAGGAGGTGCAGGAAGCACTGGAAGCCAACCCCATGCTGGAAATGGCAGATGAGGGCGATGACGATTACCGTGCCGATAGCAAGGACGACGGCGGTGATGATGACGCCCCGGCGATCACTCTGCCCGAACCGGTTACCCTGGATACCATTGATCAATCCAGTCACGCTGAAGAAGAAGGCAACTGGAATGAACAGATTCCCAGCGAGCTCTCGGTAGACACCAACTGGGAAGACATTTACCAGACATCTGCCAGTTCCCTGCCCAGCCGCGACGATGACGAATGGGACTTCACCGCCCGCACCAGTAATGACGAGACCCTGCAGACGCATCTCGAGTGGCAGGTCAACCTGCTGCCACTCTCTGACGCCGATCATCAGATCGCCGTCGCCCTGATGGACGGTATCAACGCCGATGGCTATCTGGAAGAATCGCTGGAAGACATCCAGATGTCCCTCGACCCTGAACTGGGCGTGGAGCTGGACGAAATCGAGATGGTGCTGCACCGTATTCAGCAACTGGAGCCGGTCGGCATTGGCGCGCGCAACCTGAGCGAGTGTCTGCACCTGCAGTTGTGCCAGCTGCCTGACAGCACACCGATGCTGGAGCAGGCCAAACGCATCGTCCGCGACTATCTGGAGCTGCTCGGCAGCCGGGATTTCGCCCAGTTGATGCGTCGTACTCGTCTCAAGGAAGACCAGTTACGTGAGGTGGTGGAGCTGATCCAGACCCTCAACCCCCGCCCCGGTGGAGAAATCGCCTCCGGTGACGCTGAGTATGTGATCCCCGACGTGATTGTGCGGCGTGACCATAACTGCTGGATCGTCGAACTCAATCAGGAAGCCGCACCACGGGTACGGGTCAACAGCCATTACGCGTCCATGGTCAAACGGGCCGATAGCAGCGAAGACAATACCTACCTGCGCAATCACCTGCAGGAGGCACGCTGGTTTATCAAAAGTCTGCAGAGCCGTAATGAAACGCTGCTGAAGGTGGCGACGCAAATTGTCGAACATCAACGCGGCTTTCTGGAGCGTGGCGAGGAAGCCATGAAACCATTGGTGCTGCACGATATTGCCGAGGCAGTGGGCATGCATGAGTCGACCATTTCACGGGTAACGACGCAGAAGTACATGCATACACCCCGCGGCATATTCGAGCTCAAATATTTCTTCTCCAGCCATGTAAGCGGCGGCGACGGCGGCGATGTATCGTCTACCGCCATCCGCGCGTTGATCAAGAAGCTGGTAGCAGCAGAAAACCCGAAGAAACCATTGAGTGATAGCAAGATCGCTGGTTTACTTGAGGAACAGGGAATTCAGGTCGCTCGCCGGACCATCGCCAAATACCGCGAGTCGCTGAACATAGCGCCCTCAAGCGAACGTAAAAGGCTGGTCTAATTCGATCTGGGTCAAGGAAGCAGGAAAAGGAAGTGGCATCATGGGGGTCAATCATCTGATGACCCCGGTCTTATAAAGCCAATCAGGAGAAGTGTTATGCAAATGAAGATCACCGGTCTCCAACTCGATGTAACCGAGGCGCTGCGCGACTATGTAACCGAGAAAATGGCCCGCCTGGAGCGCCATTTCGACAAGATCATCAGCGCCCAGATCACCCTGGAAGTGGACAAGCTGCAACAGAAGGCCGAAGGTACCCTGCATATCGCCGGTACAGATCTGGTTGCTGAGGCGGAACACACCGATATGTACGCCGCCATCGACCTGCTGGTGGATCGTCTTGATCGCCAACTGATCAAGCACAAGGAAAAGAACATTGGCCGCCAACAGGGCGTCAATGACCGATAACAGCTAAGCAGCGAACCATGCAAATAAGTCATATTCTCCCCCCCCAGCTCACCTTTGCCGCAGTCGAGGGGGGATCAAAAAAACGTGTGCTGGAGTTGATCGGTAAACTGATCTCCCAGCACACCCAGCTGGATGCCGACACCATCTATGAAAGCCTGATCGCCCGGGAAAAACTCGGCTCGACCGGCTTTGGTAACGGCATTGCCATTCCCCACTGCCGCCTGGAAGGCTGTACCGAAGCCATAGGCGCGCTATTGCAGTTGGACAATAGAATCGACTTTGACTCGCTCGATGGTGAACCTGTTGACCTGATTTTTGTGTTGCTGGTACCGCACGAGGCTACCGAGCAGCATCTGCAAATTCTCAAAGTCCTGGCGGAAAAACTCGATCAGGATGACGTTCGCGAGGCCCTGCGCCAGGCGCCGGATGCACAGACCCTTTATCGGGTCATGGTTGATGATCACGGGAGCTGAGAGCGATGCGTCTGGTAGTCGTCAGTGGCCGCTCTGGGTCGGGAAAAAGCACCGCTCTGCATCTGCTGGAAGACAGCGGTTTCTATTGCATAGATAACCTGCCGGCAGGGCTATTGCCGGAACTGGCACGTCAGGCTCGCGATACCGACCTGAGCCTGCCCAGGGTGGCGGTCAGCATCGACGCCCGCAACCTGCCGAGTGACCTGAAACGCTTTCCCGAACTGCTCAAACAAGTGCGCGATTCAGGCATTCATTGCGATGTCCTGTTTCTGGCCGCTACCGATGACGTACTGATCAAACGTTTCTCGGAAACCCGCCGTAAGCATCCGCTGACCGACGGCAACTTGTCGCTGGCTGAAGCCATTGCCGCCGAGTTGAAGGTGCTGGAGCCGATCATAGATCTGGCCAGCCTGAAAATCGACACCAGCCATTTGACCCTGTATCAGCTTCGCGACCAGCTCAAGCTGCGCCTGTTGAGCAGTCAGAGCAGTGGCCCATCCATTCTGATTCAGTCGTTCGGCTTCAAGCGCGGCGTACCGGTGGATGCCGACCTGGTTTTCGACGTCAGATGTCTACCCAACCCTTACTGGAAACCGGATCTACGCCCTTTTTCCGGCAAGGATCAACAGATCTGCGATTACCTGGATGCCGAAGCCGATGTGCAGGACATGTACCAGGATATCTATCAGTTCCTGCACAAATGGCTGCCGCGCTACGCCGCTGGCGAGCGGAGCTATCTGAGTATCGCCATTGGTTGTACGGGTGGTCACCACCGCTCGGTGTACATTGCCGAACGCCTTGTCAGGGAGCTGAGCAGCAGTTTCTCCAATTTGCTCATTCGCCACCGCGACCTGCCATGACCCAAGTAACCCAACGCGTTCAAATCATCAACAAGCTCGGCCTGCATGCCCGTGCTGCCGCCAAATTTGTCAATGTTGCCAAGCAGCATGACTGCCACGTCAAGGTGGGCGGAGTCGAGCAGCAGATGGTCGATGGCACCAACATCATGCAAGTCATGATGTTGGCCGCCAGCAAAGGCACCGAGCTATGCATTACCTGTGAAGGTGATCAGGCAGAACAAGCCATGGCCGAGCTGGTAGGCCTGATCAATAACTACTTTGAGGAAGGCGAGTAGCTCCCCGCCTCAGCCCTCACCACCCACGGTCATGCCATCTACCAGCCAGCTACCGGTCAGGTAGTTACCCCGGCGCTCAGTATCCGACCCCACACAACGCAGGTTAAGGAACATATCGCGCAGGTTTCCAGCAATGGTCACTTCCCGAACCGGATGGCTGATCACACCGTTTTCCACCCAGAAGCCACCCGCTCCGCGGGAATAATCGCCGGTTACGCCATTCACGCCCTGCCCCATCAACTCGGTCACCAGCAAACCGGTACCCATCTCCTTGAGCAGTGCAGTCAGATCTCCGGCGTTTGAGCTGATATGCAGATTGTGTACCCCGCCCGCATTAGCGGTGCTGGGCAGTTTCAGGCGGCGGCCAGAATAGGTGCTGAGCACCCAGCTTTGCAGATGACCCTGTCCAACAAAGGCCTGTGCCCGCGTCGCCAGACCGTCGCCATCAAAGGCCGCACTACCCAGCGCCTGACGTATATGCGGGCGCTCATCAATGGTCACCCAGTCAGGAAAGATCTGCGTGCCCATGGCATCCAGCAGGAAAGTGGCCTGACGATATACTGCACCACCGGAAATGGATCCTATCAACTGACCCAGCAGCCCGGCCGTCTGATCTGCGGCAAATAATACGGGCACTCTGGCGGTCTTTACCGGCCGCGCTCCGGTGCGCGCCAGCGTACGTTCGGCCGCCTTACGTCCCAACGCCTCAGCGTCCATCAACCGATCAGCGCGCCGATCAACCGTATACCAATAATCCCGCTGCATGCCCTGCTCGGTATTGACGATCAGAACCGACGAGGCGCTATGCCGTGAGCCGAGCGAGCTACCGATGAAACCATGGCTGTTTCCGTAAACGCGACAGCCCTGCTGGCTACTGATGTTCGCGCTGTCGCTGCTCAGCCTGCTATCCATATCCAGCGCGGCTGATTCACAGATCAGGGCACGCTGGATGGCATCCTCTGCAGTGAGTCCCCAAGGGTGATACAGATCGAGGTCAGGCAATTCAGCGGCCATCAGATTGGCATCCGCCAGACCTGAACAGGGATCAGCAGAGGTGTTGCGCGCAATGGCCAACGCCGCGGCTACTGTGGAGCGAATGGCCTCATCGGAGGTATCCGAGGTACTGGCCGAACCCTTGCGCTGATCAAGATAAAGGGTGATACCGAAACCCTGGTCGCGATTGAGTTCAACCGTCTCAACCTCACCCTGCCGCACTCCAACCGACAGCCCCGTATTCTGGCTGACCGCTACTTCGCAGGCACTGGCACCCTGCCGTTCAGCCTCATCAAGAATGAAGGCCACGCGCTGTTCAAGCATCCGGCACAGGGCTTGGGGATCGTCATGCTGCTGTTCTGATAGCTGTTGGGTCATATCATCTCCTCTTGACGGGCCATTGTACCCCGGACAGATAACCTGTGAACGGGTATCATGGCGCATTGAATAGAAGCGGCGTACGGGCAGCAACCATGACAGAATTTCCCGAAGAACACGAAGACCAGAACGACGACGAAAAGAGTAAAAGTCAGGTCAAACGCGAAATGCACGCTTATCAGGATCTTGGCCGTCGCCTGATTGATCTCAAACCGGCGCAGTTGGACAAGCTGGAATTGACCGACAAACTGCGCGCGGCACTGGAAGAGGCGCACCGGCACACCGCGCGCGGCGCATTGAAGCGCCACCTGAACTTTGTTGGCAAACTGGTACGGGAGCAACCGGATATCGACGCCATTCGCGCTCTGGTTGACCGGTTGGACAGCAACAGCCATGCCCACGCCCACTACTTCCATCAATTGGAACGGTGGCGCGACCGCCTGCTGACCGGTGAGCCGAGCGAACAGGATGCTTTCCTTGACGTCTATCCCAACGCTGAACGTCAGACCATTCGTCAGTTGGTACGTCAGGCAGCCAAGGAAACCGCGGAGAACAAACCACCAGCCGCTGCACGCAAGCTGTTCAAACTGATCCGGGAAGCAGCAGATAACGCCGAATAAGCGTGATGGAACCGTCAGCTCAATGAGCGGCACATCTGTACCGATGAACTGACATCCATCCATCAATGTATATGGCGGTTGTCGCCCCTTGTGCCAGACTTGATGGGAGTCTCAAGCACAGGAATCGCCGTGAACACTGCCACGCCCCTTCCACGTCTGGAAAATCTGCTACCACCTAATCAGGTTCTGGAAAAACAACAATTACTCGATGGCCTGATGCAGCCGCAGGCCACCATCAATCCCAAGTTCTTTTACGATGACCGGGGTTGCGAACTGTTCACTCGCATCTGCGAGTTGGAGGAATATTATCCAACACGCACCGAAGCGGGGATCTTCCAACAGTATGCCAACGACATCAGCGCTGTACTGGCGGAGCAGGCCCAATGGGTAGATCTGGGCTGCGGTGATTGCAGCAAGACCCGCCGATGGCTGGAATACCTTGATCCGACCCGTGTCATTGGTGTGGATATCGCCGGTGAATTTCTCCAGACCTGCCTCGCCAACATTGCCGATGGTTACCCGGATCTGGAATGCGTCGGTGTCGTCAGTGATTTCACCCGGCGCCTGGATCTCAGGCATGTGTTGGCCGAAAGCCCACAGAGCCCGCCCATCTTCTTCTACCCCGGTTCATCCATCGGTAATTTCGAGCATAACGCAGCATTGCACTTATTGCGGCGAATCCGGCAGCACTGCGGAGAACGTGGGCAGTTACTCATCGGCGTCGATCTGGTCAAGCCGGCGGCGGTGTTGGAAGCGGCCTACAATGATGCCGAAGGCATCACCGCGGCATTCAATCTGAATGTCCTTGAGGTAGCCAACCGTCTGCTGGATGCCAACTTTGATCCCTCGGCTTTCCAACATGACGCCGTGTATGACGGCCGCCACAACCGCATAGAGATGCGTCTGATTGCCAATCGGCCGCATACCGTTCGCCTTGGCACTTCGGCCGTGCGGCAATTCCAGCGCGGGGAATACATCATCACCGAGCATTCCCATAAATATACCCCTGCCGGATTCAGCCAGCTGCTGGACGGAGCAGGGTTCATCCAACGACAGATATGGACAGACCCGCAACACTGGTTTGGCGTATTTCTGGCGGAGCCCAAAACATGACCGCACAGCCGGCATTATCCCGTTACGGTGATCTGGTTCGCCGCTACCGTGCCATACGCCAATACAGCATGGCGTTAATCGAAGGTCTTGGCGCGGAAGATTGTCAGGTGCAATCGATGCCCGAAGCCAGCCCCATAAAATGGCATCTGGCCCATACCAGCTGGTTTTTCGAGACTTTCGTTCTGGCCCGGTTACCGTCGCCGCCATCCCTATTCGATCCGGCTTTCCCCGTGCTGTTCAATTCCTACTATGTCGGCATCGGCCCGCGTCATGCTCGACCGGAGCGGGGCATGCTCACCCGACCTTCGCTTGCTCAGGTGTTGGCTTATCGCCAATACGTGGATGAACACATGGACAAAGCGCTTGGTTCACCGGGGCTATCTGCTGACCTGAAGGCATTGGTCGAGCTGGGATTGAACCATGAGCAGCAACACCAGGAATTGATACTGACCGATCTCAAGCACCACTTTTCCTGCAACCCACTCGCACCCGCCTGGCGCGACAGCGGCGTCGATCAGATTGTGTCAGAGCACAATACACAGCCAGTCAGGAGACAGAACTTCCCCGGCGGCCTGCTGAGTATCGGCCATACCGGCGAGTCCTTCTGCTATGACAATGAACAGCCTCAGCATCAGGTCTGGCTCGATCCATTCCAGCTGGCGACTCGCAATCTTACCAACGGCGAATACCTGGCTTTCATCCGCGACGGAGGTTATCAGCGCCCCGAATTATGGCTGTCCGATGGCTGGGATGCGGTCTGCTCCGGACAATGGCGAGCGCCCTTGTACTGGCACCACTCAGAGGATGGCTGGCAGGTATTCACCCTGCATGGCCTGCAACCACTGACCGATGATGCCACGCTCAGTCACGTCAGCTTCTACGAAGCCGACGCCTTCGCCCGCTGGGCCGGCGCACGCCTGCCCACCGAAGCCGAGTGGGAGCACGCCGCAACCCAGGACCCGACCCTGCACGGCCTGTTCGATGAAGTCTGGCAATGGTGTAACAGTGCCTACCTGCCCTACCCGGGCTTCCAGCCAGCCAGCGGCGCGGTGGGTGAATACAACGGCAAGTTCATGATCAACCAGATGGTTCTGCGCGGCGGCTCCCTGGCCACCCCGGCGGAACACAGCCGGCCTTCCTACCGCAACTTCTTCCCGGCCTGGGCGCAGTGGCAGTTCAGTGGAGTGCGATTGGCCTGGGACGGATAGCCAGCAGCTGAGGGCCACTCTGTTGCTTGTGCAAGGCCGTGCTGGGATGCAGGGCCGTGCCGACACGCCGCAAGTACATCCCTGTAGGCTCGCGGTTGTCATCCATGACAACCGACGGTCGGCACAACCCTGCATCCCACCCCGCCAGCGCCCCCTCCGCTGCTGCAAGTAAAACCCTCCGCAACTCGGAGTATCTGCCGTTGCGTTGGGACGCCCCTGTAGGCTCACAATTGTCATCCCTGACAACCGACGGTCAGCACAACCCTGCATCCCACCCCGCCAGCGCCCCCTCCACTGCTGCAAGTAAAACCCTCCGCAACTCGGAGTATCTGCCGTTGCGTTGGGACGCCCCTGATACGACCGTTTGATGCCAGGGATGGCATCAATGATGCCTACATGGACGTATTCACGGCGTGTCGTAGCAGGGGCGTACCAACGCAGAGGCTTGCACAGATACATAAGCACCTATGTACCAATTCAACAGCCGTATGAAAAAAAAAAAGCCGCCCCCGATCACTCAGGGGCGGCTTTGCAGATCACTCAGCGCCAGCTGTCAGTAGCCCAGCGAGAAGTTCTCTTCGTCCATATCCATCAGGTTCTCGGAACCGGACAGCATGGCTTCGACGTGGGTGCGGGTACGCGGCAGGATGCGCTGGTAGTAGAAACGCGCGGTCTGCAGCTTGGCCTTGTAGAAGCCTTCCTCATTGGTGCCTGCAGCCAGTTTCTCGGCAGCAACGCGAGCCATGTCAGCCCAGAAGTACGCCAGGCAGACATAACCGGAATACATCAGGTAGTCCACCGATGCAGCACCAACCACTTCACGATCCTTCATCGCGGCCATGCCGATCTTCATGGTGATATCAGCCCATTCCTTGTTCAGCGTACCCAGCGGGCCGACAAACTCCTGAATGGCTTCGTTACCTTCCTGAGCCTTGACGAACTTGTGCACGATCTTGGTGAAGTTCTGCAGGGTCGCGCCCTGGGTCATCAGCACTTTACGGCCCAGCAGATCCAGCGCCTGGATACCGGTAGTACCTTCGTACAGCATGGAGATACGCGAATCACGCACGTTCTGCTCCATGCCCCACTCGGAGATGAAACCATGGCCACCATAGATCTGCACACCATGGTTGGCGGCTTCAAAACCGACTTCGGTCATGAACGCCTTGGCGATCGGCGTGAGGAAGGCCAGCAGCGAGTCGGCCAGTTTTTTCTGCTCTTCGTCCTGGCTGCGCTTGATGATGTCCACTTGCTTGGCAGTGAAGTACACCATGGCGCGGTTGCCTTCGGCGAAGGCTTTCATGGTCAGCAGCATGCGGCGCACGTCGGGGTGCACGATGATCGGGTCAGCAGGCTTCTCCGGTGCTTTCGGGCCGCTCAGCGAGCGCATCTGCAGACGGTCGCGGGCATACTGGATACCGCCCTGGAAGGCCACCTCTGCATGGGCCAGACCCTGCAGCGCGGTACCCAGACGGGCGGTGTTCATGAAGGTGAACATGGCGTTGAGGCCCTTGTTCGGCGGCCCGATCAGGAAACCCGTGGCGTTATCGAAGTTCATCACACAGGTAGCGTTACCGTGGATGCCCATCTTGTGCTCCAGCGAGCCACAGCTGACGCCGTTGCGCTCGCCGTTCTCGCCTGCTGCATTCGGCAGAACCTTGGGCACGATGAACAGGGAGATACCCTTGGTGCCCGCGGGTGCGTCGGGCAGGCGTGCCAGAACGATATGGACGATGTTCTCGGCCATGTCGTGCTCACCCGAGGAGATGAAGATCTTGGTGCCGGAAATTCTGTAGCTGCCGTCTTCAGCCGGTTCGGCCTTGGTGCGCAGCATGCCCAGATCAGTACCGCAATGGGGCTCGGTCAGACACATGGTACCGGTCCACTGACCGGAGACCAGCTTGGTCAGGTAGACCTGCTTCTGTTCTTCGGTGCCGTGGACCTCGATGGTGTTCATGGCGCCGTGGGACAGGCCGGGGTACATGCCCCAGGACCAGTTGGCCTGGCCGGTCATCTCGCTGATGACCAGACCCAGGGAGTCAGGCAGGCCCTGGCCACCGTATTCAGGATCCAGCGACAGACTCGGCCAGCCGCCTTCGACATACTGCTGGTAGGCTTCCTTGAAGCCGGTCGGGGTCTTCACGCCTTCCGGAGTCCAGGTGCAACCTTCGGTGTCACCCACACGGTTCAGCGGAGCGATGACCTGCTCACAGAACTTGGCACCCTCTTCGAGGATGGCATTGACCATATCGGGAGTAGCCTCTTCGCAACCCGGTACGCTGCTGTAATGTTCTGCGTAACCCAGTACTTCGTCGCGTACAAAACGGATGTCGCGTAAGGGAGCCTTGTAATCGGGCATGGGTACTGACCTCAACAATAATTTTGGAATAGGGACGGCGACGAGCCGGACGGCCCATTCAAACACGCGTTTGAAACTTACGTTTTAGCCTGCCCATTGTCAACCCCTTTTGACCGGCGATGCCGAGTGGCCTTTCAGGATGACAGACACACCAGGCCATCTTATAGCTTGGCATTCAACCTGGGCCATGGTTGCTCAACAATATTACCGGGTGTAGACAATCCCGCTCTGTTACGTCGATGAGCGCAAACAGCTAACCTGACGAAGAGCTGAAAAGGGAAATAAGGGAGGTAAAGAAAGGCTTCTGCGAATGCAGAAGCCTGGACAGCGTCAGGCGTGGATATCGATCAACGTACCCAGCACTTCATCTGCGGTATCGATCATGGCTGCGCCAGCCTCGACTTCGCGCTGGGCCTGTTGCAAGGACACAAGACCATCAACCAGGTTGACCGGCCGATTACTGTCCACCCGGGTGCTCGCTGCAGGCTGGCCGATGGCCGGTTGCAGTGGAATGGCACCCGCGGCTGCCGGATTATTCGGCGCACCAGCACGGGCAATTTCCCCAGCGGCGGTGTTGGCTCGGTACTGCCCCTGACGTATGGCGTCAAAGCCTGATGAAAGCAGATCAAGGGAAGCCATAAGCACCCCCTCATGAGTAGTGGCAATAGGCCAATTCAAGCACAGAATGCGTCAACGCGACAGTCCGTTGGTCGCCTTGAGCAAGGCGTCCAGTTGCAAATGCTCCGCTACCTGCGCAGCGGTAAGGGATGGCAGACGCGGCACCACGCCCAATAAAGGGGCAGGCATGCATCTTTTCAGAGTATCCAGATTGGGTTGCTGGCGATCCATATGTGGATCGACCTGATTGGCAACCCAGCCGGCCAGCCGCAACCCATCAGCCGCTATGGCTTCCGCCGTAAGCAGCGCATGGTTGATGCACCCCAGGCGCAACCCGACGACGAGAATCACTGGCTCGCCCAGCTCGATCGCCAGGTCTGCCAGGGTCTGCTGATCGTTCAAGGGCACCCGCCAGCCACCAGCCCCTTCAACCAGGGTGAGATCAGCATTGCGTTCAAACACGTGCTGGCAAGCATTCGCCAGTTGCCGAGCCGTCAACAGCATACCGGCTTCAACCGCAGCAATATGGGGCGCAATGGCTGGCTCCAGGGCCACCGGGTTCAGCACATCGTAATCCAGCGGCGGCTCACATTCGGCCTGCAACGTCAGCGCATCATCATTACGCAAGCCATCGGCAGTACGGGTACAGCCCGCCGCTATCGGTTTGACCGCTGCGGTGCTCAGCCCACGCATCCGGGCGGCATGCAACAGCCCTGCAGCAATGGTGGTCTTGCCAATTTCGGTATCCGTACCGGTAACGAAGTAACGCTGGCTCATACCGGTTCTCCCGAGCTGTCGGTGCCCTTGAACATGAGTATCTGAGCTACCTGCCAACTGGCTGGCAGCCCTTGCTCTGTACGGAAATGATCATAGGCAGCGGTCAGTGTGCGCAGGCCGGCACGGCCAGTAAGCCCTGCGGGCCGCCCCGGGTTGATGTTATGCGCCCCCAGCGCCTTGAGCTCGCGGGTCAGCTCAATGAGTTGCGGGTAGTGCAATACAGGCTGTTCCACCTCACACGACCAATCAGAAAAGCCCGCTGCGCCGAGCAGAGATTCCAGCTCGGCCAAGGGCATGAAGCGGTTCACATGGATCAGATCATCCACCGCTCGCCAGGCCTCACGTAGCTCATACAGGCTGCCGTCCAGCAGCGTATTGAAGGCCAGGCAACCTCCAGGACGCAGTACGCGCCAGGCTTCTGCCAGTGCACGCTGCAATTGCGGACACCATTGCAAGGCCAGACTGGAGAACACCAGATCCTGGGATTGACTGCGTACCGGCAATGCTTCCGCATCCGCTGCAACCCAACCGGCCAGTTCATCACCAAGCCCGCGTGCGTGACGCAGCATGCCTTCTGCCAGATCCAGACCCAATACCGGCTGCCGATATCGGGATGCCAAGGCACGACTGAAGTAGCCCGTACCGCAGCCAAGATCGATGATATGCATGGGCGTCAGCTTTGCCGGCAGGCGAGCCAGCAGATTGTTTCCCACGCTGCGTTGCAGCGCGGCTGCGTGGTCATAAGTAGTCGCAGCACGGCTGAACGACTCGGCAATCAGGCGTTTGTCCGGCAGCGCTTCAGCCATTGCCCGGCTCCAGCCAGCCAGTGATTTCCGCGGCCAGCCACTGCGGCTGCTCCAGCGGCAGGGCATGGCTGGCCTGATAACTGATCGCCACTCGCGAAGCGGGATGCAATGCAGTTATAGCTTCGGCGGTAGCCACAGGAACCAGAGCGTCCTGGGCGCCAAAGCAATGCAGCATGGGCTGCGATGCACCGCGTAGGGCACCGCGATTGTCCAGCATGCCCAGCACGGCCAGCCCATGCAGGCGCTGCTCTGCAGTCATACCATCCCATTGCAGTGTTCTGGCCAATAGTCTGGACTGGGGACTACCCTGGGATACCAACAACGCGAAACGGGTCAGCGTCTTTTCAGGGTCGTCTCGATAGTTCTGATAGAACGCCTTGAAGGTCTCGGTAGGCATGGCTGTCGGCCAGTCTGCGCGCGCCACGAAGCAGGCGTTACTGGCCAGAGTGGCGACCTTGGGGAAATGTTCGGGAAAACGACGATGCAGTTGCAGTGCTAGCATCCCGCCCAGCGACCAGCCCACCAGCACACCAGGCTTTAGCTGCTGCGCGAGGCTGCTCAGATCGGTTTCCAGTGTGGACATCTGGATCGCCGGTAGCGGATGAATATCCACACTGATGCCAGGCAAGTGCTCCAGCAGGGCTTCACGTAGCGGTTGCAGAGTATCGGTCGCCATCGCCCAGCCAGGTAATAGATTGATGTGTTTCATATGTCCTTCTCCGGCAGGTCGGCAAGCGTTTGTTGCAGCGCATCCAGCAAGCGATCCACATCCGCTTCGCTATGCGCCGCGGACAAGGTCGCGCGCAGCCGGGCGGTGCCCTGCGGCACCGTCGGCGGACGTATCGCGGTAATCATAATACCGCGCGCGCGCAGGCCGGCAGATAATTGCAAGGCGCGCTCGCTGTCGCCAATCAACAAGGGTTGAATCGGTGTTGGGCTGTCCATTAGTTGCAAGCCCAGTGCACTTGCCCCCGCCCGAAAGCGCTCGATCAGGGCTATCAGATGTTCACGACGCCAGCTTTCGTCGCGCAGCAACTGCAGGCTCTTGAGCGTAGCCCAGGCAATTGCCGGCGGCTGGCTGGTGGTATAGATGTAGGGCCGAGCAAACTGGATCAGTGTCTCGATCAACTCCTCGCTGCCCGCAATAAAAGCGCCAGCCGTGCCGAATGACTTACCCAGAGTGCCCACCAGCACCGGCACATCCTCCACCCCCAGACCATGATGCTCGACAATCCCTGCACCTGTCGCGCCCAGGCAACCGAAACCATGGGCATCATCCACCATGACCCAGGCACGGTGATTGCGAGCGGTAGCACACAGAGCCGGCAAAGCCGCCAGATCCCCATCCATACTGAATACGCCATCGGTCACTACCAGCGTATTGCCGGTGGCCTTGCTCAGGCGCTGGACGAGGCTATGCGGGTCGTTATGTAGATAGCGGGAAAAACGGGCGCCGCTCAGTAATCCGGCATCCAGTAACGAAGCGTGATTCAACCGATCCTGTAATACCGTATCACCTTGCCCAACCAGCGCGGTTATCGCGCCCATATTGGCCATATAGCCACTGGACATCAGCAACGCCCGGGGCCTGCCGGTAAACTCGGCAAGCGCCTGCTCCAGTTCATGGTGCGCTGCGCTGTGCCCGACCACCAGGTGCGAGGCACCACCGCCGACACCCCAGCGCCGTACACCCTCTATCATGGCTTCGGCTATCTGCGGATGGTTAGCCAGACCCAGATAATCATTACTGCAAAAGGCCAGCAGCGACTGCCCATCGACAGTAACCTGCACGCCTTGCGGCGATGCCAATAGCGGGCGCTGACGGTAGAGATGGGCGGCATGACGCTCGGCCAGACGGCGGGACAGGTCGAAGGACACGGGAATCTCGAAGCAGAGAAATTGAAGACCTGGCCGAGCACACAGCACCCGGCCCCGGGAATACAGCGATTACGCGCTGGCCGCCGCATTGGTAAACAGGGCGCTGTCGCGCTGTTCGGTCAGTGCCTGCTCAATGGCCGCCTGGTGTACCTCGTCATCATGCTCCTGACGTTCTTCCGGCTTGATGCCGAGTCGGCCAAACAGCCGCATGTCCTTCTCCGCCTGCGGATTGGAGGTGGTCAGCAAACGGTCGCCGTAGAATATCGAGTTGGCTCCGGCGAAGAACGCCAATGCCTGAGTCTGCTCACTCATCTGCTCGCGACCGGCGGACAGCCGCACATGGGATCTGGGCATCATGATGCGCGCCACTGCGAGCATGCGAATGAAGTCAAAGGGGTCAATGTCCTCTGCATCTTCCAGCGGCGTGCCAGCCACCTTGACCAGCATATTGATCGGCACGCTTTCCGGATGCTCCGGCAGATTGGCCAACTGGATCAGCAGACCAGCCCGATCCTCCAGCGATTCGCCCATCCCGAGAATACCGCCCGAGCAGATCTTCATGCCCGCATCCCGAACATAGGACAGGGTCTGCAAGCGGTCGCCATAGGTACGGGTGGTGATGATATTGCCGTAGAACTCCGGCGAGGTATCCAGATTGTGGTTGTAGTAATCCAACCCTGCGTCGGCCAGCGCTGCCGTCTGCTCTTTGGTCAACTTACCCAGCGTCATGCAGGTTTCGAGACCCAGTTCACGTACACCGCGCACCATCTGCAGTACATAGGGCATATCCTTGTCGGAAGGATGTTTCCAGGCTGCGCCCATGCAGAAACGGGTCGCACCAATGGCCTTGGCTGCCGCCGCTTCATCCAGAACCTTCTGCACTTCCAGGAGCTTTTCCTTGTCCAGACCGGTGTTGTAATGACCAGACTGGGGACAGTATTTACAGTCTTCAGGACAGGCACCGGTCTTGATTGAAAGCAGAGTGGAGACCTGGACGCGGTTGGCATCGAAATGCCTGCGATGCACTGTCTGCGCCTGAAACAGCAGATCATTGAAAGGTTGGCGCAGCAGCGCCAGCACTTCGGTGGCAGTCCAATCGTGGCGGGTAACAGGCGCAGTCATCAAAAATATCCTTGGCATGGAAACGACAATCTATGGAACGCATGATAATCCCGACATGGAGACTGTCAACCCACAATGATAGCAAAGGTTTACAACTGGTTATCTTTTGACCAAATCAGTCGTTGCCTGTTATGCCTGGGCAGTGCCGCCGGTATTCCCGACTGTATCTGCACGCCCTGCCTGAGTGATCTGCCCTGGTTGGGCAGTGCCTGTCGCCAATGCGCTCTGCCCTTGCCCAGCGAGAACATGCTCTGTGGCCAATGCCAGCAGAACCCACCCGCCTTCAGCCAGGTGATAGCGCCGTTTCGTTATGCCTTTCCCTTGGACAGCCTGATCCCGGCGTTTAAATATCAGCACAAGCTGACCTACGGCCGCCTCATGGCGCGGCTATTACAGCAGGCCATCGTCCATCATTATCAGGAGCGGCAACAGCGCCTGCCGGATCTCGTTATCCCCCTGCCCCTGCACCGCTCCCGGCAAGCCCAACGTGGCTATAACCAGGCACTGGAGCTGGCTCGCCCCATCGGCCGGCAACTGGCGATACCGCTCGATCGACGCAATCTGATGCGCCAACGGGCGACAACACCACAACAGGGACTGAATGCCCAACAACGGCGACAAAACCTGCAAGCGGCGTTCAATTGCCGCCATCCCGAGCGCCTGCTGGCCAGGCATGTCGCGCTGGTGGATGATGTGGTAACCACCGGCACCACGGTCAACGAAGCCAGCCGCACCCTGCTGGATGCGGGTGCTGCCAGCGTCAGCATCTGGTGTATTGCCCGCACACCCTGATCCACGACAGCAACGCGTTAAAGCAACGGGATCAGCTGGCTGTTATCGGCCATTGCCGGTAAGCTGCGACACCTGATGGTGACGCCGTATTGTCATCGAAACTGACCGGTCTGGCGGAGCTGCCCATGGACAACCAACATCCCTTCGCCCAACTGACACCGGACACCGTACTGGACGCGGTAGAATCCCTTGGATTCATCAGCGATGCTCGCACTTTGACGCTGAACAGCTACGAAAACCGTGTGTTCCAGATCGGTATCGAAGACGCCCAGCCACTGATCGCCAAGTTCTACCGTCCGAACCGCTGGAGCGATGCAGCGATTCTGGAAGAACATCAGTTTTCCCTGGAGCTGGCCGAACGGGATATTCCGGTCATCCCACCCATGCAGATCGGTGACCAGACGCTGTTCGAGTTCGCCGGCTTCCGCTTCAGCCTGTTCAAGCGCTTTGGCGGCCGCGCACCCGAGCTGGATAATCCTGATCACCTGCTGATGCTTGGCCGATTGCTCGGTCGCCTGCATGCAGTAGGTGCCATGCGCCCCTTTGAACATCGCCCTGAACTGACAGTGCAGTCGTTCGGCCATGACAGCCGGCAGTTTCTCCATGAGCATGGCTGTGTGCCGGAGAATCTACGCCCAGCCTACTTCTCGGTGGCCGACGACCTGCTCGCCCGCATCGAGCAGATTTATCAGGACACGCCGTACCAGAGCATCCGCCTGCATGGGGATCTGCATGTAGGCAACCTTTTATGGCGTGATGACAGCCTTTATATGGTGGATATGGATGACTGCCGCCAGGGGCCGGCGATCCAGGACCTGTGGATGATGCTGTCCGGCGAGCGCGACCAGCGCCAGGCACAACTGGCTGAACTGGTGGATGGTTACAACGAATTCCATGACTTCGATCCGCGCCAGTTACCGCTGATCGAGTCCCTGCGCAGCCTGCGGCTGATTCATTACAGCGCCTGGCTGGCCCGCCGTTGGGATGACCCGGCCTTCCCCATGCATTTCCCCTGGTTTGCCAGCGAGCGCTACTGGGCCGATCAGATTCTGACCCTCAGAGAACAGCGCGCCGCACTGGATGAACCGGTATTGCGCCTGTTCTGATTCTGCTTTATCAATCCCATCAATGGCTGTTCCCCGGCAGGGCATGTGCCGCATACACTGCGGCACGAGATTATTTGCCCCTCTGTTTATCTGCAGTACGGACAGAGATAACACCATTGGGATGCCATCATGACCGATACCCTGCTCGACTCACGCAACCTGGCCTTTGAGCTGTATGAAGTGCTGGATGCCGAAGAACTGACCCAACGCGAGCGCTTCGCTGATCACAACCGCGAAACCTTCGACGCCGCGTTGGATACCGCCCGCCAGCTGGCAGAAAAATACTTCGCTCCGCATAACCGCAAGAGCGATGAAAACGAGCCAGAGTATGTCGACGGCGCTGCGGTATTGATTCCTGAGGTCAAGCCGGCGGTAGATGCCTTTATCGAAGCAGGCTTTCAGAATGCCGGACGCAGCTTCGAACAGGGCGGCATGCAACTGCCCAACCTGCTATCCCGTGCCTGTTTCGCGCACTTCCAGTCCGCGAACATCGCCACCTCGTCCTATCCGATGTTGACCATGGGCGCCAGCAACCTGATCGGCACCTTCGGTACCGAGGATCAGAAAAAGCGTTTCTTCGAGCCGATGATCGAAGGCCGCTTCTTCGGCACCATGGCCTTGACCGAGCCCCATGCCGGCTCGTCGCTGACCGACCTGCGCACCCGCGCCGAACCGGCCGGTGATGGCACCTACCGTATCAAGGGCAACAAGATTTTCATTTCCGCCGGCGACCACGATCTGTCCGAGAACATCGTGCACATGGTGCTGGCCCGCCTGCCCGACGCCCCTCCCGGCGTAAAGGGCATCTCGCTGTTTATTGTGCCCAAGTTCCTGGTCAACGATGACGGCAGCCTTGGCGAGCGTAACGATGTGCTACTGGCGGGCCTGTTCCACAAGATGGGCTGGCGCGGTACTACCTCTACCGCACTGAACTTCGGTGACAACGGCAATTGCGTGGGCTATCTGGTTGGCGAGCCGCACAAGGGCCTGTCCTACATGTTCCAGATGATGAACGAAGCCCGCATCGGCGTGGGCATGGGCGCCATCATGCTCGGCTACGCCGGCTACCTGTATTCGTTGAACTACGCTCGCGAACGTCCGCAGGGCCGCCATCCAGATGGCAAGGATCCAACCAGCCCGCAAGTGGCACTGGTCGAGCATGCTGACATTCGTCGCATGTTGCTGACCCAGAAAGCCTATGTCGAAGGTTCATTCGACCTGGGCCTGTTCTGCGCCCGCCTGGTGGATGACGGCAAGACCGGCACCAGCGACGAACAGCGCCAACTGGCCAACGAACTGCTGGATCTGCTGACGCCCATCGTCAAATCCTGGCCGTCCGAGTTCTGCCTCAAGGCCAACGAACTGGCGATCCAGATTCTCGGCGGCCATGGCTATACCCGCGAATACCCAGTAGAACAGTACTACCGTGACAACCGCCTGAACCCGATCCATGAAGGCACCCACGGCATCCAGTCGCTGGATCTGCTGGCACGCAAACTCACCCAGAACAAGGGCGCCGGTCTGCGCCAACTGGTTGGTTTGATCGAGGGCAGCATTCAACGCGCAGCGGCGCATGCATCCCTGCAGGAATTGCGTGCACCGCTGGAGCAACTGCTGCAACGCCTGCAAACCACTACTCGGGCGCTGTTGGGCGACCTGGGCAATGGCAAGGTCAACGAGACCCTGGCCAACTCCGCGTTGTACATGAAAGTATTCGGCCACACCGTGATTGGCTGGCGCTGGTTGGAACAGGCCATTCGTGCCGAGGAAGGTCTGGCCAAAGGCAACAGTGCCGATGAAGCCTTCTATCGTGGCAAACTGCAAGCGGCGCGCTACTTCCTGACCTGGGAAGTGCCTGCCTGCCACCACGAACTCAACCTGCTCGACATCCGCGACCAGACCTGCATGGACATGCAGGACAACTGGTTCTGACAGCCTGGCAGCCTGCAGCTCCTTTCCCCGGCTCCGCCCGGGGCGAGGAGTGCAGGCCAAGCTTTACTCACCTGCCTTTCATTACCCTGCCCCGAGGTCTAACCTAGCAACCAGTCAACTCCGGATTGCTGTCGATGCCTCGCTTGCCCCTGCTGTATCTGTTTTGCATTCTGCCGTTGCTGTTCCTGTCCGCGGCCAACGCCCAGGAAAATGGCGAGCCGCTCAATCCCATCGAGCAACTCAAGGCGGATATCGCTGCCCTGCCTGACAGCGGCCGATCGGCGGCTGAACAGCAGCAGTTTCAGGAAGCCTGGCAACAGACCCTGACCGCACTGCAACAATCTGAAGCGCTACGCGAGCAACAGGCCGCTCTACAAACCACACTGGACAAGGCACCCGAGGAGCTGCGTCAACTGCATCGGCAGCTGGATGACCTGCAGCCAGCCAGCGAGGAGGGTCTGCGCCAACGCTTTACCAACAACACCCTGCAGACACTGGATGCCACGCTCGGCGATCAGGTCGCGCGCATGTATGACTGGCAGAACGAGCTGACTGCAATCAACAGTGAGCTGATCTCCGCCGAAACCCGCCCGGAAAAGACCCAGAGCCGCATTTCGGCCAATCAATCCCGCGCCAACGAACTCAATGAACGCCTGCGCCAGCTCCAGCGCCAGCCGGGCAGCCCATTGAGTCAGGCGCGGGAGCAGGCCATTCAGGCCGAGCTCTCCCAGCTGGAACTGGCCAACGCGCTGCTGCGCCAGCAGCTCTCCGCCAATAATGTCCTGCTGGAATTGGCCAATGCCAGACGCCGCCTGTTGCTCGCCGAGCTGAACAACATCGAGAATGAGATCAATACGCTGCAGGACGTCATCGACGAGAAGCGGCGCAGCCTGTCCGAACAGGTGATCAGCGACACCACCGCCGAATCCACGCAGATCAGCAACCATCAGTTGCTGCATAAGCAGAGCCTGACCAACCAGCGCATCAGCGAGGAGCTGCTGGCTTCCTCCAACCAGATCAGCACCCTGTCGCGGCGTAACATCCAGACCACCCAGCAGCTGGACTATCTCGCCCAGCTGGAAAGCGCGCTGGATCAGCAGATCAGCGTGCTGGAAGGCAGCCTGCTGCTGTCACGCATTCTGCACCAGGAAAAGCAGGCGCTGCCGAACGTCAGAATCGATCCGTCCTTGAAGGACTCGGTAGCGGACATGCGTCTGCGCCAATTCGAAATCAACCAGCAGCGCGAGCAGTTGCGCAATCAGGAAGCCTATCTCAACCGCCTGTTGAGCCAGTTACCAGAGGAGCAACGGGAGCCCCTGCGGGAAGATCTGGCGCAACTGATACGCAGCAGGGTCACCCTGGTCGAACAGCTCAGCGCGCATATCAATACCCTGCTCGGTGAAGCCGTGGCGCTGCAGATCAATCAGGATCAGCTGCAGCAATTGAGCATCAAGTTGCGCCAGACCATCGACGACCAATTGTTCTGGGTCGCCAGCAACCCGCCGATCAATCAGGCCTGGGTAACCAGTCTGCCGTCACAGATGCTCGCCCAACTACAGGATCTGCAACCGCTGGAGCAGACCGAACGCCTGTTGCTGACGCTCAAGGACAACCCCGGCTGGTTGGCACTGCTGTTGGCTCTGGCGGCTATTCCGCTGGTGCTGCGCAAGCGCCTGACCGTGCGCTTGCAGCAATTGCATGATCAGGTTGGTCATTACCGGCTCGATAACCAGCGCACCACCCCGCAGGCGTTGGTGTTAACCGCCATCTCGGTGATGCCGCTGCCTATTCTGCTGGGCGGCGCGGGTTTTGGTCTGAGTGTCGGCGATACCCCGGCCATGCCTACTCTGGGTCGGGCGTTGATGCAGCTGGCTGTCAGTTGGTTCGTACTGCATCTGCTGTACCGACTGTGCGATCCGCAGGGCATTACCCGCCGGCATTTTCGCTGGTCGGCAGAAAAGGTTTCGCACCTGCGCCGGCTGATCCGCCAATTGGCGTGGATTCTGTTGCCAATGGTACTGATCATCAGCCTGGGTACCACCAACCCGGAACATCTGGACAAGGACGTATTGGGCCGGCTGGTGATGATCATCACCCTGACCCTGTTCAGTCTGCTGGTTGGCCGCTTCATGCGCCACAGCGAGCCGCTGAATAATTCCCGGGTATTCCATGCGGGCGCGTCACTGATCCTGCTGGTGACGCCGCTGGTACTGGCGGGCATGACCATCTGGGGCTACCACTACACAGCCATCCGCCTGGCCGACCGGATGATCGATACGCTCTATCTGGTCACTGCCTGGATATTGCTGCAGGGCATAGTGGTGCGCAACCTGCGTGTAGCCGGCCGCCGTCTGGCCTACCAGCGGGCGATCAGCAAGCGGCAGGCAGAAGACAACAGCAACGGCAACATCCAGGATCCACCGCTGGAGATTCCCGAGCTGAAACTCGAGCAGATCAATCAGCAGTCGCTGCGGCTTGGCCGGCTGACCCTGCTCATTCTGTTCAGCGTACTGGTCTATCTGGTCTGGTCAGACCTGATCAGCGCGGCCTCCTACCTGGAGTCCATTACCCTGTGGGAATACAACAGTGGCACCGCTGATAACCCGTTGATGAAGGCGCTGAGCGCCGGTGATCTGGTCGGCGCGCTCATTATCGTGGCATTGACCATTGCGCTGGCGCGCAACCTGCCAGGCCTGCTGGAGATCCTCGTGCTGTCGCGCATGGATCTGCGCCAGGGCAGCAGTTATGCCATCACCACTCTGCTCAGTTATTTGATTGTCAGCGTCGGTGTGATCAGCTTCCTTGCGACCCTGGGTGTCAGCTGGAACAAGTTGCAGTGGCTGATCGCTGCGCTGGGTGTGGGCCTGGGCTTCGGTCTGCAGGAGATCTTTGCCAACTTCGTCTCCGGCCTGATCATCCTGTTCGAGCGACCCGTGCGCATCGGCGATGTGGTCACCATTGGCAACCTGTCCGGTACAGTGCATCGCATCCGCATCCGCGCTACCACCATTACCGATTTCGACCGCAAGGAAATCATCATCCCGAACAAGACCTTCGTCACTGAGCACCTGATCAACTGGTCGCTGTCCGATACCGTCACCCGGGTCACGGTGAAGGTCGCAGTGACCAATGGGTCGGATGTGACGCTGGTACGCAAGCTATTGTTACAGATCGCCGAGAACAACCCGCGGGTGCTGGACGATCCGGAGCCGCTGGTGTTCTTCCTCGAGTTCAATGACAACCGGCTGGAACACGAGCTGCGCATGCACGTGCGTCAGCTCGCCGACCGCAACGCTGCGATCGACGAAACCAATCGGGAAATCGACCGGTTGTTCGACGAACATGGCATCGAAATCGCCTCCCGCCAGGTGGACGTCAATCTGGTCAACAGCGAGGGTTTTCAACGACTGATCAGCAAGCGGGAGGAGTGACGTACGCCGCTTGCGCGATAACCGGCTGTAAACGCACAATAGCGGCTTTCCTCCGCGCACCGAGTCAGCACCATGCCAAAAGCCGCCGAACTGAAGAAAGGTCAGATAGTCCAGATCAACAACCAGCCCTACATCGTCTCCCAGATCGATGTGAAAAGTCCCTCCTCACGCAGCGGCACGACCCTGTACAAGGTGCGTTTCAACCATGTGCAGACCGGGCAGAAACTGGAACAGAGCCTGACCGGCGACGACATGCTGACGCCTGTCGACTTTCAGAAGCGCGCCATCCAGTTCCTGTATCAGGATGCGGATGGTTACACCTTCATGGATAGCGAAGACTATTCCCAGTTCACTCTGGGCGCTGATGTGCTGGAAGAACAGATCCCCTACCTGTACGACGGCATCCAGGGCCTGTATGGTCTGGTAGTTGAAGGCAACCTGATCGGCGTCGAATTACCCGCCGTGGTGGAAATGGCCATTGCCGAAACCCCACCTGCCATCAAGGGCTCTTCTGCCAGTGCCCGCACCAAGACCGCCCGCTTTGCCAGCGGCCTGGAAATTCAGATTCCCGAGTACCTGGAAACCGGTGAGGTTCTGCGCATCAATACCGAAACCGGCAAATATATGTCCCGAGCATGAGGTGAGTTGATGTCCAATGAAGCGCTGATTGTCGAATCCCCGAGCCCCGCCGATGCCTGCGTTATCTGGCTGCATGGTCTGGGCGCTGACCGCTATGACTTCGTGCCGGTGGTCAAGGCGTTGGAACTGCAAGCCGACCACAGCGTGCGCTTTATTTTCCCGCAGGCACCCACCCGGCCAGTCACCATCAATGGCGGTTTTCCCATGCCGAGCTGGTTCGACATTCTGGCGATCAGTCCGCAACGGGTGATGAACCTGCAACAGCTCGACGAATCGGTCGCCATGGTGCTCGGCCTGATTGACCAGCAGATGGCCGAGGGCATCCAGCCCGAGCGCATTATCCTGGCCGGGTTTTCCCAGGGCGGCGCCATCGTCATGCGCGCCGCCATCGACAGCGGTCTGCCTCTGGCCGGGGTCATGGCGCTATCAACCTATGGCCCCACGCTGGAAGAAGCACTGGCCAGACATCAGGGGCCACGTCTGGAAGTGTTTTTCGCACATGGCCTCTACGATGACATCCTGCAGCCGCCACTGGGCCGCCAAGCGCATGATCTGCTGGAGGCGGCTGGTCATAGCACGCATTGGCATACGTACCCCATGGCGCATGAGGTCTGCCCACAGGAAATCGCGGATATTCGCAGCTGGTTGAGCGATCGGCTGGGACTTCGCTAACCAGTTGGGTTGCCCCAGCGTTTCCTTTACACTGCTTGATGCTTCCATATCACATCGAGAGACTATTGTGCTCAAGGCACTGAAAAAACTGTTCAAACCTGGCAAGACGCCGGCCCCGCATCATGCGACCCATATCGAGCCCGCAGCGGCTCCCGTCTCGCCCGCTGTGACCGCCCCAGCGCCAGCCGAGTGCAGCCAGGATCGGGGTACGCCAACCAGGAATGAAGGCCGTCCACGCCGCCCCCGGCAGAAGCCCCGCCAGCCCAAAGCGCCCGTCACACCCTGGTCGATCACTGATTTCGTTGTAGAGCCTGCCGAGGGCAAGACCCGTTTCCATGACTTTCCGCTGCCTGACAGCCTGATGCGTGCCATTCAGGATCAGGGCTTCAGTTACTGCACGCCGATCCAGGCGCAGGTACTGGGCAATACCCTGCTGGGTCACGACGCTATCGGCCGAGCGCAAACCGGAACCGGCAAGACCGCCGCCTTCCTGATCTCGACTATCACCCAACTGCTGGAAACGCCGCCGCCGGATGAACGCTACATGGGCGAACCGCGGGCGCTGATTATTGCGCCTACCCGGGAGCTGGTCATGCAGATCGCCAATGACGCCGAAGGCTTGACCAAACACTGCGGCCTGAACGTCATGGGCTTTGTCGGCGGCATGGATTACGACAAGCAGCTCAAACAACTGGAAAAGCGCTACTGCGATATTCTGGTAGCCACTCCCGGCCGCCTGCTGGACTTCTGCAACCGTGGCGAAGTGCATCTGGATCTGGTCGAAGTGCTTATTCTCGACGAAGCCGATCGTATGCTGGATATGGGTTTCATTCCTCAGGTACGCCAGATCATCCGTCAGACGCCGCGCAAGGGTGATCGCCAGACCCTGCTGTTTTCCGCCACTTTCAGTGACGACGTCATGAATCTGGCCCAGCAATGGACGGTGGATCCGGCCATTGTCGAGATCGAGCCTGAGCGTCCCGCCTCGGAGAACATCACCCAACAGGTTTATGCGGTCAGCAGCAGCGATAAATACACGTTGCTGTATAACCTGATCACCCAGCTGGAGCTGGAGCGGGTCATGGTATTTGCCAACCGCAAGGACGAAGTACGCCGCATCCAGGAGCGCCTGATGCGCGACGGTATCGATGCCGCGCAGCTGTCCGGTGATGTGCCGCAGAACAAGCGGGTGCGCACCCTCGAAAACTTCCGCGAGGGCAAGTTGCGGGTATTGGTAGCCACCGACGTGGCCGGCCGGGGTATTCATATTGACGGCATCAGCCATGTCATCAACTACACCCTGCCTGATGACCCGGAAGACTATGTACACCGGATCGGCCGTACCGGTCGGGCCGGCGCCAAGGGCACCTCAATCAGCTTTGCCGGTGAAGACGATGCCTTCCAATTACCCCCCATCGAGGAATTGCTCGGCGGTAAACTGGATTGCATCCCGCCAGAGGAAGAGCTGATCAAGGCGATACCCAAGCGCCACCGCAGCGCTGAAGAAAAAGCCGCCAGCGATGCCATGGAAGCCGAGCAGGCTGCCGCCGCCGCAGCCAACCGCAAGCGCTCCAGTTCAAGAAGAGACGGTCGGCGCGATCGGCGCTGACAACTTCGCTTAGCGAGCCAGGGCGGGCAGATCCTCACCGATCTGCCCGCCTTTTTTCTTTTCCGGCTCGGACGTTTCCATCCATCGCGCTGCGGCGCCCCGGGCTGAACAGCGCAAGAAAATCCGCAGATTCATGCCCAGCGTGCTTGAAGCTGTCATCTTTTTTGCGCTATACCTCAATCGACCGACCGATACTCGACAGTGATCCCTTGATACTGTCGGGTTATGTGAGTCGGCCTTGCGGACTGCCAGGCGCGGACCGGCGCCTGATACAGTCTCGTATCATGGCCATTGCGAGGTGATAGCCCATGGAAGCGTGCGGAGCGACCCGACACACCTTCTACGTTCTTGACACCAACGTCCTGATCCACGACCCCAACGCCCTGCTCAACTTCGAAGAACACCACGTCATCATCCCGATGACCGTCCTCGAAGAACTCGACAAGCTCAAAACCGGCAAGACCAGCACCGCAGCCGACTGCCGCCAGGCAATCCGCTTGATTGACCACACACTTGCTGACGCGCCCCCGGATCTGGTGGAATCGGGTGTGGCCATCCAACGGGGCAAGCTCGGGCCAAATGGCACCCTGGCCATTCTCATGGACAAGTCGCCAATACCTGCCCATTGCCTGCCCAACGACCTGAACGACAACAAGATCATCAACCAGCTGTGCCAGCTGCAAATGCGCCATCCGGATGACCGCATCGTACTGGTGTCCAAGGACATCAATATGCGCCTCAAGGCCCGCGCCTGCGGCATTGATGCGGAGGACTACCATACCGACCAGTTGCTGGATGACATCAATCTGTTATCCCGTGGGTATCACCAGATAGAAGGCTCCTTCTGGGATCGCGCCAGCCGGGTAGAAACCCGCCAGTTGGCTGCTCAGACCCTGCATGATGTCCAGTTGGTGGACAACCTGCCGGCGCTGCACATCAACGATTTCATCATCGATGAGCAGGGCTTTGTCGGACAGATCAAAGCGGTGGATGGCGTGCATCTCAAGGTGCTGGATATGCATCAGGAGCCGTTGATGCATCAGGAAGCCTGGGGGCTGCGCCCGCGGGACATCTTTCAGGCGCTGGCCATGCACGCCTTGTTGGATCCGGATATCCACCTGGTCAATCTCACCGGCGCCGCCGGCTCGGGCAAGACCATTCTGGCACTGGCCGCCGCGATCGAGCAGACCATGGTCAGCAAGACCTATCGCCGCATCATTGCCACACGCAGCACCCAGGGACTGGATGAAGATATCGGCTTTCTGCCGGGCACCGAGAAGGAAAAAATGGAGCCCTGGCTGGGCGCAATTACCGATAACCTCGAAGCCCTGCATATGGATGATGAATGTACCCATGGCAGCGTGGACTACATTCTCGATCGGGTGCCCTTGCAGTTCAAATCACTCAACTACATTCGCGGCCGCAGTTTCCAGCAGAGCTTTATCCTGATTGATGAGAGTCAGAACCTCACGCCACACCAGATCAAGACCATCATTACCCGCGCCGGCAACGGCTCAAAAGTGGTCTGTCTGGGCAACCTGGCGCAGATAGATACGCCCTATCTGAATGCCACCAGCTCCGGCCTTACTTACCTGACCGAGTGTTTCAAGGACTTCCCCCACGGCGTCCACATCCACCTGCAAGGCGTGCCCCGCTCAATACTGGCCGAGTACGCCGAAGCCCACCTTTAACCGCTACCCTGCTCCTCCCGCCAAGGGGGGAGCGGTTCTTCTCTGCAGGTGCACCCGCAAACCGCGATTGACTGGCTTTATCAATGCCATTGTCAGTCTTGCCGTTGCGCATCGGGC
Organism: uncultured Halopseudomonas sp.; assembly: GCA_964474945.1. Lineage (GTDB taxonomy): Bacteria > Pseudomonadota > Gammaproteobacteria > Pseudomonadales > Pseudomonadaceae > Halopseudomonas. The sequence goes on along the minus strand of CAYYUQ010000003.1, from coordinate 6,756 downwards.
ATAATGGCCGGCATTTAATCAAAGGAGCCCGTGTCATGCTGATGGTGATTTCCCCCGCCAAGACCCTGGACTATGAAACCGCCCCCGCCACAGAAAAACACACCCTGCCGCGCTATCTGGATCACAGTGCGGAGCTGATCGAGGTACTGCGGGACAAATCACCCCAGGAAATCGCCAAACTGATGTCGCTCTCGGACAAACTGGCAGCGCTGAATGTCGCCCGCTACGGCAGCTGGACAAAAAAATGCACCACCGAGAACAGCAAACAGGCACTGCTTGCCTTCAAGGGTGACGTCTACACCGGGCTCAATGCCGAAGACTTCAGTGAGAACGATTTTGCTTTTGCCCAGCAGCACCTGCGCATGCTCTCCGGCCTGTATGGCGTGCTACGGCCGCTGGATCTGATGCAGCCCTACCGCCTGGAAATGGGCACCAAGCTGGCCAACCCCCGGGGCAAGGATCTGTACACCTTCTGGGGCAATCACATTACCGAGTGGTTGAATCAGGATCTGGCTGAACAGGGCGACGACGTTGTGCTCAATCTGGCCTCTCAGGAGTACTTTGGCGCAGTCAAACCCCGTGCGCTGAATGGCCGTCTGATCGAGACGGTATTCAAGGATCAGAAGAACGGCCAGTACAAGATCATCAGCTTCTATGCCAAGAAGGCACGTGGGCTGATGGCTAGGTACGTGATCAAGGAACGGCTGTCCGACCCGCAAGGATTGATGGATTTCAATCTGGACGGCTACCGCTATGACCAGGCCAGCTCCAGTCCGGACAAGCTGGTATTTCTGCGCGACGAGCAAGGTTAAGCGGCGTTCTTGCTCAATCATCGAGCTGTACGCGAAACGCCAGATAATGCTCCAGCACATGCTCTGGTGCTTCAACCTGCGGATAATGACCGATGCCGTGCAGAAGCACGGTGTCGGCATGTGGAATCAGCTCACGATAGCGCTCGACCATGTGTGCACCGGAGATCGGATCCGCCGCACCATCAATGACCCGCATGGGCACTGCAGTATTCTGCATGGCCGAAACCCAGCGCTCGCGGTGCACCGGCCGTTCAGCCATATAGCGAATCAGCTTATGCATGACTGCCGGGCCGTCATGGGTTTCGATCATCGTCCAGAAGGCGTCCAGCTCCTGCTCGGTTGGCTGCGTGTTGATGCCGAATATACGACTGAAGGTCGCCTTCATGCGCTCCCGATTGAAGCGTCGCCCGATGAGAAAACCGATCGGGCTCATCAATAATTTCTGCAGCAGCACAGGATGGTGGGTTTCCGGAAACAGCCCGCCATTGAGAAAACACAGACTCTGCAAGCGCGACTCGCCTTCCGTATCCCGCGCCAGCAACTCCTGTGCGACGCTATCGCCGTAGTCATGGGCTAACAGGTGATATTGCTCGACACCCAGGTGCTGCAGCAGCGCCTGCTGAATGTCTGCCTGCTTCAACAGACTATAATCATGACCACGCGGCTTGGCGGAGAAACCAAAGCCCAGCATGTCGCAGGCGATGACCCGATAGCGGCTGGCCAGGGCGTGCCACAGGTAATGCCAATCCCAGGCACCTGACGGAAAACCATGGATCAATAGCAACGGCGGCCCCTCGCCGGCTTGCCAATAGCGCAGACGGTGTTCGCCGAACAGCAAGTCCTGCCCTTCAGCGATCCAGTCGGTCAATGCAATACCCTCCAAGCGCGCCATGCTTCCTCCGCCGTCGATTCAGACTGTGTGCCTGTGCCAGCCAGCACAGGATGCGGCATACTGATCGCCCCATTCATGGAGAGTCTAGAGCGTGACAGAAGACAGTACTGTCAAGCAGCTTACAGTGCCTGCCGAGGTAACCGACCGGCACGCGGAACTGCTGCACAAGAACCGCTGGTTCCGCGGCCTGCCAGCGGACGCCATCAGCGAGATGGTTGCCATGGCCCGCCTGAAATGTCTGGAAGATGGCCAGCGATTACATGCGCAGGGCGACCTGCCTGATGGTCTGTATGGGGTGAGCAAGGGCGTGATCCGGGTCAGCAGTACCGGGGCGGATGGACGCGAGGCACTACTTACAGTGCTGGCGCCCGGCAACTGGTTTGGTGAGATTTCGTTGTTCGATGGCCTGCCGCGAACCCATGACGCACACGCCATGGGCGCCACCGAGCTGCTGTTTATACCCCGCCGGGAGTTTCACCAGCTGCTGGAACGGCGGCCCGAACTGTACCCGCACTTCATGCGCCTGCTGTGCCGCCGGCTGCGGCTGTCGTTCAATATGCTGGAAGACAGCGCCCTGCTGCCCTTAGCCGCCCGACTGGCCAAGCGCCTGTTAATGCATGCGCAGTACTGTGGCGATCCGGAGCGGCTGTCTCTGCAACTATCCCAGGAAACCCTGGGGCTGATGCTCAATAGCTCCCGCCAAAGCATCAATCGTCTGTTGAAGCATTTTGAACAGGCCGGCTGGGTGCAGATTCATTACAGCCAGATCAGTATTCTGGATGAAGAAGCTCTGACCCGTGTGGCTACCGGTAGCGAGGAGTTGGCCAGGTAGCGCAGGGCCGAGCTGGAACCCGGCCATCAAGCGCATCACAGACCGACCACACTTACGCGTCAGAGCGTCACGGCACCAGCAACTGGGCGATAAACTCGTCCAGCCAGGGCTCCGCATCCACTTCCGGGGTCACCGTCTCGCTGGCATCCAACCGCAGCACGGGTACGACTTCGCGCGCCTGAACATCCAGCAGCAGTTCACGCATCTGTTCGCCGGCCAGGCAGAAGGTATCGCCATAGCCCGCATCACCCAGCGCGATCACACCGAATGGCTTGTCGGTCAACAGCGGAAAGCGTGACTGCATTTCGTAATAGAAGTCCTGAATATTGGCTGGCAACTCGCCCATGCCTGTGGTCGAGCAACAGACCAGAATGGCGTCCGCGTTCGCTTCCAGTAACGCATCCACGCTTAATGGCTTGATGCGCGTCACCTCCATTCCCCCAGCACGGCAGCGCTCCACGGCTACGTCTGCTACCTCATCCGCTGTACCAAACACCGACCCACTGAATATCGCCAGATGCATTTCCACTCCTTTCACTGTCATCTTCGCCGGGACATTATGCCCTGATGCTCGACCGCTGTCCGGGGACAAGGCGCCACTATCGACCCGGCATGCTAAGATAGCCGCTTCCATGAACTTGTATCTTGCTGCCCATGCCTGATAAACCGACCGTTCTGATCACCGGCGCCGCCCAACGTGTTGGCTTGCATTGCGCACGCCGCTTTGTAGCTGATGGCTACCGGGTACTGATCACCTGCCGGCAGCCGCGATCGGAATGGCAACACCAGCCGCTGGAAGGGATCGAAGTCTTGCTCGCCGACTTCTCTACCGTGGAAGGCATACAGCAATTGATCCAGCGTCTGGTCGATCAACAGGTGCGACTGCGAGCATTGATTCATAACGCCTCCGAGTGGCGCAATGACGAGCAGCAAGCCAACGCATTGCAGGCCATGTTCATGGTGCATATGCAGGCCCCTTACCTGCTGAACCTGGCCAGCGAGCAACTGTTCGATCCCGATAGCCTAGGCGACATCATTCATATCAGTGACCATGTGGCCCAGCGCGGCAGCGCCCGCCATATTGCCTATAGCGCCACCAAGGCGGGACTGGAGGCACTGAGCCGCTGCTTTGCCGCACGACTGGCGCCACGTATCAAGGTCAACAGCATCGCCCCGGCATTGATCATGTTCAATGAAGGCGATCAACCGGATTACCAAGAGAAAGCACTGGCCAAATCCGCGCTGGGCATCGAGCCCGGCCCCGAAGTCGTCTATCAGTCCATCCGTTACCTGATGGACAACCCCTACGTTACAGGTACCTGCCTTGACCTCAATGGCGGCAGAAACCTCAAATGAACCGACACGAGAATTCTGATGAGTCTTGAAAAGCTGACCGGCAACTACCACGACATCCTCGCCAATCTGGGGGAAGACCCTGAACGCGAAGGCCTCAAGGGCACCCCTTTGCGGGCGGCCAAGGCCATGCAGTTCCTGTGTCGCGGCTATCAACAATCGCTGGACGAGATCGTCAACGGCGCGCTGTTCGAGTCCTCCAGCGACGAGATGGTGATCGTCAAGAACATCGAGCTGTACTCCCTGTGCGAACACCATATGCTGCCCTTCATCGGCAAGGCCCATGTGGCGTACATGCCCAACGGCAAGGTGATTGGCCTGTCGAAGATCGCGCGCATTGTCGACATGTTTGCCCGTCGCCTGCAGATCCAGGAAAGCCTGACGCGGCAGATTGCTGAGGCGGTGCTGTCGGTCACCGACGCCCGGGGCGTGGCCGTGGTCATCGAAGCACAGCACATGTGCATGATGATGCGCGGCGTGGAAAAACAGAATTCCTCGATGATGACCTCGGTCATGCTCGGCAGCTTCCGTGAGTCGTTCAATACCCGCCAGGAGTTCCTGCAACTGATCGGGCGGAACAACTGACATGCAGCGCATGGAATCCGGCATGGCGCGCATCCGGATCAAGAACCTGCGCCTGCGGACCTTCATCGGTATCAAGGAAGAGGAGATCAACAACCGTCAGGACGTGCTGATCAATGCCACCATTCTCTACCCTGCCGACAACGCGGTGGAGATCAACCAGATCGAGCATGCGCTGAATTACCGCACCATCACCAAGGCGATCATCAGCCACGTGGAAAGCAACCGCTTTGCCCTGCTCGAGCGGCTGACCCAGGAAGTGCTGGATATCATCATGCAGCATGACCAGGTACGGTACGCCGAAGTGGAAGTGGACAAACCGCATGCCCTGCGCTTTGCCGAATCGGTTTCCATCACCCTGAGCGCCGGACGCTGATGCCCGCAGACCAGCAGATGACAGCTGACAATTTTCTGGCCCACCTCGGCACGCCGGAACACCGCTTTGCCGACAGCCTGGATTTCATCGAGCAGTTCTACCATTACCAGCCCAGCGGCTTTCATAACGGGCCGCTGTACAACAGCGCCGGGGAGAATCAGGGGGCGTGCCGCATCCTTGCCATGGCATTGGACCTGGGGCTGACTGACGAGCAGACGCTCGCCTGCTTTGCCGAGCATTACCAGTCGGTACTGGCTGACCCGGGCGGCACCGGGCACGCCAATATCCGTGCATTGATGCAGCACGGCCTGGCGGCCGTACATTTTGATCAACCCCCCCTTACCCGGCGCTGATCGCGCCAGCCAACGGAGCATACATGGCGGTCAAGCTACTCTACCCGAACGATGACTTCCCTGCCCCCGGCATTGCCCGCCGCGTGGCCAGCGCCTTCTACGATCTGATGCTGTGTCTGGCGCTGGTCATGGTGCTGACCATGGCCTATCAGCAGGGCGCGCTGCGCCTGATCTATGGCCCGGAGGCGCTGCAGGCGATGGCCGAAGCCGGTCAACTGGACCGTGATCCACTGCTCAGCGTGATGATGATCCTCGCCATCTACGGCTTCTTCGGCCTGTTCTGGACCCTGCGCGGCCAGACCCTGGGCATGCAGGCCTGGCGCATGCGCGTGCAGCAGCCCGACGGTACGTCCATTACCTGGCGTCAGGCCATTAACCGTGTGAGCTTTTCACTGATCGGCTGGCTGTGCGGTGGACTGGGTATCTGGTGGTCGCTATGGGACAAGCAATCACGTACCTGGGCCGATATCTTCTCCGGCACCCGAACCGTTGTCCTGCCCAAACGCTGAGCATCCAGCGCCGGGTAGCTGAATGTGTCGAGATCCTTCTCGACACAGATGTATGACCCTACCAGTTTTTGTACTGCGTCTCGTAACCACGCCCACAAAAGTCACAGCTGGGATCAATGAACATGGTTCGCCGCTCGGCTTCACCGGCGAGCTGCCAGCGCAACCAGGCCACCATGACCGATAATCCATCTCGCGCGGTACTGGTGTGATTGGCATTATCGATCACCGTAAACCAGACCGATGTGCGGGCATTGGCGTAATCCCGTGTGCAGTTCGGCGTTGCCGTGCGGTCATCTTCCCCGCAGATGAAGGCTGCCGGCTTACGCAGATTGTTTGGCCCACGCCCATCGAAGGAGCCGCCCGCCACATGAATGGTGGTGGTCAGCCGACCATCGCTGGCATTGGCAAAGGTCGCCACCGAACCACGTGAATGACCGCCCGCGCCGATCTTGCTGGTATCCAGCTTCTGGTAGTAGGCGCTCCGGGAACTGGCATTCTGCGCTATCAACCAATCAATTGCCGCCCCCATCTCGCTACCGGAATTGCTGGAGACTTCCGAATACACAACAAAGCCATGGGAGGCAATACGGCGCAGATGATCCTCATAATTGCTGGGACGGCTCGCCGCGCCAGGGCCCCAGATGAACACCGGATGCACCACGCCATTGGCTCCCAGGGTGGTTGGACGTACCACCCAACCGGAGCGGGATGGGCCGGCTCGGGTGTCGATGGTGGTGGCATAAGGCCCATTCACATCCACCCGGGATACCGGTGGCAAGGGGTTGCCTATTGGAGGTTGGCCTGGATCAGGATCAGGATTGGTAGGCGGGTTTATGGCAGCCGCATGCAGCGGTAATAAACCGATAACCAGTCCCGCAAGCAAAGCCTTGCGGGTAATACTTCGTAGCGACATGGTGAGTCTCCTTTCTTGTTTAGTTCATGTGAGTAATACCAGCCAAGCTGGCACGACAGCACATGAACTATAGGAGGCCCAACATCGAGTAGGGTGAGGCGTCGCCGCCTCATCCCTCTCACAGAACCGTACGT
>CAYYUQ010000002.1:0-88132 GCA_964474945.1 uncultured Halopseudomonas sp. | reverse complement strand
TGCACCAGACTGCCGTTGACACGCTGAAGGCAGCCGGCTACACCAATATCGACTACCACAAGGGCGCGCTTCCCGAAGCAGAATTGAAGGAAGCCATCGCCGATGCGCATTTCATCGGCATTCGCTCCCGCACCCAGCTCACCGCTGACGTGCTGCAGCATGCGAACAAGCTGGTCGCTATTGGTTGCTTCTGTATTGGTACCAACCAGGTGGATCTGGACGCAGCGCGTGAGATGGGTGTGGCGGTGTTCAACGCGCCGTATTCAAACACTCGCTCGGTGGCCGAGCTGGTGCTGGCCGAAGCGATTCTCCTGCTGCGTGGTATTCCTGAAAAGAACGCAGTCGCCCACCGCGGTGGTTGGCTGAAGAGTGCTACCGGTTCCTACGAAATCCGGGGCAAGAAGCTCGGTATCGTCGGTTATGGCTCCATCGGTACTCAGCTGTCGGTGCTGGCCGAAAGCCTCGGCATGCAGGTGATCTTCTATGACGTGGTTACCAAGCTGCCGCTGGGTAATGCGCATCAGGTAGGCTCGCTGACTGAACTGCTGAGCACCGCCGACATCGTCACTCTGCACGTGCCGGAAACCGCTGCCACCAAGTGGATGATCGGTGAGAAGGAAATCCGCACCATGAAGAAAGGCGGCATTCTGATCAATGCTGCCCGGGGCACCGTAGTAGAGATTGAGCCGCTGGCCGCTGCGCTTGCGGATAAACACCTGAATGGCGCAGCCATTGATGTGTTCCCGGTAGAGCCACGCTCGAACAACGACGAGTTTGTTTCTCCTCTGCGCGGTATCGACAACTGCCTGCTGACACCGCACATTGGCGGTTCGACCATGGAAGCTCAGGCCAATATTGGTCTGGAGGTGGCAGAAAAGCTGGTTCGCTACAGCGATAACGGTACCTCCATTACCTCGGTCAACTTCCCTGAAGTGGCGCTGCCGTCGCATCCGGGCAAGCATCGCCTGCTGCACATCCACCAGAACATTCCCGGTGTGATGAGCGAGATCAACCAAGTGTTTGCCAGCAATGGCATCAACATCTCCGGTCAGTATCTGCAGACCAACGAGAAGGTGGGTTATGTCGTGATTGATGTTGACGCTGCCTACTCTGATCTGGCGCTGAAAAAGCTGCACGACATCACCGGAACGATCCGCTGCCGCGTGTTGTTCTGATGATTCTGCGTGGCGGGGTTTTCCCGCCACGCAGCTTCTATCGCCGTATCCCTTCGTCACCGAACTGTCATTCCCCTGCAACCTGCAACTGATTCAATGACGCTTCTCGTTATTTGATGCAGGCAGTCCGTTCCCGTCATGTCCAGTCAACACACTCTTGCCAGTCTGCTCAAATCAGTAGAGCCGCTGCACGCCCGTTTGACCGTCAATGATGTCGCTGAGCGTCTATTGCAGCCTGACTTCAAGGGCTTTCTATCCCTGCCGGTGGTGGATGATGACAACCGCCCATTGGGGCTGGTCAGCCGTTACCGCCTGCAGGATATCTTCATGCAGCGTTTTGGTCGCGATCTGTGGGGCGGTCATCCGGTGCAACATGCGGTAAACACGGAGTCGCTGGTGGTGCCGGTGCACACGCCGCTGGAGGCGGCCGCCAGTATCATCACCGCCCAGGTGCAATATCCTGTCACTGAGGACTTCATCCTGGTGGATGGCGAAGGACGCTATCTGGGGTTGGGCACCTTGATGGACCTGCTCAAGGCCATGGAGCAGCGCGGCGCTCAGCGTAACCAGACACTGCAACGTGCGCTGCGGGAGCTGAAGCATTCCCAGGCACATCTGGTGCAATCAGAGAAGATGGCCTCCCTGGGTCAGATGGTCGCCGGCGTGGCCCACGAGCTGAATACCCCGCTGGGCTATGTGCGTAACAATGTGCAGTTGTTGCAGGAGTTGGTCGAGCCGATCATCGGCCTGGCGCAGGCTCAGGCTCAGCTGGGAGCCTGTCTGGCTGATCCCCAGACCGAGCAGGCGCAGTTGGAGCAAGCACTGCTGGCGGTGCAGCAGGCTACTGAGCAGGCTGCGCCGGAATATTTCTCCGCAGACTTCACCCCGCTGATCGAGGATACCCTGTACGGCGTTGATCAGTTGGCCGAGCTGGCGGTCAGCTTGAAGGATTTTGCCCGGTTGGATCGGGCCATGAGCGAGGCGATCAATCTCAACGATTGCATTGCCAGCGCACTGGTGATCGCGCGTAACACGCTGAAGGACAAGGCAGAGGTCATCACCCGTCTGGATGAGCTGCCGCCGATAACCTGCACCCCTTCGCAGATCAACCAGGTGTTGCTCAACCTGCTGACCAATGCCGCTCAGGCGATGGATCGGCCGGGCAAGATTCTACTGCGCAGCTGGGTTGATGACGGCCAGGTTCACCTGTCCCTGCAGGACAATGGCCGCGGCATGCCAAAAGAGGTGCAACGACGCATCTTTGACCCGTTTTTCACCACCAAGGCGGTGGGTGAAGGTACCGGTCTGGGGCTGGCCATCAGTTACAAGATCATTCAGGAACATGGCGGCAGGATTCGTTTTGTCTCCGAGCCGGGGCGCGGTACGCGCTTCCTTATCAGTCTGCCTATCCATCAAGCGGCTTCGTCAGCACCGCTCGATCTGCAACGGAGTGCCTGATATGTCGCAACAACCTGTTCGCATACTTTTTGTGGATGATGAAGAGCGCATCCTGCGTACCCTGGCCATGCAATTTCGTCGGCATTATCAGGTGTTTACCGAGTCGGATCCGCAGAAGGTCATGGCGCTGTTGCAGCAGCAGCCAATGGATATCGTGGTCAGCGATCAGCGCATGCCGGGGATGAGTGGCAGTCAACTGCTGGCGCAGGTACAGCAGGATTATCCGCATACCCTGCGCATTCTGTTGACCGGCTACTCGGATCTGGAAGCAGCGGTAGAAGCGCTGAACAGCGGCGGCATCTTTCGCTATCTGACCAAGCCCTGGGTGACCAGTGAAATGGTGGCCACACTGGCTCAGGCGAGCAATATGGTGCTGCGCCAGCGCGCGAGTCAAAGCAATGTGATGCCTATCAGCAGTGCGCGCTCCAATCGGTCAGCTGAGCGGGCCAATCTGTTGCTACTGGATAACGACCCGCAGACGTTGGCTGTCACTCAGCAATTGTGCGTTGAGAACCAGATCAAGTTGTTCCATGCGCGCAGCCTTGATGAGGCGGTAAGGCTGCTCAACGAGCAGTCGCTGGATATGCTGGTGAGCGATATTCAGCTTGATGGGAATGATGTACGACCGTTGTTGATGACACTGGCCCAGGCCCATCCGCAGTTGCTGAGCATTATCATCACGCCGTTTCAGGATACACAGGTGCTGCTCAAGCTGATCAATCAGGCGCAGATCTTCCGCTATCTTCCCAAACCGATCCGCCGCGGCATGTACCAGCGGGCGATCAGTACCGCGTTGGCGCAGGTTGAAGAGTGGCGTCAGCAACCGGCACCTGTGGTTACCCGCTTGGCCGCCACGCCAGTGGTGGCGGAAGAGCAGAGTCGGGTGAATGGCTTGATGGGTATGCTGGGCCGGTTACGTCAGCGTTTGACGGCGTGATGGCGAAAAAGCCGATTACGGCTTGCTGCGCTCCAGACGCTTGACGCCCTCGGCGGTGCCCAACAGCAGAATGTCTGCTGGTCGTGCGGCGAACAGGCCATTACATACCACGCCGACGATCCCATTGAGTTTTTCTTCCAGGTCGCGTGGGTCATGTATTTGCATGTTATGCACATCCAGAATCACGTTGCCGTTATCAGTCACAACGCCATGACGGTAGACCGGATCGCCGCCAAGCTTGACGATTTCCCGTGCCACATGACTGCGTGCCATGGGGATAACCTCTACCGGTAACGGGAATTCCCCAAGGGTGGAAACCAGTTTGCTGTCATCGGCAATGCAGATGAAGGTGCGTGCCACGGCGGCCACGATTTTTTCCCGGGTCAACGCAGCACCGCCGCCCTTGATCAATTCAAGGTGTTTGTTGGTTTCATCGGCGCCATCCACATAGAAATCCAGGCTGGCTACGCTGTTCAGGTCATACACCGGGATCCCGTGTTGTTTCAGGCGTTGCGCTGTGGCTTCAGAGCTGGCGACTGCGCCATCGAAGTTGCCCTTGTGTCTGGCCAGTGCGTCGATAAAGCAATTGGCAGTGGAGCCGGTACCGACGCCGATGACGCTCTTGTCTTCCAGTTGCGGGAGCAGAATATCCACCGCTGCCTGGCCGACGGCTTGCTTGAGTTCGTCCTGAGTCATGCCGGTTACCTCTGTATGAATTCGGTGTTGAATAAAGCTGCAATTATACGGCCCGACGGGGCCAGCGTGTAGTCGGAGTATGGCCGATTCGTTTAGACTGGTGTTTTCATATCACCAAGCCGACAACCTGATGCCTACTCTGGAAAGTTACGTAAAGAAAATTCTCTGCTCCCCGGTCTACGATGTGGCGGTGGAAACACCCATCCATCGCGCTCCCTTTCTCTCTGAGCGCCTGGGCAACACCGTTCTGCTCAAGCGCGAAGACCTGCAGCCGGTGTTTTCCTTCAAGATTCGGGGCGCCTACAACAAGTTGGTGCAATTGACCGATGAGCAGCGTGCCAGCGGCGTGATTGCCGCCTCGGCCGGCAACCATGCGCAAGGGCTGGCATTTGCCGCCCGGCACATGGGCGTCAAAGCGACCATCGTGATGCCAAAGACGACTCCAGAGATCAAGGTCAAGGCGGTACGGGCGCGGGGCGGGAAGGTTGTTCTGCATGGTGACGCTTTTGATGAGGCGCTGGCCTACGCGCAGAAACAGGTCGAGGAAAGGGGGCTGGTCTTTATCCATCCCTATGACGACCCGGACACCATCGCCGGTCAGGGGACGGTAGCCATGGAAATCCTGCGTCAGCATCAGGGCCAGCTGGATGCGATTTTCGTACCGGTGGGTGGTGGTGGACTTATTGCAGGTATTGCCGCTTATGTGAAGTACCTGCGTCCGGACATCAAGGTAATCGGTGTCGAGCCGCGGGATTCCAACTGTCTGCAGACTGCGCTGCAGAAGGGCAAACGGGTAACGCTGAGTCAGGTTGGTCAGTTTGCTGATGGCGTGGCGGTGGCGCAGATCGGTAAGTACACTTTTGATATCTGCAGGAAATACGTCGATGAGGTGATTACCGTCAGCTCCGATGAGATGTGTGCAGCGATCAAGGATATCTACGACGACACCCGTTCCATCTGCGAGCCGGCGGGTTGCCTTGGTGTGGCGGGCATCAAGAAATATGTCGAACGTGAGGGTTGTTCCGGCAAGGTGATGGTGGCCATCGATTCGGGAGCCAATATCAATTTCGATCGTCTGCGCCATGTGGCGGAACGTGCCGAGATTGGTGAGCAGCGCGAAGCGCTATTGGCGGTGACTATTCCTGAGCGGCCCGGCAGCTTCAAGGCGTTCTGCCAGGCGATTGGTAAACGGGCCATTACCGAGTTCAACTACCGTTATCACGACAGTGCCGAGGCGCATATCTTCGTTGGGGTGCAGACTCATCCCGAAACGGATCCTCGCGAAGCCCTGGTTGAGGGCTTGGTTGCCAAGGAATTCCCGGTACTGGATCTGACCGATAACGAGTTGGCAAAGCTGCATATCCGCCACATGGTCGGCGGCCATTCGGTGCAGGTGGAAGATGAAGTGGTTTACCGCTTCGAATTCCCCGAGCGTCCGGGTGCGCTGTTCAACTTCCTCAACAAGCTGGGCGGACGCTGGAATATCTCCATGTTCCACTACCGCAATCACGGCGCGGATTATGGGCGGGTGGTGGTCGGTCTGCAGGTTCCTGAAGCAGAGCGCAGCAAGGTGCCGGCAGCGCTGGATGATATCGGCTATCCCTATTGGGATGAGACCAATAACCCGGCGTATCAATTGTACCTGGGCTGATTATCTGATCAGCGCGGCGCAGGCGCTGCGGTCACGTCCGTCGCGCTTGGCCTCGTACAGGGCGCTGTCTGCTGCGCTGACCAGAACTTCAGCTGCCTCGCGGCAGCCGGGTAATGCACAGGCGATACCGATGCTGACGGTCAAGCGTCGGTTCGGCTCGATCACATGGGGAATGTTCATTCCGCGTACTTCTTCATGTATCAGTGACGCCACCTTGTAGCACTGTGCCAGCTCCGCTCCGGGCAGCAGCACCGCGAATTCCTCACCGCCGTAGCGATACACCTGCTCGCCTTCGCGCCCTGCATGTTGTTGCAGAGCATGGCTGATCTGACGTAACGCATCATCACCGGCGAGATGGCCGAAGGTATCGTTGTAACACTTGAAGAAGTCCACATCGATCATCAGTAACCCGAGGGGCAGATGCTGCCGCTGCAGCCGTCGCCATTCGGATGTCAGAGCTGCATCAAAGAAGCGTCGATTGAACAGTCCGGTCAATCCATCCAGCTGACTCAGCTTCTCCAGTTGGGCGGTGGTTTCCAGTTGTTGATGATTATTGCGGCCCACGCAGACCAGGTAGGTGCAACCCAGTCGGCTTATCGGCCGTACGCTGATCTCCAGCGGCACCAGTTTGCCGGTGCGTGTCTGTATATGCTTCTGATAGATCGCGCTTTCCCCGAGCAACACCTGCTCGCGCAGGGCCTTCAACCAGTCTGTCGCGCCGGGCATCAGATCATCAGGGCTGATATTCAGGATGTTGCGCAATTGTTCGGCGCTGTAGCCGATACTGGCCCAGCAGGTGCGGTTCATGTAGATGATTTCAAACGGATCAAGGTTGAGGATGAACAGCCCGTCATAGCTGTAATCCGTCATGTCCAACACCAGCTGCAGTCGTGATTGGCTGGTCTGCAGCACGCTTTCAACTTGTTGACGCCTCGCCACCTCACTTTGCAGGGCGCGGTTGGTGATCTGCAGTGCCGTCAGCCGCCGCGCATTCAGCAGCGCCAGCCAGAGCGCATGGCACAGCAGCAGACTGCCGAGCAGACCGCTGACCAGGGTAATCAGTGGGATCGCCGAAGTCCGATGGGTGCTCGGGGTGGGATAGCTCTCAAGATAGAAGCTGTCATTGCCGCCCAGGCGCACACTGGCTCTGATCGGCGCCAGACTGTCGATGGTATCCGCGCGCTTGCGCTGAAATAGAGGTTCATGACCATCGTCCAGTACCAGGCTCATATGTGCTGTGGGCAATTGCTTCAGCAGGCTATCGAGTAGCTGTTCAACACGAAAGATGGCAATCAGATATCCATCAAATTGCCTGCTGCCATTTACCGATCGGTAGAGCGGGATGTGATAGGCCAGACCGTTGCCGCCCTGTACCAGGTCGAACTGATTGCTCAGAACGGGCTGGCCGGTTTCCCGCGCGTGGAACAGGTACGCAATGTTCGGATGATCCGGCGGATACTGGAAATGGAGAACCTGCTCGTTGCCCGCAAGGGGACGAATCCAGCGAACCTGATGACGCGTGTCCAGCCATTCGATGGCCTGCAGATGAACGAAGTCCTGTAGCAGTCTATCGACATCCTCTTACCACAGGGCGGGTTGCGCGTGGTGGTGCTGCCAGCGGTTTGCCAGTCGCTGGAAGGCGTCTGTCTGATAGTTGAAGTGGGTTTCGAGCTGTCGTGCCAGGCCGCTGGTCTCCTGTTGCAACAATTCGTTGTTGCGCTGGGTTTCCGCCTCCACCAGGGTGCGCCAGACCAGCAGAATGCCGGTTATCAGGCATATCAGTAGCCCCACCACAAAAGTGCGGGGTTGTGGTTTTCTCGCGTGCACGTCCATGGGGAAGCCTGAAACATCCTGTGTTCGAGAGCGATGGTTGTGGCCAGTATAGGCCGTACTTCAGCAGCGTGCCGCGGTGAAGCGGCATTCCACGGGACGTTGATCGATAGGTGGGGCGGGATTTTGTGATGCTGATCTTGATCTTTTTTTTGCGGTCAGGTATATGGTTTCGTGCAAAGTCTGGAAGTGTTTCAAAAATGATAATAATACCAGGCCCCGTCTCGCGAGCATCCTGAAGGAACAGCTTGGCAGTCGGTCGGAAAAGGAGGGTAAGCGCATGCGCCGCAAACCGGATTTGATTTGGATTCTCGTGCTGGTGTTCAGTTTTGGGGTGGTGACAACGGGCTACACCCAGAGCTACTTTGATCGTTCTGCTGAACCCGTGACGAATCTGCAGCAGGCATCAGAATAACCTGTTGATCGCTGACGATGCCGTCGAGCGGAATGTCCCAGGCGGCGGTTGGTAGTTGATCGACCTTCTGACAGTCGTGTGCCAGGCCCAGTAGTCGCGGGCCCGGCCAGTGCAGTCTTTGCCGACGAAAAGCGAAGGTGCGATCATAGAATCCGCCACCCATGCCTAATCTATTTCCGTTTTGGTCGAAGCCCACCAGCGGCATCAGAATCAGATCCAGACGCCATGGCTTGGCCTGCAGTTTACGGTCATGCATGGGTTCACGAATGCCGAAACGATTAGTGATCCAGTGCGTGTCAGGCACTAGACGCTGAAAGTGCATGCGATTGGCCGGCCATTCGCTGAGTACCGGCAAATAGCACTGCTTGCCAAGTCGGCGAGCATGCTGCATCAGCAGATCAGGATTGATTTCCCCATCATTGGCCAGATAGAAAGCGATATGTTTACTGCGCCGATACAGCGGATGCTGGGCCAATTGCCGCAGCAGCCGTTGACTGGCCTCCCGTTGCTGCCGGGGAGTCAGGGCACGCCTTGATTGGCGTAACTGACGACGCAGGTATGTGCGCTCGTCCTTCATTGAATGGATCCCCGGAACGCCGCTGTCGGGTTAGCCCTTGAACCCGAAAGTTCAAGGCGGGGGACACGGCACCGTCTCAGGCTTTCCGTCATGCGGTCATGCACACTGACGGCAGCGCGTGGCCTCCTTCTACAGGAGTATCGGCTCAGGGACATCTCCGACTGGCAAACACCCCAGGGACGTGATCGAGTATACAGAATAATCACTGAGTTTCCACCGAGTCGAGGGGCTGATCTTATTCCTGATGGCGGGTCAGAGCCTGATCCAGACGCGTCGCAAGCTCGGCAATCTGTTGTTGCTGTTCACTCGCCTGTTGATGTTGCTGCCGACTGCCGGTGAGCATTTCGTGACTGATGTTCAGGGCTGCCATGACCGCGATGCGTTCCAGGCCAATAACTTTGCCGCGGTTGCGAATGTCGCGCATGGTCGCGTCCAGATGGCGAGCGGCTTCTTCCAGGTTATAGCGCTCGTCCGGTGGACAGGCGACCTGATATTCCTTATCGAGAATGTGCAGGGTGACGGTCAGGGGTTGGCTCATGAATCGTGCTCCAGAGATTTCAAACGTAATATCATGGCTTCGACCTTCTGACGGGCCAGATCGTTCTTCTCGATCAGTTGCAGACGTTCTTCCCGCCAGTTGCGTTCCTGGGTCTGGAGTTGACGGTTCTGCAGTTGCAGCTGATCACAGATGTTGATCAACTGGTCTACTTTTGCAATGAGGGTATCGATCTCGGGGTGTTCCATGGGCGCCATTCTGTCATCCCGCTGTGGGGGCAACTATAGAGCCGCCCGGCGGGGCGGTCAAACCCTTGTGATGCGGATCGCTTGTTGCCTGCGACCTCGCGTCGGTAGGATATGGACGCTGTCTGCAATACACTGCACTGCCCGTACCCACCCTGCCAGAGAGATGCAAGATTATGCTTCGGATGTCCGCCGCTTTTGATTACGACCGTTTTGATCAGTTGTTCAGACAGCTGGATGCTGCGGGTTATCCAGCCGAGCTGCATGGCCACCTGGTAGGCCGGTTGAGCGCAGGGAGCCGGCTGGAGCACGGAATCTGGTTGGATGTGGCGCGTGAGGTCATGGATGGGCGAGGCAGCCCGAGTGAAGCGGATCGTGTGTTACTGATTCAGCTGTATGATGCCACCCTCGCACAACTGATGGGTAGCGGCTTCGAGCTGGTTCTGTTATTACCCGATGATGAAACACCGATTGAGCAGCGCGCTCAGGCATTGGGCCAATGGTGTGAAGGTTTTCTCGGCGGTTTTGGCCTGGCTGCCCGGGAGCATCCGCTGAGTGAAGAGGCTGAAGGTGTCCTGGCAGATTTTGCCGCGATTGCCCAGGTGCAAACCGATCTGGAAGAATCCGAAGCCAACGAGGTCGATTTCATGGAAGTCATGGAATATGCGCGTATGGCTGTATTGATGCTGTTCAGTGAATGTCAGCCCGCTGATCAGAACCAGGTTCAGCCGCCCGCTTCACTGCATTAAGGAGTACCCATGCGCATCAGCAAGCAGGAATACGCCCGTCGCCGTAAGGCTCTGATGAGTCAGATGGAACCAGGCAGCATTGCCATTCTCCCCGCCGCTCCGGTTCATGTGCGGAGTCGTGATACCGAGCATCAGTACCGGCAGGACAGTGACTTCCAATATCTCACCGGTTTCCCTGAGCCGGAGGCGGTGATGGCGTTGATCCCCGGGCGCGGGCACGGGGAGTTCGTCCTGTTCTGCCGTGAGAAGGATATCGAGCGCGAACTGTGGGACGGCTATCGGGCCGGGCAGGCCGGTGCCATCGCCGATTACGGTGCCGATGATGCGTTCCCGATAGCCGATATTGACGACATCCTGCCGGGCTTGATCGAGGGTCGGGAGCGCGTTTACTACGCACTGGGTGCCAACCACGAATTCGACATGCAGCTGACCGGCTGGCTGCACACCATCCGCAGCAAGACCCGCATGGGTGCTGAGCCGCCGAAGGAATTTGTGGCGCTGGATTACCTCCTGCACGACATGCGTTTATACAAGAGCGCTGCGGAAGTGCGGGTGATGCAGGCCGCTGCGGATATCTCGGCCGAGGCGCATGTGCGCGCCATGCAGGTTTGCCGACCAGGCATGTACGAGTATCAGTTGGAAGCCGAGCTGCAATACACCTTCATGCGCCACGGTAGTCGCGCACCCGCTTATGCATCCATTGTTGCCGCTGGGCGCAACGCCTGCATTCTGCACTACACCGAGAACACCAGTCAGATTCGCGAAGGGGATCTGATCCTGATTGATGCGGGCTGTGAGCTGGATTGTTACGCCAGTGACATTACCCGCACCTTTCCCGCCAGCGGCCGCTTCTCAGCGGAGCAGCGCGCCATCTACGACATTGTACTCAAGGCCCAGGCTGCCGCCTTCGAGGTTATCGGGCCGGGCCGTGACTGGAACGAAGCCCACGATGCCACCGTGCGGGTTATCACCGAGGGATTGCTGGATCTGGGCTTGCTGCAGGGCGAGCTGGATGACCTCATTGCCCAGGACGCTTACCGGCCTTTCTATATGCATCGCGCCGGTCACTGGCTGGGCATGGATGTGCATGACGTGGGCGAATACCGGGTCGGTGGCGTATGGCGGCAACTGGAGCCGGGGATGGTGATGACAGTAGAGCCGGGCATCTACATCGCGCCGGATAATCAGAATGTCCCCGCCCAATGGCGCGGCATAGGCATTCGTATCGAGGATGATGTGCTGGTCACCCGCGAGGGGCTGCAGATCCTCACCGGCAAAGTGCCCCGTGACGCTGATGAGATTGAGGCGTTGATGGCCCAGGCTCGTGCCGCAGAGAGTGAGCCGGCGTGAGTTACTGCCTGAATATCGTCGGTGGCGGTATGGTCGGAGCCAGCCTGGCGCTGGCCTTGCAGGACTGTGCTCGTCAGGCGGGTTGGACAATCCGTCTGATTGAGGCGCATCCACCGGTCAAGGGCGGCTGGCAGCCCAGCTATGACAACCGCTCCACCGCGCTGTCCCACGGTAGCCGGACATTATTCGAGCGGTTGGGTGTCTGGACTGAACTGGCGCGCCGCGCCGAGCCGATTCAGCACATCCATGTTTCCGATCGCGGCCACCCCGGTTCAGTGCGTATGAGCGCGGCGCAGGAGGGTGTGCCGGCCCTGGGGTACATCGTTGAGAACGCCTGGTTGGGTGAGGTGTTGATCGGCAATCTGGATCAGCAGGCGATTGAGTGGCTTGCGCCGGCTCGGGTAGCGCAGGCCCGGGCGAAGCCGGGCGGCTATCAGCTCGATCTGCAGGTGTCCGAGGGCGCCCATCAGCTGGAATCGGATCTGTTGGTGATTGCCGACGGTGGCCGTTCAGGCTTGTTGGATCAGTTGGGTATCCACCGCAAGGTCAATCCATACCAGCAGGTTGCGGTGATTGCCAACATCACTACCGCCCAGGGGCATAGTGGCGTGGCCTATGAACGTTTTACCGAGACCGGCCCGCTGGCGCTCCTGCCCCTGTCAGGTCAGCGCAGTGCCCTGGTCTGGACGCTGGCCTCGGATGTCGCTGAGGAGGTCGCCGGGTTATCTGACGATGCTTTCCTCGAGCGCTTGCAGGCAGCCTTCGGTTTTCGCATGGGCGCCCTGACTCGGGTGGGTGAACGTGCCCGTTATCCCTTGAGCCTGATCGAGGCCGAGGAGCAGGTGCGTTCGCATCTGGTGGTGCTGGGCAATGCCGCGCATAGCCTGCATCCCATTGCCGGGCAGGGTTTCAACCTGTCCCTGCGCGATGCCATGGCGCTGGCCGACAGCCTGGTTCACGCTCAGCGCGAAGGGCTGCACCCGGGTTCGTTGGCGGTATTGCAGGGTTATCTGGATGGACAGCTCAACGATCAACTGGCCACGGTGGCATTCAGTCATTACCTGACCCGGATGTTCAGTAACCAACAGCCGCTGCTGGTGGCCGGCCGTAATGCGGGCTTGCTGGCGATGGATCTATTGCCGGCGCTGAAAACCCGGTTGGCGCGTCAGGGTATGGGATTGCGCGGATGAATGCAGCAACAGCAGGAGAGGCAATGACGCAGCAGTTTGATCTGATCGTGGTCGGTGCTGGTATGGTCGGTGCCACTCTGGCGCGCGCTTTGGCGGACACATCCCTACAGGTCGCGTTGCTGGATGCGATACCGCTGGACAAGCCGCTGAGCGCCCGGACGACCGACTCCGGCCATGATCCACGGGTCAGTGCCCTGAGCGCCGCCTCGGAACATATTCTCACCCATCTGGATGCCTGGCATCGCATTCCCGAGGATTGCCGCAGTCCTTACCGCTATATGCGTGTCTGGGATGGTTCGGGAACCGGCGAGATCAGCTTTGATGCGGGAGCCCTGGGGGAGAATCGCCTCGGTCATATTGTTGAGAACTGGCGAGTACAGCAGGCGGTTCTGGATAGTCTGGCGGAAACCGGGGTGACATTGCTCGGCGGTCAGCAGGTGTCGGAGCTGGTGCGTGAACAAGACGGCTGGACGTTGCAACTGGCCAGCGGTGAGACGCTGCAGGCGCGCTTGGTGGTGGCCGCTGATGGCGCCCGTTCCCGCCTGCGTGAGCTGGCGGGCTTTGCCATGCGTGAGTGGGACTACCTGCACCACGCACTGGTCACCACGGTGCGTACCGAAAAGTCCCACGCCAGTACCGCATGGCAATCCTTTCTCGATACCGGACCGTTGGCCTTCCTGCCGTTGAAGGAGCGCAATGGGCAGCACTATTGTTCGATTGTCTGGTCACTGCTGCCGGAGCAAGCGCAGCGCATCATGGGGTTGGAACAGGACGCTTTTATTGCTGAATTGGAAACGGCCATTGAAGGTCGGCTGGGGCGCATCCTGCAGGCCGATCAGCGGCACTGTATCCCGCTGCGTCAGCGCCATGCCCAACGTTATGTTCAGCCCGGTCTGGCCCTCATCGGCGATGCAGCGCATAGCATTCACCCGCTGGCCGGACAGGGCGTCAACCTGGGGCTGCTCGACGTGGCTGAGCTGTCAGCGGTACTGCATGCGGCATTAAGCCGCGGCGAGGATATTGCCAGTCTGGCAGTGTTGCAGCGATATGAGCGCCGGCGCATGGGAGCCAATCTGTCGATGATGGCGGCGATGGAGGGATTCGAACGACTGTTTCACGCCAACGCCTTGCCGTTGCGCTGGTTGCGCAATACCGGCATGCGTTGGGTGGATGGTCTCGACGGGATAAAAACGGGCATCGTCAGGCGTGCTCTGGGATTGGAAGGCCCCTTGCCAGAGTTGGCAAAAGCGCCTTCGCTCGACTGAGAAAGTCGCTGGGTCTGGTTGATGATCTTAATTGAAATGATTATCATCCAGATTCCTGCTTTCCCACATCGAGGCTTTCGCTGATGTCATTTACCCGTAATCTAGTCGTGCTGAGTCTGGCCCTGAGTGCCTTTACCAGCGTCGCCCAGGCCAAGGAGCTGGTGGTGTACTCGTCCCGCCAGGATCACCTGATCAAGCCGGTGTTCGAAATGTATACCGAAAAGACCGGGGTCAAGATCAGCTACATCACCGACCGCGAAGCCCCCTTAATGGCCCGTCTGCGCGCTGAAGGTGCCAACACCCCAGCAGACATGTTCATGACCGTGGATGCGGGTAACCTGTGGCAGGCTGAAGAGCAGGGCCTGTTCCAGCCGGTGCAATCCGACACCATCGAACAGAATATTCCCGAACACCTGCGTTCCAGTAACGACATGTGGACTGGCCTGTCGCTGCGCGCGCGCACCATTGCCTATTCCACTGAGCGGGTAAAACCGGAAGAGCTGAGCACCTATGAGGCGCTGGCCGACGAAAACTGGAAGGGACGTGTGTGTCTGCGTACTGCCAAGAAGGTCTATAACCAGTCGCTGGTAGCCACCATGCTGGAATCCATCGGCGAAGAAAAAACCACTGAGGTCATTCAAGGCTGGCTGGCTAACCTCGCTACCCCGGTATTCTCCGACGACACTGCGCTGCTCAAGGCGATCGACGCCGGTCAATGTGACGTGGGCATCGTCAACTCCTACTATTTTGGTCGTCTGCAGAAAGCTGAGCCCGACGTCAAGGTCAAGCTGTTCTGGCCGAACCAGCAGGATCGCGGTGTGCACGTGAACATTTCCGGTGCCGGTGTAACCAAACACGCCAAGCAGCCCGAAGAGGCGATCAAGCTGCTGGAGTGGATGACCACCGAAGAAGCCCAGCGCATCTTTGCTGATGTAAACATGGAGTTCCCGGCCAACCAGGCGCTGGACTCCTCTCCTGAGGTAGCGGCCTGGGGTGACTTCAAGGCGGATAACGTCAGCATCGAAGTGGCCGGTCGCCATCAGCCCGAAGCCATCATGTTGATGGATCGCCTTGGCTGGAACTGATCCTGTCATAGCCATTTGTTTGTATACTGCACGCCCGGCATAAGCCGGGCGTGTTGTTTTATGGTACCCGCAACCCACAGGGAGTCGTCGTGGCCCGTCCTATCACCGCTCATAAACTGCGCTGGCAGCTGACTGCTTACCTGGCTGCTGCGCTGGTGTTAATGCCGTTGATGGTGTTGTTGTTCAGTTGGCAGGACATTGACCACCAGATCTGGAGCCACCTGTTACAGACGCAACTGTCGCGCTTGATCGGTAATACCCTGTGGTTGGTGGTTGGTGTAGGGACAGGTGTTGTGCTGTTGGGGGTCAGCCTTGCCTGGTTGACCAGCCTGTGTGAATTCCCCGGGCGGCGCTGGCTGGACTGGGCATTGATGTTGCCGTTTGCCATTCCAGCCTATGTGCTGGCTTTTGTCATGGTTGGCCTGTTGGATTTCTCTGGCCCGCTGCAAACCCTTCTGCGCGGCTGGTTTGGCAGCGACTTCCGGCTACCGCCGATCCGCTCCACCGGTGGGGTCATCCTTACGCTGGTATTGGTGTTCTACCCTTACGTTTACATGCTGGCACGCAGTGCCTTCATGGCTCAGGGGCGCGGATTGATGGAGGCCTCGCGTATCCTCGGGCAAACGCCCTGGCAAGGCTTCTGGCGGGTAGCCGTGCCCATGGCACGCCCGGCGATCAGCGCCGGCACTGCATTGGCGATCATGGAAACCCTGGCCGATTTCGGTGCGGTATCGGTGTTCAACTACGACACCTTCACCACCGCTATCTACAAGACCTGGTACGGTTTCTTCAGTCTGCAGAGCGCCACTCAATTGGCCAGTCTGCTGCTGCTGTTTGTGTTCCTTGCCCTGTTTGTTGAGCGTCACGCCCAGGGTCGCAGCAAACGCTTCCCGGCTAACGACAAGCCGCGCAAGGGCGCGCTGTACAGACTGAGCGGGCCGTTGGCCTGGTTGGCCAGCAGCTATTGCCTGTTGATTCTGTCGATCGCCTTTATCATCCCGGTAGGCCAGCTGTTGTACTGGCTGCTCAGCAGCGGTATTGCCGATCTGGACAGCCGCTACTGGTCGTTGATCCAGAACACCCTGTTGCTGGGTGGTGTTGCTGCGCTGATGACCGTCACCGTGGCCATCCTGTTGGTTCTGGCCCAGCGGCTGCAGCCGATCCGTCGGGTACGTACTGCGGTGGCGACGGCTAACCTGGGCTATGCCTTGCCTGGCTCGGTGCTGGCGGTGGGCATCATGTTCTTTTTCAGTTTTCTGGATAACCAGCTGGTGGTGCCGCTTCAGGCCTGGATGGGAGCGGCGAGCCCGGCGCCTATCCTGCTCGGTAGTCTGTTCGCACTGCTGTTGGCCTATTTGATTCGTTTCATGGCGGTGGCCTATGGGCCACTGGATACGTCGCTGGCGCGTATCCGTCCGTCCTTGCCTGAAGCGGCGCAGAGTCTGGGGCAATCCGGATGGCGCGTGTTCTGGCGCATCTATGTGCCGCTATTGCTGCCAGGTATTCTCAGCGCGGCACTGCTGGTCTTCGTCGATGTGCTCAAGGAAATGCCGGCTACGCTGCTGATGCGGCCGTTTGGCTGGGATACGCTGGCGGTGCGCATTCATGCCCTGACCAGTGAAGGCGAATGGACGCGCGCCTCGTTACCGGCATTGACTCTGGTGCTGGTTGGACTGGCGCCGGTTATTGTTCTGATCCGGCGCTCCGGACGCCGCTGAGCACCAGACTTCTGGCTGTGTTGCAGGGACTGCACAAGCGCCACTTTGTGGCTACAATCAGCCACTGAGCTGAAGATAACAAGGATACACGCCATGGGTTCGCGTACACCGTTGTATGACAGTCATGTGGCTGCCGGAGCCAGGATGGTCGACTTCGGTGGCTGGGATATGCCATTGCATTATGGTTCGCAGATTGAGGAACACCATCAGGTGCGCCGATATGCCGGCATCTTCGATGTATCGCACATGGGTGTAGTGGATATAACCGGGCCGGATGCCAAGACCTATCTGCAGTACCTGTTGGCCAATGATGTGGCCCGGCTGCAGACACCGGGCAAGGCGCTATACACTGCCATGCTTAACCCTGCCGGTGGTATTCTCGATGACCTTATTGTCTATCGCCTGGAAGAGGGCTATCGACTGGTCGTCAACGCCGGCACCCGCAAGCGCGACCTGGCGTGGATGCACGAGCAGGTCGGCTCTCACACTGTTTCCATTATCGAGCGCAATGAGTTGGCGATGATCGCCATCCAGGGTCCGTGTGCCCGGGATGTCTGTGCCAGTGTGGTCGGCGATGGTCGCGCCGTACTCGTTGGTACGCTTGACCCCTTTCACGGCCAGCCTGACGGCGAATGGTTTATCGCCAGTACCGGTTATACCGGTGAAGATGGGCTGGAAATCATGCTCCCCGCCAGCGAGGCACCGACATTCTGGCAGGCCCTGTGCGAAGCAGGCTGTCACCCGTGCGGGCTGGGTGCCCGGGATACCCTGAGATTGGAGGCCGGACTTAACCTGTACGGTGCCGACCTGGATGAGCAAACCTCTCCGTTGGCAGCCAATATGGGCTGGACTATCGCCTGGGAGCCTGCCACTCGTGATTTTATCGGTCGGCAGGCACTGGAAGCCCAGCGCCAGGCCGGCGATCAACCGAAGCAGGTTGGTCTGGTATTGAACCAGCGCGCGGTGTTACGCGCAGGGCAGCCGGTCTGGGTCGATGGCGTGGGCACAGGTGAAATCAGCAGCGGCAGTTTCTCGCCAACCCTGGGCTGTTCCATTGCCCTGGCCAGAATGCCGCGTGCGGCCGCTGACACTGCAACGGTAGATATCCGTGGCAAGCAGCTGTCGGTGCGAGTCATTCGCCCCGGTTTTGTACGTAACGGCAAACAACTATTTGATTAATCCATCTTTTCTGTCTTGAGGAAAATGAAATGAGTGATACCCCCAGCGAATTGCGTTATGCCAGCAGCCACGAATGGAGCCGCCAGGAAGCCGATGGCAGCATTATCGTTGGCATTACCAATCACGCTCAGGATGCGCTGGGTGACGTGGTTTTCGTCGAACTGCCAGAGGTGGGTCGCCAGCTCAGCGCGGGCGATGAGTGTGCGGTAGTCGAATCGGTCAAGGCCGCATCGGATATCTATGCTCCGGTGAGCGGCGAAGTTATCGCCATCAATGAGGCGCTGGCGGACGCCCCGGAACTGGTCAACAGCGACCCCTACGGTGAAGCCTGGTTCTTCAAGATCAAACCCACCGATAGCAGCGAGCTGGACAAGCTATTGGATGCGGACGGCTATCTGGCCAGTATCTGATCCGAGCGCCGCCTCACGCGGCGCTGGCAAACTATTCAGGAAGCGGCGACCCTGTGGTGAATGACAGCTTTCGCCGTTTCCACACGATGTGAGGTGTGCAGATGAGCCATCCCCGGAGTCTGGTCGAACTGGAACAGCAGGATGCCTTCATTCAGCGGCATATCGGGCCGGATGCCGAACAGCAGCAGAGCATGCTGGACAGTCTGGGGTTGGCAGCACTGGAGCAGTTGATTGATCAGGCGGTGCCGCAGGGTATTCGTCTGACGACCACGTTGGATCTGGCCGCACCGCGCAGTGAGCGGGACGTTCTCAGCTATCTCAAGTCAGTCGCCGGGCGCAATCAGCTGTTCACATCCTGCATCGGGATGGGCTATTACGACACCATCGTTCCGCCGGTCATCCTGCGTAACGTACTGGAAAATCCGGGCTGGTATACCGCCTACACACCCTACCAGCCAGAGATTTCTCAGGGTCGGTTGGAGGCTTTGCTGAATTTCCAACAGATGACGCTGGATCTGACCAGAATGCAGCTGGCTAATGCGTCATTGCTGGATGAAGCGACAGCCGCAGCTGAAGCCATGACCCTGGCCAGGCGCGTAGCCAAAAGCAGAAGTAACCGTTTCTTTATCGATGAGGACTGCCACCCGCAGACCATCTCGGTGGTACGCACCCGCGCCGAGGCCTTTGGTTTCGAGCTGGTTGTTGCTGACGTTGCTGAGCTGGATCAGCATCAGGTATTTGGTGAGCTGTTTCAGTACACCACTACCTGGGGTGACGTGCGTGACCTGCAACCGCTGATTGCCCAGGTGCAGGCACAGCAGGGGCTGGCCTGTGTGGCAGCGGATCCGCTGAGTCTGGTATTGCTGACGCCGCCCGGCGAGTTGGGTGCAGATGTGGTGTTCGGCTCGTCCCAGCGCTTTGGCGTACCCATGGGATACGGTGGGCCGCATGCGGCTTTCTTCGCCACCCGGGATGAATACAAGCGGGCCATGCCTGGACGCATCATCGGTGTCTCGGTCGATAGCCGCGGCAAACGGGCGCTGCGCATGGCTCTGCAGACCCGCGAGCAGCATATCCGCCGTGAGAAGGCCAACTCGAATATCTGTACCGCACAGGTGCTGTTGGCCAATATTGCCAGCTTCTACGCGGTCTACCATGGCCCCGATGGGTTGCGTCGTATTGCTGAACGGGTACACCGTTTGACGGCCATCCTGGCGTTGGGGCTGGAGCGCTGCGGGATCGTTCGCAGTAATCAACATTTCTTTGACACCCTGACTCTCAAGGTGCCCGGCCAGGCCAAGACGATTGTCGCCCACGCCCGTAACCTGAGCATCAATCTGCGGCTGATTGATGCCGATAATCTGGGTGTCAGCCTTGATGAAACCAGCAACGCGCAAACTGTTGCGGCGTTGCTGCAGTGTTTTGCTGGTGAGGCTCATGGACAGGATATCGAGGCGCTGGATCTGGCTGTGCGCGGCGCCGAGATCGGTATTGTGCCGCAGCTGCGCCGGCAAACGCCTTTGCTGCAGCACCCGGTGTTCAATCGGCATCATTCGGAAAGCGCCATGCTGCGCTATATCAAGTCGCTGGAAAACAAGGATCTGGCGCTCAACCACGCGATGATCCCGCTGGGCTCCTGCACCATGAAGCTCAACGCTACCACCGAAATGATCCCTATCACCTGGCCCGAATTTGCCGGCATGCACCCTTTTGCACCGCAAGAGCAGGCAGCAGGCTACCGCCAGATGATTGATGAGTTGGAGGCCATGCTGCGAGCCATTACTGGCTTCGACGCTATTTCCATGCAGCCCAACTCAGGCGCCCAGGGCGAGTACGCCGGGCTGCTGGCGATTCGCAAATACCATGAAGCCAACGGTGACGCACATCGTAATGTATGTCTGATTCCGACCTCCGCCCACGGCACCAACCCGGCGTCAGCCCAGATGGCCGGTATGCGCGTGGTGCTGATCGCCTGTGACGAACAGGGCAATGTCAATATAGAAGATCTGCGCAGCAAGGCTGAGGCGCATGCCACTGAGCTGTCGTGCCTGATGATTACCTACCCGTCGACCCATGGCGTGTATGAAGAGGGCATTCGTGAGATCTGCGATATCGTTCATCAGCAGGGTGGTCAGGTATACATGGACGGTGCCAACCTCAACGCACTGGTCGGGCTGGCGCGGCCAGCCGATTTCGGCGCTGATGTGTCGCACATGAATCTGCACAAGACCTTCTGCATTCCCCACGGCGGTGGCGGCCCGGGTATGGGGCCGATTGGCGTCAAGGCGCATCTGACGCCGCATGTAGCCAACCACATAGTGGTGCCACTGGACGGGCCTCATCCGGAGAACGACGCCGTCAGTGCCGCGCCCTGGGGCAGTGCCAGCATCCTGCCGATCAGCTGGACGTATATCGCATTGATGGGTGCCAGCGGTCTGCGTCGGGCCACCGAAGTGGCGATTCTCAATGCCAATTATATCGCTCGACGTCTGGAGCAGGCGTATCCGGTGTTGTACAGCGGCCGGAATGGTTGGGTAGCCCATGAATGCATTATCGACATCCGACCCATCAAGGCGGCCTCGGGGATCAGCGAGGAAGATATCGCCAAGCGCCTGATGGATTTTGGCTTCCATGCTCCGACCATGTCCTTCCCGGTGGCCGGTACGCTGATGATCGAGCCAACAGAAAGCGAATCCAGGGAGGAACTGGATCGCTTTATTGACGCCATGCTGGCGATTCGCAAGGAAATCGAACAGGTCGAGCAGGGGCATTGGCCCGCCGAGGACAATCCCCTGCATCAGGCGCCCCACAGCATGGCGGACATTACCGGCGATTGGCGGCGCAGTTATTCCCGCGAGCAGGCGGTATTCCCACTGGAGTGGGTCGCAGCCAACAAGTTCTGGCCCGCAGTCAACCGCATTGACAACGTTTACGGTGATCGCAATCTGTTTTGTGCCTGCCCTCCATTGGAAGACTGGGCGGAGTAACTCGAATGCGGGGCATATATAACCCCGCATTTCACTCCATCCCCGAGCCGTTTACCCCGCCAATGTGATATTTTTAACAGGCTTGCCGCTGCGCCCATGTAACCCATGCGCCTGGTCGTGCGTCCACCGATCCACCGCCTGACGGAAACACGCCATGACTGACGAAACCCCTATTGCTGTAGAAACTCAGGAATCCATCACCGAAGCGCTGGCCAAGGGCAAGCTCAAGCGTGTGCGGCGTATTCTGCGTGAGCTGTCACCAGCGGAAACCGCTGAGCTGCTGGAGCAGCTGGATGAGGAGCAGCGGCAGGTTGTCTGGGATCAGATTGGTGATCTGGAAGAGCCGGATATTCTCGCGTTTCTGCCCGATGAGTTGGCTGAGTCGCTGCAAGCCAACAGCGATGACAATCTGTTTGATGGGGAGTTGGAAGACGACGAGGAGTCCGAAGTCAGCCCTATCGCGGTGGTGCGTGAGGCGTTGGAAGCCGGCAAATTCAAGCGTGCGCTGAAGATCTTTGCGCGCCTGCACCCAGCACAGGCGGCGGGTCTGCTGGAATCCCTGCCGCCGGCTGAGCGGAGCAGCATCTGGTCGCGATTGGATAGTGCCCGGGTCGGGCAGATTATTGTCCATTTGCGCGAAGAAGTCGCCGCCAGCCTTGCATTGGAACTATCCGACGCCGAGCTGCGTGAAGCCGCTCGTTCGCTTGATCTCGATGACCTGGTGGACTTGATCCAGGCGCTGCCGTTCGGCCCTGGCCGACAGCTGTTATTGTCGATGGACGTGGAAAAGCGTCAGCAACTGGCCGACATGTTGTCCTACCCCGAGGACTCGGCTGGCGGTCTGATGAACACCGACCATATCTCGGTGCGGGCCGACGTCAAGGTCGGCTCAGTGCTGCGTTATCTGCGTCTGCTGGAAGACCTGCCGGATCATACTGACAAGCTGATGGTGGTTGACCGGGAAAATCGCTACCAGGGCGTGCTACGCCTCAGCCGGCTGGTGACCAGCATGGCCGATGATCTGGTGCTGGATGTGATGGATGCGGACTTCAAACCGCTGGAGGTTCTGATGAGCAGTCAGGACGTCGCCCGTCAATTCGAACACCTGGACATGCTCTCGGCCGCGGTGGTCAGTGAAGATGGCATCCTGCTCGGGCGCATCACCGTGGATGACGTAATGGACAGTATTCGCGATGACTCCGAACGGGCAATCATGGGTATGGCCGGTCTGGATGATGAGGCCGATATGTTTGCGCCGGTTTTGACCAGTACCCGCCGCCGCTCGGTATGGCTGGGCTTCAACCTGATTACCGCGTTCCTTGCAGCGTCGGTGATTGGTCAGTTTCAGGGTGCGCTGGAGCAGATTGTGGCGTTGGCCGTGCTCATGCCGGTGGTTGCCAGCATGGGCGGTATTGCTGGCAGTCAGACCCTGACTCTGGTGATTCGAGGCCTGGCATTGGGCCAGGTAGACACCGGTAACCTCAAGGTGCTGTTGGGTAAGGAGCTGGGTATTGGCACGCTCAACGGCATTCTCTGGGCGGTACTGGTGGCTGCCGTGGCCATCTTCTGGTTCGGCGATCTGGGGATTGGCTTGGTAATAGGTCTGGCGATCCTGATCAATCTGATCTGTGCGGTGCTCGCCGGGCTGTTGATTCCGCTGATCCTGCGGCGCTTCGGTATTGATCCCGCACTGGCCGGCAGCATGGTGCTGATGGCGGTGACCGACGTGGTGGGTTTCTCTTCCTTCCTCGGTCTGGCGACCCTATTCCTGATCTGACAGCGTTAGCCCCCGCTGAGGGGCTCGCTGAGTTCCTCTGTGCTCAGCTCCACTATTAATTCATCTGCCAGGCTCTCCAGATCCGCGCGTAGCGCCTCGGTATCGGTCTGGGGCAGCAGGCTCAGGTGGGCGCGGGCATGGAACAGCAGCTCTGAACTCATGGGCGCCGGTTCGACCCGAGTCTTCAGGTGTTCCACATTAATGCCATGGCGGCTGAGAATGGCGGATACCTCATGCACTATACCGGGACGGTCGTTGCCCACCAGACTGAGAAATAACTGCTGCTGGGGCGTGGGGTCAGCTTCACCACTGACCGCCAACTGAATGCTGATGCCCAGGTTGGCCAGTTGTCGCAGCTCGTCGTGCAGGGAGTCGACGCCGCCGCTGGCGATATCCACACGCAGAATCCCGGCGAACTGACCACCCATGCGGGCCATGCGGCTGTCCAGCCAGTTACCGCCGTGCCGCTTGATGACCTGTGCCAGATTTTCCACCAGACCAGGTTTGTCGGCAGCGATCACAGTAATAATCAGTGGAACGGTCATCAATGGAATCCTCTGGCCGTCGGTAGGCGGGATGATTGTTCAGTATAGTCGCAGACGTGACCGTGCGCTGCCGGTATACTGCCGCCCCGACCAGCCATCCCGCCCGTCACCCAGGAGTCGACCATGAATCTGCCCAGCCTGCGCCTCAAGACCAACTGCGATCGCCGCATCAAGGGCGGCCACCTGTGGGTGTTCAGTAATGAGGTCGATATTGCGCAGACGCCGCTGACCGCGCTGCAGGCAGGGCAGGAAGTGCAGGTGCTGAACGCATCGGGCAAACCGCTGGGGCTGGCGACGGTCAGCCCGGATAATCTCATCTGCGCTCGACTGCATAGCCGTGAGGTCAAACACGGGCTGGACAAGTCGCTGCTGGTGCACCGCTTCAAGATTGCCCTGAGCCTGCGGGAAATGCTCTTCGACAAGCCATTCTACCGCCTGGTATATGGCGACTCCGATCTGCTGCCGGGTCTGGTGGTTGACCGCTTTGGCGATTATCTGGTGGTGCAGATCACCACGCCGGGTATGGAAAAAGTGCGTGACCAGATCATCGAAGCGCTGGTGCAGGTTATCAAGCCCAGTGGCATCCTGTTCAAGAATGATGGTGCCGCACGCAAGGCCGAGAAGCTCGATGCCTATGTTGAGGTCATCCATGGCGAAGTGCCCGAGCGGGTAGCGCTGGAGGAGAACGGCGTGAAGTTCGAGGCGCCGGTGCATACCGGCCAGAAGACCGGCTGGTTCTACGATCACCGTATGAACCGCGCGCGCCTTGCGCCCTATGTCGCCGGCAAGCGGGTGTTGGATCTGTACAGTTATATCGGCGGCTGGGGTGTGCAGGCGGCGGCCTTTGGTGCCAGCGAGGTGATGTGCGTTGACAGCTCAGCCGCAGCGCTGGATCTGGTCGAGCATAACGCCGTCTTGAATGGCGTAGCGGAGAAGATGACGGTAGTGGAAGGTGACGTCATGGACGCCCTGCGTGAACTCAAGGGTGCCGGTGAGAAGTTTGATGTGGTGATTGCTGATCCGCCGGCTTTCATCAAGAAGCGCAAGGATATCCGTAACGGCGAAGCGGCTTACCGTCGCTTGAACGAACAGGCCATGCGCCTGTTGAATCGGGACGGCATTCTGGTCTCGGCCTCCTGTTCCATGCATCTGGCTGAGAACAGTCTGCGTGATATCTTGCTGGCAGCCAGTCGTCACCTTGACCGTAACCTGATCATTACCGAGCGGGGCTTCCAGGGGGCTGATCACCCGGTTCACCCTGCGATTCCCGAGACCAGCTATATCAAGGCATTCTTCTGCCGAGTGCTGCCGGTCTGAGAGGCCAGGCGCGATGGCGGGTGGCGCCCGCCCATCGCTCATCGCTCAATCACGTAGACTGATGACCGGCCAGCCATGCTGCTCGGCATGGGCGCGCAGTTGCTCATCCGGATCGACCGCGACTGGATTGTCCACCAGCGACAGCAAAGGCAGATCGTTGCGCGAATCGCTATAGAAGTAGGCGCCTTCCAGGTCATGCCCGGTTTCTTCCAGCCAGCGACGCAGGCGGGTGATCTTGCCTTCGCGGAAGCAGGGAATATCGCAGGCGCGACCGGTGTACTGCCCGTCCACTTCTTCGCATTCGGACGCCAGCATGATATCAATGCCATAACGGCGACCAATCGGTCCGGCGACAAAACGGTTGGTGGCGGTGATGATCATGGTGATATCGCCTGCCTGCTCATGGCGGGCGATCAACTCGAATGCCTTGGGCAGGATGAATGGCTCTATTTTCTCCTGCATGAACTGGGCATGCCACTCATCCAGTTGCTCGCGCGCATGCTGTCCCAGTGGCTCCAGGCAGAAATTCAGGTATTCGTTGACGTCCAGTTTGCCATCCAGGTAGTCATTGAAGAATTTGGTATTCAGCGTGCCATAGGTCTGGGCGTCGACAATATTGTGCGCAACGGCAAATTCTCCCCAGGCATTATCGCTATCGGTACCCAGCAGGGTGTTATCCAGATCGAAGATAGCCAGTGCCACAGATTGCTCCTGTTGTCGTGTTCGGCAGATGGGCAAGGATAATCCAGCTGTGAAATAAATGCTTGGCTGGCATGATTTGAGCAATTGCTGGCCTGCGCGTCTTTGTGGAACAATGCAGTGGAACTCAAACAAGGAAATGGCAGTGATCGACTCCGACGGCTTTCGCCCCAATGTAGGCATTATCCTGACCAATGGGTCGGGACAGGTGCTATGGGCCAGGCGTATCGGTCAAGATGCCTGGCAATTCCCACAGGGTGGCATACGGCACGATGAACAGCCGGAGCAGGCCCTGTACCGTGAACTGCATGAAGAAGTCGGTCTGCTACCCGAGGATGTCGAGATTCTGGCCTGTACCCGTGGCTGGCTGCGCTATCGCTTGCCACAGCGTCTGATCCGCAGTCACTCCCAACCGGTATGCGTGGGCCAGAAACAGAAATGGTTCCTGCTCCGTCTGATCTGTGACGATGAGCGGGTCTGCATGACCCGTACTGCCAAGCCGGAGTTCGATGGCTGGCGCTGGGTCAGCTACTGGTATCCGCTGGGCCAGGTGGTGGCCTTCAAGCGGGACGTCTATCGCCGGGCGATGAAGGAGCTGGCTCCTCGTCTGCCATTGGATGAGTTCAGCGAATGCTGAACATGCTCACTACGCTGCGGCGTATCGTCCAGGAAGTCAACGCAGCTAAAGATCTGTCGTCGGCACTGGATATCATTGTGCAGCGTGTGCGCGAGGCGATGGAAACCCACGTCTGCTCGGTGTACCTGCTCAATCCCGATACCGACCGCTACGAACTGATGGCCACCGAGGGCCTGAACAAGAGCGCCATTGGTGTGGTCAGCCTGGCCAGCAACGAAGGGCTGGTCGGTTATGTCGGTGTGCGTGAAGAACCGGTCAACCTCGAGGACGCCGCTTCCCACCCGCGATTCCGCTATTTTGCCGAAACCGGTGAAGAGCGCTATGCCTCCTTTCTGGGTGTGCCGATTATCCATCACCGGCAGGTGATGGGTGTGCTGGTGATACAGCAGAAGGAACGTCGCCAGTTCGACGAGGTGGAAGAATCTTTCCTGGTGACCATGAGTGCTCAGCTTGCCGGCGTGATTGCTCACGCCGAAGCGACCGGTGCCATACGCGGTCTGGGCTGGAGCGGTGAGGTCATCCAGGATACCCGCTTCGATGCGGTACCGGGCGCTCCGGGTGTTGCTGTGGGTCGTGCCGTGGTGATGTTGCCCCCGGCGGATCTGAACGCCGTACCGGATAAGAGCATCAAGAATGTGGATGCCGAAATTGCGCTGTATCGCAAGGCCGTCGAAGCGGTGCGCAGTGATATCAAACGCTTGGCGATCAAGCTGTCATCCCAGTTACGCCCGGAAGAACTGGCACTGTTTGACGTCTATCTGATGATGCTGGATGACTCATCATTGGGTAACGATGTCATCAAGGGAATTCGCGAAGGGCAATGGGCGCAAGGCGCGCTGCGGGATGTAATACATTCACACATTGCCCGTTTTGAAGTGATGGATGATCCCTATCTGCAGGAGCGCGCTGCGGATATCAAGGATCTGGGCCGTCGCTTGTTGGCCTGTCTGCAGGAAGCTGATCGCAGACAGCTGGTCTTTCCGAAGAAGACCATTCTGGTTGCCGAAGAGTTGACCCCATCCATGCTCGGTGAAGTGCCCGAAGGGCGACTGGTGGCATTGGTTTCGGTGCTTGGCTCGGGTAGTTCACACGTCGCGATTCTGGCCCGGGCCATGGGTGTGCCTACGGTCATGGGTGCGGTGGATCTGCCCTATTTGCGCATGGATGGCATGGATCTGATCGTCGATGGCAACGCCGGCGAAGTCTATTGCAACCCTTCCCAGGAGCTGCGTCGGCATTACCGTGAGCTGATCCGCGAAGAGCAGGAGCTATCCCACGGGCTGGAGAAGCTGCGCACATTGCCCTGTGTCACGCTGGACGGGCATCGTATTCCGTTGTGGGTGAACACCGGACTGTTTGCCGACATTGCCCGCTCGCTGGATCGTGGGGCCGAGGGCGTCGGTCTGTATCGTACTGAAGTGCCCTTCATGATCCAGGATCGCTTCCCCAGCGAGAAGGAACAGCAGCAGATCTATTGTGAGCAATTACAGGCTTTCCATCCGCAGCCGGTGACCATGCGCACACTGGATATCGGCGGGGACAAGGCACTGAGTTATTTTCCGATCAAGGAAGACAACCCCTTCCTCGGTTGGCGAGGGATCCGGGTGACCCTGGATCACCCGGAAATCTTCCTGGTACAGATTCGTGCCATGCTCAAGGCCAGTGAAGGGCTGGAGAACCTGCGCATCATGCTGCCGATGATCAGCAGCGTCTACGAGGTCGAGGAAGCACTGCATCTGATCCACCGCGCCTATGGTGAAGTGCTCGATGAAGGCTTCAATGTGCCGATGCCGCCGGTCGGGGTCATGATCGAGGTGCCTGCAGCGGTCTATCAGGCGGCCGAGCTGGCTGAGCTGGTGGACTTTCTCTCGGTAGGCACCAACGACCTGACTCAGTATCTGTTGGCGGTGGATCGGAATAACCCACGGGTTGCTGATCTGTACCATTCCTTGCATCCGGCAGTACTGCAGGCGCTGAAACTGATTGCCAAGGCCTGCCGCGAGGCAGGTAAGCCAATGAGCGTGTGTGGTGAGATGGCCGGTGATCCGGCTGCGGCGGTGCTGTTGGTGGCGCTGGGCTGCAATGTATTGTCGATGAGCGCATCCAACCTGCCGCGGGTCAAATGGCTGCTGCGGCAGATCAGTCTGGACGACGCCAGGGCGCTGCTGCGCGATGCGCTGCGTCAGGATAATGCCTATCTGGTGCAGAGCATGCTGCACCTGTCACTGCGCAATATGGGCCTGGGTAAAGTTCTACAGCCGCTGCGCTAACGCTTTCTGCCGTATCGAGCGCGCACTGGGCGCGCCCGAGCGCTGCTAGATAATCCAGCCCGATTCGCCCAATTCCTGCCCATTCTGGCCGAAATTCCGTTCGACGAAGGTGATGCTGCCATCGGCATCGATGGCCAGCAGGCTGCTGGCGCGGGTGCCGTAATCCTCGCCGAGGATGAAGGTGGCAGACAGGCGGCGCTCCCAGTCCAGATTGACGCCGCTGTCGGGCAGTTGATCGTCGGGGTATTCGCGACTGTCCTTGAGCAATTCCAACAGGGTATCGCTGTCACTGTCCATATCCAGCTGTTGTTCCACACCTTGGCAAAGCGTTTGCAGCTTTGGCCAAGGGCTATTCAGCGTGGCGTTGGACAAGCCATAGATACCCGGCGTCAGCTCCCGAGTCTGCCCCTCATCA
Source organism: uncultured Halopseudomonas sp. (assembly GCA_964474945.1). Classification (GTDB taxonomy): domain Bacteria; phylum Pseudomonadota; class Gammaproteobacteria; order Pseudomonadales; family Pseudomonadaceae; genus Halopseudomonas. The sequence goes on along the minus strand of CAYYUQ010000002.1, from coordinate 59,059 downwards.
CTGTTCAGAAACCACAGCTGTTGCATTGTCCCGGCCAGCAGGTTGAAGCCTGCATATGCGTCCAGGCTCTCGCTCAGGCTGGCCATATAGGCTTCGGGGGACAGGCGTCCGGTCAGGTAATCCAGCACCAGCTTGCCCCGTGAGCGAGGAGCGCTACGGACTTGTGGTGAGCGGATATTAGTCAGCGCGGCGAAGCGCCCGCTGCGGGTGACACCCAGCCAGGTGCCACCGGCATCCAGATCCTTTCCCGCCAGCAGGTCGGGCTGACCTTCCTCATTCCAGAAACAGGCGGGGCGGGTCGGGCGGGCGTGGAACTCGTCCCGGTTGCCGAGCAGTAGTAATGGGCGTCCCGACATCTGCCAGGCAAAAGCAATCAGACACATGACCGTCTCCATCAGATTTGCCCCAGTGTACTGGCTTACGACAGGCTTTGCCTTGCTACCATCCAGAGCAGCGGGCCGGGTCAGTTTTCGCTACACTAGCCAGCCTGCGCACGGGCGCATTGAACGGGGATATTATGGAATTCGTTATTTATCTGGTACTGGGCGCTTGCGCCGGCGTCATGGCTGGCTTGTTCGGGGTGGGCGGCGGCATGATCATTGTCCCGGTGCTGGTCTACAGCTTTGCCCTGCAGGGTTTTGCGCCCGATGTGCTGACCCATATGGCGGTAGGCACTTCGCTGGCGACCATTGCCTTTACCTCAATCAACTCGGTGCGCGCCCATCACAAGCTCGGCGCGGTGCGTTGGCCGCTGTTTCGCTGGATGGCGCTGGGCATCCTTTTCGGTTGCGTACTCGGCGCCCTCACGGCATCGGTGCTTAGCGGCCCCATACTGCAGAAAATCATCGGTGTGTTTGCCATCTGTGTGGCCATCCAGCTGGCGTTCGAGCTGAAACCCAAGGCCGCACTGGGCGAGCCGGGCAAGCCTGCGCTGACGGTTGCCGGGGGCGTTATTGGCTGGGCGTCGGCTATTTTCGGTATTGGCGGGGGCTCGCTGACCGTGCCTTTTCTGGTCTGGCGCAGTGTGCCCATGCAGCAGGCGGTGGCCACCTCGGCAGCCTGCGGCATGCCGATAGCCTTGGCTGGGGCAATCAGTTTCATGGTCACCGGATGGGCGGCCCGGGACTTGCCTGACTGGAGTCTGGGCTACGTCTATCTGCCGGCGATGATCGGCATCGCAGCGACCAGCGTGTTCTTTGCCGGTTATGGCGCGCGGCTGGCGCACCGACTGTCCCAGCGCCTGCTCAAGCGGCTGTTTGCGCTGCTGCTGGTGGTGGTCGGAATCAACTTTCTCCTCTAGGACTCTGGCATGCTGACTTACCCGCAAATTGACCCGGTCGCCATTTCACTCGGCCCGCTGCAGATTCACTGGTATGGGTTGATGTATCTCATCGGTATTGGTGGCGCATGGTGGCTGGCCGGCCGTCGTTTACAGCGTTTCGAGCCGAGCTGGAGCCGCGAAACGCTCTCGGATCTGGTGTTCTGGGTGGCGCTGGGGGTCATTGCCGGTGGGCGGCTGGGCTATGTGCTGTTCTACGATCTGGGTTCCTATATCAATGACCCGTCATTGATATTCCAGATATGGAAGGGCGGGATGTCCTTCCATGGCGGTTTGGTCGGTGTACTGCTGACGACCTGGTGGTTTTCCCGCAGACAGCAGGTGGGCTTCTTCCGGTTGATGGACTTTATCGCACCGCTGGTGCCGATCGGGCTGGGGGCGGGGCGCATCGGCAACTTCATTAACGCCGAGCTCTGGGGCAGGGCCACCGATGTGCCCTGGGCCATGGTGTTTCCCACCGATCCGGCCCAGTTGGCCCGCCATCCATCGCAGCTCTACCAGTTCGCATTGGAAGGCGTAGCGCTGTTTGTCATACTCTGGTTTTACTCGCGCAAGCCGCGTCCGACCATGGCGGTGACCGGCCTGTTTGCGGTGTGCTACGGCGCCTTCCGTTTTATTGTCGAGTTTGTCCGCGAGCCGGATGCCCATATCGGCTATCTGGCCTTCGACTGGCTGACCATGGGGCAGCTGCTCTGTATACCAATGATTGTGCTCGGTGCCGCGTTCATGTGGTGGGGTTACCGCAAAGGGGATGTTCAGCGTGAAACAGTATCTTGATCTGATGCGCCGTGTGCGCGAATCCGGCACCTTCAAGAGCGACCGTACCGGCACCGGTACCTGGAGTGTATTCGGCCACCAGATGCGTTTTGATCTGGCCGAAGGCTTCCCCATGGTGACGACCAAGAAGTGTCACCTCAAGTCCATCGTGCATGAACTGCTGTGGTTCCTGCAGGGCGATACCAATATCCGTTATCTGAAAGAAAACGGCGTTTCCATCTGGGACGAATGGGCGGACGAGAACGGTGATCTGGGGCCGGTTTATGGCTACCAGTGGCGCAGCTGGCCGGCGCCCAATGGCGAGTCAATTGACCAGATCAGCAAGCTGATCGAAATGATCAAGACCAACCCGGACTCCCGCCGGCTGATTGTCTCGGCCTGGAACCCGGCACTGGTTGATCAAATGGCGCTGCCACCCTGCCACGCGCTGTTCCAGTTCTATGTGGCCGACGGCAAGCTCAGCTGCCAGCTATACCAGCGCTCGGCGGATATCTTCCTCGGCGTGCCGTTCAATATTGCCAGCTATGCGTTGCTGACGCTGATGGTGGCGCAGGTCTGTGATCTACAGCCCGGTGAGTTCATCTGGACTGGCGGTGATTGCCACCTGTATGCCAACCATATCGAGCAGACCGACCTGCAACTGAGCCGCGAACCCTATCCGCTGCCCCGTATGCAACTGAATCCCGAGGTGAAGGATCTGTTCGCCTTTACCTTTGACGATTTCACTCTGGAAGGCTATCAATCCCACCCGCACATCAAGGCACCGGTGGCAGTCTGACGGCAGGCGCAGGGCGTCTGTCATCATATTGAAACAGTATCGTCATATGCTTGGCCAGCTAATTACTGGCGGTGGGGTTTTACAATGCGCAGGGTCATATTCAATCAGAAAGGTGGTGTCGGTAAATCCAGCATCGCCTGTAATCTGGCGGCGGTGAGTGCGTCCCAGGGCTACCGCACACTGCTCATCGATCTGGATGCCCAGGCCAACTCCAGTCATTACCTGACGGGGTTGACCGGCTCCGACCTGCCGACCGGTATTGCCGAGTTCTTCCACCTGATACTGACCTCGGGTATTGCGGCGAAGAAGGCCAGACCGCAGATCGTCGAGTCCGGGTACGACAATCTGCACCTGATTACTGCCTCGGCCGAGCTGGCGGATCTGCAGCCCAAGCTGGAAGCCAAGCACAAGATCAACAAGCTCAACCGGCTGCTGGACAAGCTCGACGGTGATTACGAGCGCATCTATATCGACACCCCGCCAGCGCTGAACTTCTACAGCATCTCGGCGCTGATTGCCGCCGACCGTTGCCTGATTCCCTTCGATTGCGACGCTTTCTCCCGCCAGGCGCTGTACTCGCTGCTGGAGGAGATCGAGGATATCCGCGAAGACCATAATGAGCGTCTGCAGGTTGAAGGCATTGTCGTCAACCAGTTCCAGCCGCGCGCAGCGTTGCCGCAGCAGCTGATTACCGAGTTGCTGAATGAAGGGCTGCCGATCCTGCCGGTCTACCTGCCAAGCTCAGTGAAGATGCGTGAATCGCATCAGGCCTGTCGGCCGTTGATATACCTGGATCCGAAGCACAAGCTGACCCAGCAGTTCGTCGCCCTGCACGACCATCTGGAAGCAGCCGGCTGACATTGCCGGTCTGGGCGCGGAAGGGTATTCTGCGCCGATGAAAAAACATCTTCCTCTCTGTCTGATTGCCGCCTGCGCACATGATCGTGTGATCGGGCTGGACAACCGTATGCCCTGGCATCTGCCGGCGGATCTCAAACACTTCAAGCAGACCACCTTGGGCAAGCCCATCATCATGGGCCGCAAGACCTGGGACTCGCTGGGTCGGCCGCTGCCGGGCCGGCTCAATCTGGTGGTCAGCCGGCAGGCTGATCTGCAACTGGATGGCGCCGAGGTTTTCAGCAGCCTGGACGCCGCCATCGCCCGCGCCGATGCCTGGGCCCGGGAGCAGGGCGTGGATGAGATCATGCTGATCGGTGGCGGCCAGCTGTATGCCGAAGCGCTGCCGCGGGCTGAACGGATCTATCTGACGCGCATCGACCTGGCGGTGCAGGGCGATGCTCACTTCCCCGAGTTTACCGGTTGGCAGCGGATCGACAGCGAAGCGCATGCCGCTGTTGATGCCGCGCCGGCCTACACCTTTGAAACCTGGATTCCCGCAGCGGGCAGATCCGGCTGAAGCCATCCGCCACGGCGATAGAGGCTGGATCAGCAAGCGTGAGGGCAAGCTGGCCGAAGCCTTGGGGGAGTTGGGCGAAGCCAGGGCGGAGCAGCTTGAGCTACTCCGCCCTCGGATCAACTGAGCGGACTCAGTCTTCCAGCATCGCCTTGTTGCGCACTGCACCCTTGTCGGCGCTGGTGGCCAGCAGTGCGTAGGCTTTCAGCGCAGTGGAGACCTTGCGCGGACGTGCTTCGGCAGGCTTCCAGCCCTTCTTGTCCTGCTCGCTACGGCGCTGCGACAGTTCCTCGTCGCTCACCAGCAGGTTGATGGTGCGGTTGGGGATGTCGATGAGAATGCGGTCACCTTCCTGCACCAGACCGATAGCCCCGCCAGCGGCAGCTTCCGGAGAGGCGTGACCGATGGACAGGCCGGAAGTGCCACCGGAGAAGCGACCATCGGTCAGCAGCGCACAATCCGCACCCAGGCCTTTGGACTTCAGGTAGCTGGTCGGATAGAGCATTTCCTGCATGCCCGGGCCGCCTTTCGGACCTTCGTAACGAATGATCACCACATCACCCGGCTTGACCTCATCGGCCAGAATGCCGCGCACCGCCGTGTCCTGACTCTCGAAGATCTTGGCCGTGCCTTCGAATACCAGAATCGACTCGTCGACACCGGCGGTTTTCACTACGCAGCCGTCCAGCGCGATATTGCCATAGAGCACAGCAAGGCCACCTTCGGAAGAGTAGGCGTGGTCAACCGAGCGGATGCAGCCGTTTTCACGGTCGTCATCCAGGCTTGGCCACCGGGTGCTCTGGCTGAACGCGGTCTGGGTCGGGATGCCCGCCGGGCCGGCTTTGAAGAACTCATGCACGGCCGGGTCGCTGGTCTGGGTGATATCCCACTTGGCAATCGCATCAGCCATGCTGGGGCTGTGGATCGTCGGGATATCGGTATGCAGCAGTCCGCCGCGGGCCAGCGAGCCGAGAATCGAGAACACACCACCGGCGCGGTGCACGTCTTCCATATGGTACTTCTGGATATTCGGTGCGACCTTGCACAGCTGCGGCACCTTGCGGGACAGGGCGTCGATATCGCGCAGGTCGAAATCGATATCGCCTTCCTGAGCGGCGGCCAGCAGGTGAAGAATGGTATTGGTCGAGCCACCCATGGCGATATCCAGGGTCATGGCATTCTCGAATGCCTTGATATTGGCGACGTTGCGCGGCAGTACCGAGTCGTCGTTATCCTGGTAGTAGCGTTGGCACAGCTCGACAGCCAGACGGCCGGCGCGCAGGAACAACTGCTCGCGGTCGCTGTGAGTGGCCAGTGTCGAGCCGTTGCCGGGCAGGGACAGACCCAGTGCTTCGGTCAGGCAGTTCATCGAGTTGGCGGTGAACATGCCCGAGCAGCTGCCGCAGGTCGGACAGGCGCTGCGCTCGTACTCGGCAACGGTGTCGTCGGAGCAGGAGTCGTCGGCGGCGGCGACCATGGCATCGACCAGATCCAGGCCGTGGGCGGCCAGCCTGGTCTTGCCGGCTTCCATCGGGCCGCCGGAGACGAACACCACCGGGATGTTCAGGCGCAGTGCGGCCATCAACATGCCGGGGGTGATCTTGTCGCAGTTGGAGATGCAGACGATGGCGTCAGCGCAGTGCGCGTTGACCATGTATTCCACCGAATCGGCGATGATTTCGCGGCTGGGCAGCGAATACAGCATGCCATCGTGACCCATGGCGATACCGTCATCCACTGCGATGGTGTTGAATTCCTTGGCGACACCACCGGCTTTCTCGATCTCGCGGGCGACCAGCTGGCCCATGTCCTTCAGGTGCACGTGACCGGGCACGAACTGGGTGAAGGAGTTGGCGATGGCGATGATCGGCTTCTTGAAGTCTTCATCTTTCATACCGGTGGCACGCCAAAGGGCGCGGGCACCCGCCATGTTGCGACCGTGGGTAGACGTTTTTGAACGATAATCAGGCATGGGTGTGGTCTCGTTATGCGGTGATGCAGATGCCGCTAGCATATCAATTTGCCGCTGCCCCTGCAGCCCCGCCCGCTGGGCGGAACGCTGGAGCATCGTCGGCTGCTGCAATACAGTCGACAGGCAGGGTTACAGGCTTTTTTCGAACACCTTGGAGTTGCGCTGGTAGTTGTACAGCGACGCCCGTTTCTCTGGCAGACGCTCTACCGCGCTGGGTTCAAAGCCCCGTTCGAGGAACCAGTGCGCGGTGCGGGTGGTCAGCACGAACAGCGTCGTCAGCCCGCGCGTCCGGGCCTGGGTCTCGATGTGTTCCAGCAGTTCGTCGCCCCGTCCGCCGTGGCGATAGTCCGGATGAATGGCCACGCAGGCCAGCTCGGCACTGTGCTCATCCAGCGGATACAGCGCGGCGCAGCCGATGATCATGCCGTCGCGCTCGACCAGGGTGAACTGATTGATCTCGGTTTCCAGCACTTCCCGCGAGCGGCGCACCAGGATCCCGGCTTCCTCCAGCGGACGCAGCAGATCCAGTAGCCCGGCAACATCTTCGACGCCGGCGTTGCGAATGGTTTCGAAGGGTTCCTGGGTGACCAGGGTACCGCCGCCGTCACGGGTGAACAGCTCGGTGAGCATGGCGCCATCGGCAGCGTAGCTGATGATATGTGCGCGACGCAGCCCCTGGTTGCAGGCCTTGCAGGCGGCGCTCAGCAGCGATGCGGACAGCGGATTGTGCTGGCTGCCCAGCAGCGGCAGGGCACGGCTCGGCTTGAGTTCACGCACCAGTTGGCCGTCGGCATCGAAAATGCCGGTATCCGGGCCGAACAGGATCAGCTTGTCTGCTTCCAGTGCGCTGGCAGCGCTGATGGCCACATCCTCGCAGGCCAGGTTGAATACCTCGCCCGTCGGTGAATAGCCCAGGGATGACAGCAGGACGATGGACGAATCATCCAGATGCCGGCTGATGGCCTTGCGATCGATACGCCGCACTTCACCGGTATGGTGCAGGTCGACGCCGTCAATTACGCCTATCGGCTTGGCGGTGACGAAGTTGCCGCTGACCACCCGTAGCCGACTACCCTGACCGGCCAATGTGCACAGGCGCGCTTCGATGGCGATACGCAGGCTGCCCACCGCGTCCATCACGCAGCCGAGGGTGTCGCTGTCGGTAATGCGCAGATCATTGTGGTAACGGGACGCCAGCCCCCGGGCGGCCAGCCGCTCGCCGATCTGTGGCCGGGAACCATGCACCAGCACCAGTCGGACACCCAGGCTGTTGAGCAGCATGATGTCGTTGATGATGTTCTTGAAATTGGCATGCGCAATGGCCTCGCCCGGCAACAGCACCACAAAGGTCCGCTCGCGGTGGGTGTTGATGTAGGGCGTGGAATGGCGGAACCATTTGACGTAATCGGACATGCGACTGTTCCGTGAAAAACGCCAGTGTAGAGATAATCCGGCCCGGGCATCAAGCGCAGGTAATCCCGCTCGTGCCATGTGCTTGAAACACAGGCAAGATAGAAGAGAACAGAGGCTGCCCAGAAGAGAGAAGAATGTGAGTACGGGTACTGACAATTTCATCGCAGTGAACACGCCGGAAGAGGCGGTTGACCAGCTGTCCGTTCTGTATGAGCGGGCGGTGGGTGCTTTGAGCCAATCACTTAAACAGTATCTGCGCGACCGCACCCGACCGGACGAGGCGCAGCTAAAGCTGTTCCGCTACCCCGAACTGCGGCTGACCTGGAGTGGCAGCGATCCTGCATCCGCCAGCGTGCGAGCCTGGGCCAAGGTGCAGGTGCCGGGCACCTACAGTACGACGATCACCCACCCGCAGGCATTCCGTCATTATCTGCTGCAGCAACTGCGACCGCTGACCAGTGAATTCAATGTGCGGCTGGAAGTGGGCGTCAGTCAGCAAGCTATTCCGTATCCCTATGTGGTCGAGCAGGGCGATGAGCTGGCAGGCTCCGGCGTCACCGCAGGTGAAATGGCGCGGGTATTTCCCAGTACCGATCTGGCCGCCGCCACCGATGGTATTGCCGATGGCCTGGTTGACTGGGAAAGCTCCGATCCAATGCCGCTGGCGCTGTTCGATGCGGCCCGCACGGATTTCTCCTTGCGCCGGCTGGTGCATTACACCGGCAGCGACTGGCGACATGTGCAGCCATGGATTCTGTTGACCAACTATCACCGCTACGTCGATCAGTTCGTTCGCCACGGCCTGGATATGCTGCTGGCCGATTCGCGTTTCTGCCGCATGGTACTGCCGGGTAATGTGGTCATCGAGCGGGGTATGGCTGAAGGCGAGATGCAGGCGGTGCTGGATAGTGTTATCTGGCACAAGTTCCAGATGCCTGCCTACCATCTGCAGGCGGCCGATGGCGACGGCATCACTCTGGTCAATATCGGCGTTGGCCCATCCAATGCCAAGAACATCACCGACCACCTGGCGGTACTGCGACCGCATTGCTGGCTGATGATTGGTCATTGCGGTGGCTTGCGCCAGTCCCAGACCATTGGCGACTATGTGCTGGCGCACGCCTATATGCGCCGCGACGGCATTCTTGATCGTGTGCTGCCGCCGAACATACCGCTGCCGGCACTGGCTGAAGTGCAGCAGGCCTTGCAGGAGGCGGCGGCGCAGGTCACCGGAGACAAGGGCGAGGCACTGAAACGGCGTTTGCGTACCGGCACTGTGCTGACCTATGACGACCGCAACTGGGAGTTGCGCTGGGCTCAGGAGCGCCCGTTGATCAATCTGTCCCGTGCGGTGGCGGTGGATATGGAAAGCGGCACCATCGCCGCTCAGGGCTATCGTCTGCGGGTGCCCTACGGCACCTTGCTGTGCGTGTCGGACAAGCCGCTGCACTCCGAACTCAAGCTGCCCGGTGCTGCCGGTGCCTTCTACGAGCGGGCGGTGACCCAGCATCTGCATATCGGCATCGCTGCGCTGGATATGCTGCGTAGCCAGATGCACAGTCTGCATTCACGCAAGCTGCGCAGTTTTGATGAGCCGCTGTTCCGCTAGCTGGATGTCCCCTCTCCCTTAAGGGAAGAGGGGAGCCCGCCTACAGACAGAACCGCACAATCAACTCGCGTAACACCTTCACCATGGGGTCGATACGATCCATCGCCAGGTACTCGTCCGGCTGGTGCGCCTGGGCGATGTCACCCGGCCCGAGAATCACCGTCTGCAATCCCAGCTGGTTCAGATAGGGCCCTTCGGTAGCGAAAGCGACGCTGCCGGCGCTGTAGCCGGTGAGGTGTTCGCAGGCCTGAACGATCTCGGCGCTGGCCGGGGTATCCATCGGTGGCACGCCGGGGAACAGCGGCTGGTAATCGATCTGTACCTGTTGCTGCTCGGCGATCGCGGCGAGGCGTTGACCAATGGTGGCGCGCAATTCATTCGCATCCATGCCGGGCAGGGGGCGCAGGTCAAATTCCAGGGCGCAGCGGCCGCAGATGCGGTTGGGATTGTCGCCGCCGTGAATACAGCCCAGGTTCAACGTTGGTGTGGGCACGCTGAACAGCGGATTGGTCCATTGCCTCTGCCAGCTGCTGCGCAGGGCGAGCAATTCGCCAACCACCTGGTGCATGGCCTCGATGGCGTTGCGCCCCAGGGTCGGGTCAGAGGAATGCCCCGCCTTGCCGATGATGTCCACCCGCTCCATCAGGATGCCCTTGTGCACGCGGATCGGTTTCAGCCCGGTCGGCTCGCCAATCACCGCATGGCGGGCGCCCAGCAGATCATTGGCAACCAGCGCGCGGGCGCCGCCCATGGCGCTTTCCTCATCGGCAGTGGCAAGAATGATCAAGGGCTGCTGCAGCGGCTGGCCCAGCACCGAGCGCACCGCTTCGATGATCAGCGGAAAAAAGCCTTTCATGTCGCAACTGCCCAGTCCGTACCAGCGTCCGTCGGCCTCGGTCAGAGTGAAGGGGTCATGCTGCCAGCGCTCGGGATTACAGGGCACGGTGTCGGTATGCCCGGCCAGCACCAGCCCGCCCGGACCCTTGCCCAGACTGGCAATCAGGTTGGCCTTGCCCGGTGCGCCGGCCACCGGCTGGATGCTGCACTGGAAGCCGAGATCACTCAGCCAGTCGCTCAACAGGTGGATTACCGCCAGGTTGGATTGATCGTGTTCCGGCTGGGTGCAACTGATGGAGGGGGTTTGCAGCAGCGCAGAAAATTGCGCCTTGAGCGAGGGGAGAGGCATGACAGACTCCTGGCTGGCATCTGGCCCCGGAACCACTGATGCGGTTCCGGGTCGTAGCTGAATGGGCAGCTTACGTCAGCCAGACGTGGGTGTCAGCCAAAAATGGTCGATAAGATCGTGAAGTAAATGATCGACAGAATGGCGCCAGCGGGCAGGGTAACTACCCAGGAGGTGAAGATGGTGCCGATTACCCGCAGGTTGAGTGCGGCGATACCCCGCGCCATACCCACGCCGAGAATCGCGCCGACCAGGGTGTGGGTGGTAGAAACCGGCAGCCCCAGACCGGAAGCACCCACTACTGTGGAAGCAGCGGCCAGTTCGGCGGCAAAACCACGGCTGGGCGTCAGCTCGGTGATGTGTTTGCCGATTGTGGCAATAACCCGGTAGCCATAGGTAGCCAGACCTATCACGATACCGACTGCGCCCAGCAACAGCACCCAGCCGGGTACAGTGGACTGGGAGTGAATCTCGCCTGATTGCAGCACACCGACAACAGCGGCCAGCGGACCGACAGCGTTGGCCACATCGTTGGAGCCGTGGGCGAAGGCCATGGCGCAGGCGGTAAAGATCATCAGAATGGCAAATACCCGCTCAACCCCATTGAGGTTGGATTGGCCGGATACTTCATCCTTGATCCGGGTCATCAATATCACGCCGATGACTGTAACCGTGAGACCTGAGAGCAGTGCCAGGCCGAAGCTTTCCATATTGGAAAGATTGAGTCCCACATGCTTCAACCCTTTGGTCAGGGTCATCAGAGCGATAATAAAGCCGACCGCGAACATGTAGATGGGAATGTAGCGTTTTGCGTTGGCAAAGGGATTCTCGGTATCCAGAATCAGCTTGTGCACGGTGACAAAGATCATGAAGGAGATACTGCCAGCCAACAGTGGGGAAATGATCCAGCTGGATACAATCGGCAATACCCCGGCCCATTTCACGGACTCAACCGATACCCCTACCGCAGCAAAGCCGATCACCGCACCGATGATCGAGTGGGTGGTGGATACCGGCCAACCCTTGAGGGACGCGACCAACAACCAGGTTCCAGCTGCCAATAGCGCAGCCAGCATGCCGAAGATCATCTGGTCAGGGGTGATCATCGAGGAGTCGACGATTCCGCTGCGGATGGTCTGGGTGACCGAGCCGCCGGCCAGGTAGGCACCCAGGAACTCGAAAACCATGGCGATAAGAATCGCCTGCTTGATAGTCAGGGCACGGGAGCCGACCGAGGTGCCCATGGCATTGGCCACGTCGTTGGCACCCACACCCCATGCCATGAAGAAGCCGAACAGGCAGGCCAGCACCAGAAAAATGGTGCCATATTCTGCGATCAGGGTCATAAATTAGAACTCTGTTGGATTAAAAAAGGTGGCCTTTAACGGGCCATGATAATTCCCAGTCGGTTTCCGACACGTTCCGCGCGGTCCGCTACATCACCAATCCATTCGATGACCTGGTAAGTGAACATGACATCCACCGGCGGAAGAATGGCCTCGCGCTTATACAGTTCGGCGCGCAGTTTGACCTGCATTTCATCAGTGTCGTGCTCGATGCGTTCCAGTTCGTCGATCAGGTTTTCCACCAGCTTGACTTCGCGTCCGGCGAAGCTGGTTTCCATCAGATCACTCAACTCGCCGATTGCCTTCAGCGCCTGTGCCGAGGCGTCCACCGAACGGGCAACAAAGCTCCTGAATGCCGGCTGTACATCCGGGTGTATTTTCATCTTGCGGCCCAGCATCAAACCGGCGATGTCCTTGGCGCGGTTGGCTACTTTGTCCTGTACACTGAGCAGCTCAAGCAGGTCGGAACGTGGTACAGAGAGAAACAAGCTGTTTGGCAGATTGACGCGAATATTCTTCTTCATCTGGTCGGCTTCGCGTTCAAGGTGGGATATCTGCTGCTGAATGCGCTCGGCCTCAACCCAGTCCTCCGCCATCAGGGCGTCGATAAAGGGCAGCAGTTGCATAGTGCATTCATGTGCCTTGGCCATGTGTCGCTGCATCGGCCCTATAGGGGAGCGGCCGAAGAGGTTCATGAAGGGATTGTTGGGCATATACCGAGCTCCAAGGCTTGATGGGACTGATAATTATAAGCCCGCTTCGAGCGGGCGGTCATCCGATAGACACAAAAAGGACACAATCAGATTTCACGCCAATGGAATCTGCAGGTCAGTTACGAGAATGAGTATGGTCACCGAGACAGAAATAAAATTGCGGGTCAGTCCACAGGCGCTGGAATCCCTGCGCAATCATCCCCTGTTGAATGAACGCCTTGTGGGCGAGTGGCAGGCGGGCACGCTTTACAATCAATACTACGATACGGCCAATCGCGACCTCGCGGCGGCCCGGGTCGCGCTCCGTGTGCGGCGTGATGGTGAGCAATTCATTCAGACGCTGAAAAGCAAGGGGCAGAGTGTGGCCGGGCTGTCCGAGCGCAATGAGTGGGACTGGCCGGTAGAGGCTGCCGCACTGGATCTGACGCTGCTGGATGACAGTTGCTGGCCGGCCAGTCTTGCCAGCCTCGATAAACTGCTCCTGCTGCCGGTGTTCACCACCGATTTCCAGCGCACCAAGGCGATCATCCAATGGCAGCGTAACGATGACTTGGTGGAAGTTGAGGTGGCGCTGGATCAGGGCAAGGTCGTCGCTGATGGCCGCGAAGAGCCCATCTGTGAGCTGGAATTGGAACTGCGCAGCGGGCCTGTAGTCGCGTTATTGGAGCTGGCGGCGGCGTTGGCTACTGATGTGTCACTGATGCCCTGCGATATCAGCAAGGCTGAGCGGGGCTATCGTCTGTACGATCAGGCCAGCTATGAACTGCAACTGGAAGCTCACCCTTGGACGGCCGACACCCCGGTGGACGACGTGGTCATGACCGCAGGCTGGCAACTGCTCGGGCATATCCAGCGGTTGGCGGAACAGTACCGGTTCAGTGGCCAATGGCGACTGTTCCGTGATCTGGCCGGGTTGCTGGTCAATCTCCGGGCCTATTTCAATGTCTTCGACCTGGCCGTGCCGCGCAGTACTACGCAGGCATTTACCCCAGCGCTGGACGAACTATTGAAGCAATACCGACCGTTGATACTGGCCGGATGGGCTGATGACGAAGAGGGTCGTCGCGCCCGGGAGCGGGCTCCCCAACTGTTTGATCGGCACGTCAATGACCCGGCCTGGGGCCAGCTTTTCCTGAATCTGGCGTTGTGGATGCATGAAGCCAGCTGGAAAACCAACCGGCCACCCCGCGGTGACCGCGTGGGTGCGTTACCGCTGCCCCGTTGGCTATTGGCGGCGGTGGCACGGGACATTCAGGAGCTGCGCGTGCCGCATCAGAACGACCCTGACAGCGATGTAGCAGTGTGGCTTGATCAGCAGCCCCGCTTGCACCGGCTGGGCTTTCTGCTGTCCGGGTTCCGTCAGTTTCTTGATGTGCCCCAACCCGATCGGTTGTACGGTGAGCTGAACAAACTGCAGGCGCTGTTGGAGCAGTATCCGCTGGTGGACGAGGATGTTCGTCCGGCGCTGCTGATTGCGCTGCGCAAGCAGGGGCAGAAGGTGCGCAAGCTGGATGCCTGGCGGGAACTCAATAGCTGACCGGATAGACCAGAGGGGCAAGGATGAAACATCTGCATGAGCTGGCCAGTGCCGAGCATGATCGCCTGTTGGAGCTGACGGATCTGCTCCAGGCATTGGTACAACAGGGGCGTATTGGCCAGGACGTGGCTGAGCAATTGAGCCTGTTGCGCCGATCGACCGCGGGTGTCTCCGTCCGGCAGCACCCGCTGGAGTTCATTGCCAGTCAGGAACCCGATGATCTTGCCCGACCGGGCAAGTCACTGGATATGGAATCCCTGACTCGCTGGCTGGCCAGCGAATCCCGGCAGCCGTTCTATCGCATCGATCCGTTGAAAATCAACGTATCGGCGGTTACGCCGTTGATGTCTTTCGCCTTCGCCCAACGCCACGGCATTCTCGCGGTGGAGGTCAATGAGCGTGAAGTCACCATCGCCAGCGCCCAGCCCTTCGTACGTAAATGGGAAGCAGACCTGGTGCATGTGCTCAAGCGGGAGATTCGCCGGGTTGTTGCCAGTCCGGAGGATATTCAACGCTATTCGGTGGAGTTCTACCGGTTGGCCCGCTCGGTACATGGCGCCAGCGCCAGCGACCAGAAGGTCAGCTCGGTGGGCAACTTCGAACAATTGCTCAACCTGGGCAGCATGGGGCAGGAGCCTGACGCCAACGATGCCCATGTCATCAATATCGTCGACTGGTTATTTCAATACGCCTTCGAGCAGCGCGCCAGTGATATTCATATTGAGCCGCGCCGTGAGAATGGCAGTGTGCGCCTGCGCATTGATGGTGTGCTGCATACCGTCTATCAATTTCCGTTACAGGTTACCGTCGCAGTGGTCAGCCGGCTGAAAACCCTGGGCCGGATGAACGTTGCGGAAAAACGCAAACCGCAGGATGGCCGGGTCAAGACCCGTTCGCCACAGGGCAGTGAAGTCGAGCTGCGCCTGTCCACCTTGCCTACGGCCTTTGGTGAGAAGATGGTCATGCGGATCTTTGATCCGGATGTGCTGCTGCGTAGTTTTGATCAGCTGGGTTTTTCCAGCGAGGATCAGCGCCGCTGGCAGGGCATGGTGAAACAACCCAATGGCATCATTCTGGTAACCGGGCCGACCGGCTCGGGCAAGACCACTACGCTGTACACCACACTCAAACAACTGGCGACGCCTGAAGTGAACGTCTGCACCATCGAAGATCCCATCGAGATGGTCGAGGACAGCTTCAATCAGATGCAGGTGCAACACAATATCGACCTGACCTTTGCCAGCGGTGTGCGGGCGCTGATGCGGCAGGACCCGGATATCATCATGATCGGCGAAATTCGCGATCTGGAGACCGCCGAAATGGCTATTCAGGCCGCACTCACCGGTCACCTGGTGCTCTCCACCCTGCATACCAACGACGCGCCCAGTTCGGTAAGTCGCTTGATCGAATTGGGCGTGCCGGCCTATCTGATCAAGGCCACTGTGCTGGGCATCATGGCGCAGCGGTTGGTGCGCACGCTGTGCCCGCATTGCAAGGAGCCGGCGCCGGTTGACGAGCTGGACTGGCAGGAGTTGACCAAACCCTGGAATTCCCCCATGCCGACCCGTGCCCATCGCCCGGCAGGTTGCCCGCAATGCCGTGAAACCGGCTACCGCGGGCGGGCCGGGGTCTATGAATTGCTGCCCTTGACCGATAGCTTGAAACCCTTGATCCAGACCGATCTTGACCTTAACGCGCTACGCCGGCAGGCCTACCGTGAAGGTATGCACAGCCTGCGTTTGTCTGGTGCGCAGAAAGTGGCCGCCGGCCTGACTACCATCGAAGAAGTATTACGGGTGACGCCGACCAGCCAGCAGTCCTGAGGCGGTTGACTTGAGCTTTTTGACAGCAGATCGCAGCCGCAGTCCAGAACCAGGCCCAATGGGCTAGAATGGCGTCCATTTGCGCCCCAGGAAGATCCCATGAATTATCGCCACAGCTTCCACGCTGGCAACCACGCCGATGTCCTCAAGCACGCGGTTCTGCTGCGTATGATGACTCTCATGCAGCGCAAGGAGACGCCACTGTGCTATCTCGATAGTCATGCAGGGACTGCCTTGTATGACCTGCAGGGCGATGATGCCAGCCGTACCGGGGAGTACCTTGATGGTATTGCCCGGCTCTGGGTGCGGGATGATTTGCCTGAATTGCTGGCCGATTACCGTGACGCGGTCGCGCGGCATAATCCCGATGGTACGCTGCGGCTCTATCCGGGCTCGCCGCAACTGATGGCAGATCTGCTGCGTGAGCAGGATCGGATGATCATCAGCGAGTTGCATCCGGAGGACGCGCAGACCCTGAAGGATCACTTCGTCGCTGAGCCGGGCATTGCTGTGCACCAGCGCGATGGGTATGAGTTGCCCAAGGCTTTTTTACCTGTGGCAGAAAAGCGTGCCCTGTGGCTGCTGGATCCGCCGTTCGAGAAGGGCAATGACCTGCAGCGCTGTCTTGCCGCCATGCAAACCGGTATCCAGCGTATGCGGCAGACCGTAATCGCGCTCTGGTATCCGATCAAGGATCAACGCTTGCTGCGCGATTTCTACCGAGGTATCGGTGAGGCGAATCTGCCCAAGGTGTTGCGCGTTGAACTCAATGTGCGCCCAGCCGATACCAGTCTCGGGTTGAATGGATCAGGCCTGATGCTGGTCAATCCTCCGTGGCCGCTCTGGGAAGAACTCGAGCAGGCTCTGCCCTGGCTGGCCCGTCAACTGGCCCAGTCGGGAGAGGGTAGCTGGCGCATGGACTGGTTGCTCGGTGAGCCCTGAGCGCTTGCTCGATAGAAAATTAAAGCGGGAACATGCAGGGCAGTTCGGGAGTCAAGTATTGTGCAGGCGTGTAGCGCCTGATTCATCTGAAGCTATCAAGGAGCCATGAATATGACTGACAAGAACGGAACCGTGGCGAATCAGAATAACGCCAGGAAAGACGAAATCGAATCCGGCAAGGAAGCAGCGGCCGCAGCTTATAACAAACTGCTGGAGGCCAAGGAGCATTTTCGTCATGCCGCTGAAGCGGCCGGTCTGGATTGGAAACAGGATGCCGAAGCGCAGTTTGAAAAAGGTAAATCCAAAGCCACTGAGCTCTGTGATAGTGCCAATAGCTATCTACATGATAAACCGCTGGTGACCCTTGGTCTTGCCTTTGCCGCTGGCTTCCTGGTAGCCCAGCTGACCTCGAAAAAATGACAGGTATTCCCGGCGAAAGCACTCCGGAGAGTGGCGATGCCGGCGGACAGGAACAGCGTCAGCAGAGCCTGTCCGGTGAGCTGAAGTCCTCGTTGGAGTGGCTGGAACATGCTGCGCTGGCAGGCGCGGATCTGGTTCGGTTGGCAGGCCTTGAACTGCGGTTGGCGGCAGGTGATTCAGGTCGCCTGCTGGCGCTGGGCCTGGCCATGGTGCCGCTTGCGCTGCTGGCCTGGATTGGGCTTTCCGTGCTGCTTGGCTGGCTGGTATTCATCTGGCTTGGCTCGGAAGCGCTGGCGATAGTGACTTTCATCGTTGTGCAACTGGTGGCGATGGGCGTAATAGCCGCCTACTGCAGGACGTTTGCGAAGAGCCTTTCATTCCCGGCAACCAGCCGACAGCTGAAAGCATTGAAGGAGCAGATCCATGGGGCGCAAGGCACTGGAAAAACAGATCAGGACATTGGATGAGCAGCTTGCCGTTGAGCTGGCCTTGCTCAAGCTGGATGGACGCGAGCGCTATGCCTCTTTGCAACGCGTGCCGCCGCTGTATTGGGTCGGTGCGGGTGTGGCTGGGGGTTTACTGGCCGGTAAGTTGCTGGGCTCGAATGGGCCCCGGCTGCTGATCAGCCAGGGTGGCAACCTGTTCCGTTTTGCCAGTTTACTGACGCCCGGCCTGGCCATGGCGACCCCACCGCCAGAAGCGCTTTAATTCATGACTCGGGATGGGCGACACCGGCAGTCGTCCATCCATCCTCCCGTATTGCGTATCGCTACTGATCATCCGGAAACTGATAGGCATCGGTTGAGTTGCCTTCGGGCTTGCGTGCGCGCAAATCCCGATACACCGCCGCGCGCATGATCATCATTGACACGACGGGGGCGGTCATTAACACAAAGGCGGTAATCAGCAGTTCATGTACCACCGGTCGTTCCAGCGTGCCGCTGAAGTACAGCATGGAGGCAATCAGAACGCAGCCGGTACCCACGGTAATGAAAACCGCCGGGCCGTGAATGCGTTGATAGAAGTTCGGCAAACGTAACAGTCCCAGCGCCCCGGTGAAGGTAATGATACCGCCCAGAATCAGCAGGAAGATGATGGGTACTGCCAGCCAGGGACTGATCTCCGCCATCGACAGCGTGAGGAAACCGGTCATTCAATAATCTCCCCGCGCATCAGGAACTTGGCCAGCGCGATGGAGGACACAAAACCGGTCAACGCGATCAGTAGCGCTGCTTCAAAGTAGATCACGCTGGAAAAGCGGATGCCCAGCAGCAGGATGAACAGCATGGCGGCCATCCACAACGAATCCAATGCCAGCACGCGATCTTGTGCAGTGGGCCCGAGCAACAGGCGGATGGCGCAGAAGACCAGCGCGAGCAGTACGCACAGCTGAGCGAAGCCAAGCGCCAGCGTGAGCATCAGGGCAATCATGCTTTCTCCTGTTCAAATATCTCGATCAAGGGTTGTTCCAGTTTGGTCTTGATCATGTTTACCCACCAGTCGGCATCGTGCAGATCGAATACATGCAACGCCAGATCGTTGGTGCCGGGGATGATTTCGACCCAGACGGTACCCGGAGTGGAGTTGATGATACAGGCCAGAACGGCGAGGCCATGGGGGGCTCGCAGATCCAGCGGAATGCGGATGAACTGTGAGTTCAGCCGACTACCGCCAAACAGGATCAGAATGCACACGTTGTAACAGGAGCGCAGAATCTCAACCAGTGAATGCACGGTCAGCCGAATGATCGTGAGCGGTCGAGATACACGCACCGGTGTCGGCCGCAGCGGAGCCACCAGCAGCGGTATGGCCACGGCAATCAACGCACCCAGCAATAGATGCGCGGGTTCGAGGGTCTGGTTCAGCATCAACCACAGCAGGAACAATGCCAGAGAGACCAGCGGCGTCGGCAGCCAGCGTTTCATTGCTCAACTCCTGCGGTGCCAGGTACACCGGGCCGGGCAGGGCTGGAGAGCACCCGCTCTATATACAGCTGCGGTTCATGTAGCGCCGCTGAGGTACGCTCCATGTAGCGGCTGGTTGGCCCCGCCGCGATACTGATGCTGATGCACAGCAGCAGCAACATGGATATCGGTAGCGCTTCGGTGAGGTGCAGCCGGGGCGGCTTGGCATCCGGTACTGCCCAGAAGGCACGGACACCAAAGCGCATCAGGGAGATGATGGCTGCCAGACCGGACAAGATGATCAGGGCCAGCATGCCCCAGGCTAATGGTCCGGCGGAATACAGATTGCCGATAAACAGCCCGGCGGGATTTAGCAGAGCGTGGAACAGGGAAAATTTGGCTATGAACCCGGACAGCGGGGGCAGGCCGGCGATGATCAATGCACAGGCAAAAAAGGAAAGGCCAAGGAAGGCCATGGCGGCTGGGATCACCACACCGGCGGATTCTTCAGGCGCATCATCAATGGCAAAGGCTTCCATGGTCAGTGCCAGCATGGCCGCACTGGGTTTGCGGATGCGCTCAACCAGCTCCATCAGCAGCATGAAAGCGCCGACTGCCAACGTGGAACTGACCAGATAGAACAGCGCAGCACTGATCACCTTCGGCTCACCGTAACCGATGGCGGCGAGCAGGGTGCCAGAAGAAATGATGGCGCTGAAACCGGCCATACGCCCGAGCTCCTGGCTGCCCAGCAAACCGATGGTGCCGTATGTCAGGGTAAGCAGACCGCCGACGACCAGGGCGGTACCGGAGATCGCATTGAGGCTTTCCGGCTGGTCGGCAAACACCAGCAACCACAGGCGCAGCAAGACATATACGCCGACCTTGGTCATCAGTACCAGCATTGCAGCGACCGGAGGTGCGGCGGCGGCGTAGGTCGTCGGCAGCCAGAAACCCAAGGGCCACATGGCGCTTTTGGTCAGGAAGGCGATCGCCAGCACCGCAGCGCCGGTTTCCAGCAGCAAGCGCTCGCTGTCATTCATGGCTGCAGCGCGTACCGCCAGGTCGGCCATGTTCAGCGTGCCCGCCGCCGCATAGATCAATGCGACGCCAATCAGGAAGAAGGACGACGCCACCAGGTTGACCACTACGTACTGCATGCTGGCGCGTATCCGGTTCGGTTGCAGGCCGAGCAGCAACAGGCCGTAGGAGGCCGCCAGCATGATCTCGAAGAACACGAACAGGTTGAACAGATCACCGGTGATAAAGGAGCCATTGATACCTGCCAGCAGAAACTGGAACAGGGAATGGAAGTGCACCCCGGCACGGCTCCAGCGGCGATAGGAAAAAATCAGGGCGGCGACTGCGATAACCGACGCCAGCGTCAGCATCAAGGCGGACAGGCGATCCACGACCAGTGCGATGCCGAAAGGCGCTTGCCAATTGGCCGCCAGATAAACCCCTACACCGTTCGGCCATACTTCCCTGTCGGTCATCCAGAACAGGGTGATAGCCGTAATCAGTAACGCGAGCGTGCCGGTCAGGTTGATAGCAAATTTGAGTTGCTGCTGACGCCCGCTGAGCAGTACCAGTGCTGCGGCAAACAGCAGCGGCAACAGGATGGGCAGAAGAATCAATTGGTCGGCCCAGAAACTCATTGACGGGGTTCCTTACCATCCACGTGGTCGGTTCCGGTCAATCCGCGGGAGGTCAACAACAGCACCAGATACAGTGCGGTGGTGGCGAAGCCGATCACAATGGCGGTGAGCACCAGGGCCTGGGTCACCGGGTCGGCAAACAGACCGGTATCCACCGGATTCTCAAGGGTCAGCGGAGGTTTGTTCACCGTCAGGCGTCCCATGATGAAGATGAACAGGTTCACCGCATAGGAAATCAGCAGCAGCCCGATAATGACCTGGAAGGTACGTGGCCGCAGAATCAGCCAGACTCCCGAGGCAAACAGCACGCCAATGGCAATGGCGATAACAGCTTCCATCAGTTCTCCTCCTTGCCAGTGGGTACCACAGGTTCCGCTGCTGCCAGCGGCAGGCGGTGACTGCGGATGGATTGGTGAGCGAGTGCAGTAAGAATCAGCATGGTCGCGCCCACGACGACACTGAACACGCCGAGGTCAAAAAAGAACGCACTGGGCAGATGCAGCTCACCGAGCAGCGGCAGGCTGAAATGTGCGGTGTGACTGGTCAGGAATGGATAGCCCACCACCACCGCTCCGAGCCCGGTAATCACCGCGATAACCAGACCCAAAGCCAGCCAGCGGTGCGGTTGTAAGTGCAGGCGCGATTCGACCCACAGGGTGCCGGCCAGCATGTACTGAATGATGATGCCCACCGAGAACAGCAGTCCAGCGACGAAACCACCTCCCGGCAGGTTATGGCCGCGCATGAAGAAATACACTGCGCAGACCAGAATCATCGGCAGCAGCAGTCGCAGATAGACGCCCGGTATCATCAGATAGCCGCTTTCAGCCTGTTCGGTGGGAGTCTGCTGGGCTGCGGGATCAGTCAGATTGGTCTGCTGTGGCGGTAACGCCATGCTTTCTGACGCAGGGCGGAAGCGGCGCAGCAGGCCATATACAGTCAACGCAACGATGCCCAGAACGGCAATTTCACCCATGGTATCGAAGCCGCGGAAGTCCACCAGCAGTACGTTGACGACATTGCTGCCGCCACCTTCGGACAACGCCCGCTCGAGGAAAAAGCCACCAATGCCAGCGCCGGCTGGCAGCATCAATACCAGATAGCTGATGGCGGCCATGGCCAGGCCTGCGCACACCGCCAGAATGAAGTCACGGGAACGGCGGGTGCGAGTGAGGATGGCCTCCGCCTTGTCCTGTTCGATGGATAACAGGCGTGGAGGGAGCCAGCGCAGGCCAAGCAGAATGAGCACTGTGGTGACGGTTTCCACCATCAATTGGGTCAGGGCCAGATCCGGTGCGGATAGCCAGAGGAAGGTCAGGCACACCACCAATCCGGCGCCGCCGACCAGGCTGAGTGCGGCCAGGCGGTGATACTTGGCTTGCCAGGCGGCCGCGACAGCGCAGCTGCAACCGATCAGCCAGAGTACGGCGAACGGCATATGCGGGGTAGTGGGCTCAAGTGTCGCCCAGACTTGAGGGGCAGTGGCCGCAGCAGTTACCGCAGCGGCCAGACATACGGATACCAGCAGCACCAGCTGTGGTTGCAGGCGACGGGTGCCGAGCAGGCGCTCCAGTCGTGAGGCAGCACTGCGCAGCTCAAGCATCGTGCTTTCGTAGGCTTCCTTGCCGCTGAAGCGATACAGCATCGGTGTCCGGGTGCGTTGGGTGAGACCAAAGCGGGTGCGCAGAATCAGATACAACAGCACGCCGCCACCCAGAGCAACGAAGCTCATCAACAGCGGAACATTAAAACCATGCCATAACGCCAGGCTGTAATAGGGCGTCTGGTCACCGAGCACCGATTGCACGCTGTTGTGTAACAGCGGCCCCACGCTCCAGCTGGGGATAATGCCGACGATCAAACAGCAGACCACCAATACTTCGACCGGGAAGCGCATCCAGCGCGGCGGCTCATGGGGTGTTTTCGGGAGATCGGTGGGCGGCTTGCCGAAGAAAACGTTAATAAAGCGCAGCGAGTAGGCGACGCTGAACACACCCATGGTGACAGCCGCCAGCGGCATCCACCAGTTACTGCTGCTGCCGACCAGCAGGGTCTCGGCAAAGAACATTTCCTTGGACAGGAAACCGTTCAGGAAGGGCACCCCTGCCATGGCCGCAGAGGCAACAATGGCCAGTGTGGCAGTGTGTGGCATCAGCTTGTACAGGCCGCGTAGTTTGCGGATATCCCGCGTGCCGCTTTCGTGGTCAATGATCCCGGCTGCCATGAACAACGAGGCCTTGAAGGTGGCATGGTTGAGCGTATGGAAGATCGCCGCGACCATGGCCAGCGGCGTACCTATGCCCAGCAGTGCGGTAATCAGGCCAAGGTGGCTGATGGTGGAGTAAGCCAGTAGACCCTTGAGATCATGCTGGAAGATGGCAATGAAGGAGCCGATCAGCAGAGTGCAGACGCCTGCGCCACCAATAATCCACGTCCATTCCGGCGTGCCGGAGAGCACCGGCCACAGGCGCATCAGCAGGAAGATGCCGGCCTTGACCATGGTCGCCGAGTGCAGATAGGCCGAGACCGGGGTGGGTGCAGCCATGGCGTGGGGCAGCCAGAAGTGGAACGGGAACTGGGCGCTTTTTGTCAATGCGCCAAGGGCTACGAGAATCAGCGTGGGCAGGTACCAGGCGTGATCGCGCAGGGTTTCGCCGGAGGCCAGCACCACGTCGAGATCATAGCTGCCGATGATGTGGCCCATCATCAGTACGCCGGCGAGCAGGCACAGGCCGCCGGTGGCGGTCACGGTAAAGGCCATGCGTGCACCGCGGCGGGCATCGGCACGGTGGTGCCAATAACCGATCAACAGGAAAGAAGACAGGCTGGTCAATTCCCAGAACATGACCAGTTGAATCAGGTTGCCCGACAGCACCACGCCGAGCATGGAGCCCATGAAGGCCAGCAAAAAGGCGAAAAAGCGGGGTACCGGATCTTCCGGTGACATGTAATAGCGGGCGTACACCACTACCAGCAGGAATATGCCAATGATCAGCATGCAGAACAGCCATGCCAGACCATCCATTCGCAACACCAGATTCAGCCCGTATTCGGGCATCCAGTCGATCTGGTAGCGTATGACCTCACCGTTGTTGATCTGCGGAAATTGGATGCCGATGATGATCAGACCGATGAGGCCGATCGCGGCAGCGAGCCATGCTTCCCTGTTGCGTGCATTAACCGGCAGTAAGGCTGCCAGCAAGCACCCGATAAAGGGGATCAGAGTCAGGATCAGTAACAGCATGGGCTCCCGGCAAATGGTTGGACTATGAAGGTTTACTTGAGCCTGGACAGCGCGTACCGGGCCGCTTATCTATGCTCCCCGATAGGTCAGCGTTGTCGGTCAGGATTTCGCAGAGCGGATGTTTTATTAGTAATCCACTGAATCCGCAAGTAAAAACTATTACTTCATGCAAATCCCGGTACCGGCAATACCGCAGTAACCGCCCGGATTCTTGTGCAGATATTGTTGATGATAGTCCTCGGCGTAATAAAATTCCGTCGTCTGGGCTATTTCCGTAGTGATCGGCCCCAGGTTCGCATCGCGCAGCGCATCGGCAAAGCGCGCTTTGCTTACTTCTGCCTGTACTTGCTGGTACCGGTCGCTGACGTAAATGCCGGAACGGTATTGGGTGCCCAGATCATTACCCTGGCGCATGCCGGAGGTCGGATCATGGTTCTCCCAGAACACCCGCAGCAATTCTTCCAGCGGTAAGCGCTGCGGGTCATACACCACCAGCACCACCTCATTATGCCCGGTCAAGCCGGAGCAGACCTCCTCGTAGGTCGGGTTGGGTGTTAACCCAGCGGTGTAACCGACGGCGGTGGAATACACGCCATCCAACTGCCAGAACAGGCGCTCGGCACCCCAGAAACAACCCATTCCGAAGATGATTTGCTCCATCCCAACAGGAAACGGTGGCTTGATAGGACTATTCAATACGGCATGGGTGTCGCTGGTGGCGATCGGCTCGGCACGGCCGGGAAGGGCTTCGGTGGCCGTGGGCAGGCGTAACTTGTGCTCGGGCACGCTGCGAAAGGACATATCTGACTCCTGCAAGAATTCACGCCTTGGCGTTTGAGTATCAGTTTAGCTGAGCAGCAACTGGCGCAGAGACTCATCGGGTTGGCCGGTAGCGATGAAGTAGGGGTTCAGCCAATCATTGCGCTGTGGATAGGTGAATCGCTGACCATCAAGCCCCAGCACCTGACCGCCAGCGCCTTCGAGAACGGCCTGGGCGGCGGCAGTGTCCCACTGGCTGGTCGGGGCAAAGCGGGGGTACAGATCGGCAGCACCTTCAGCCAGTACACAGAACTTCAGCGAGCTGCCGACACCGGTCAGCTCAATTTTATGGGCGGTCTGCAGTCGTTGCATGAGCGCTTGCTGATCGGCACTGGTATGACGTCGGCTGGCGACTACCCGCAGCGGGGTAGCGGGGGGGCGACACTGGATGGGTTCGGGCGCTTGCTCGCCCATCTGACGCCAACTGCCAAACCCTGCGCCGCCCCAGTACAAACTGTTGCGCGCGGGTACGCCGACCACGCCGAAGCGCACCTTGTCGTGCTCGATCAAGGCGATATTCACCGTGAACTCATCGCTCCCGGAAATGAATTCCTTGGTGCCATCCAGAGGGTCGACCAGCCAGAAGCATGTCCAGTGTTGCCGATCAGCCAGCGGAATATCGGCTGCTTCTTCGGACAGGATCGGAATATCCGGCGTCAGCGCAAGCAGCCCATCAATAATATGCTGGTTGGCAGCCAGATCAGCGGCGGTGACAGGCGAATCATCAGCCTTGGTGATCACCTCCGGATCCTTGCGCCACCAGGGCAGTGCCACATCGCCCGCGTCACGCACCAACTGACAGAGTTGTTCCACAGCAAAGGGGAGGCTCATCGGCTCAGCTCTCCACGTTGCTCCAGCAGATCGCGCACCAGATACAAGGCAGCCAAGGCCCGGCCTTCGGAAAAGCCGGGGTGGTTCATCAGTTCGCTCAATGCGTACAGATCGACGCTGTCAACGCGAATGGGCTCGGGCTCGTCACCGGGCAGCCGCTTTTCATAGAGGTTGCGCGCCAGCACGACCGAGATGCTCTGGCTCATGTAGCCGGGGGAGAGTGAGAGCTTGCCGAGCAATTCCAGGCGTTCGGCACCGAAGCCGGCCTCCTCCATCAACTCCCGATTGGCGGCATCCAGGACATCCTCGCCGGGCTCGACCAATCCCTTGGGCAGGGACAGCTGATAATCCTGGGTGCCGCCGCAATACTCCTCGATCAGCAGCGCCGTGCGCTCATCCTGCATGGCGACGACCATCACTGCGCCGTAGCCGCGACCGGAGCTGACCAGCCGTTCATAGGTGCGCTCGGTGCCGTTACTGAAGCGCAGTTGCATCTGCTCAACGGTGAACAGTCGGCTCTTTGCGACAATGCGGGCATCGAGGATGTCTGGCTTCTGCGGCATGCTGGCTCCGTGGATACTGAATGGTTTGTTATCATAGCCGCCCACTCGCTCAAAACCCAACTGCCATGCTCAATTGGAACACCATCGACACTGTGCTGCTGGATATGGACGGCACAGTGTTGGATCTGCATTTCGACAACCATTTCTGGGTCGAGTATCTGCCCCAGTGCTACGCCCGCAAACATGGTCAGACGCTGGCCTGGGCCAAGGAGAGCGTTTACCCGCGGATGCAGCGTATTCAGGGGCAGATGGATTGGTATTGCCTGGATTACTGGACGCGTGAACTGGATCTGCCCATCGTTGAGCTCAAGCGCGAAGTGGCTCATCTGATCCAGCTGCGGCCGGATGCCGATGTATTCCTCCAGGCGCTGCAGAACAGTGGTCGGCAGGTGATTCTGATCACCAACGCGCACCGGGATTCCCTGTCATTGAAAATGGAGCGGGTCGAGCTGCGCACCTGGTTCCAGCGACTGATCAGCTCCCATGATTTTGGCTATCCCAAGGAGAGTCAGGCGTTCTGGCACGCCCTGCACGCCGAGGTGGATTTTGATCCCGAGCGTACGCTATTCATTGATGATGGCTTGACCATCCTGCGTGCCGCCCGCGAGTTTGGTATTGCCCAGCTGTTGGCGGTGCGTCAGCCGGATAGCCAGGGTGAACATCGCGATACCGAAGAGTTTGACGCTGTTGAGGAATACGCTTCTCTGGTGGCGCAGTTGGACGCCAGCGAAATGACTGAACGTCCTGCCTGATTTACCGGTCGAAACCGAACACTCATTGCTGCTGAGATTCGGTATGGCGCATACCTCCACGCAACCCGCTGACCATCGCCGCTCACTGCTCTGTGCGCTACCTATGGGTATTGGCCTGATGGCAGCGGTGGATGAAATCCTGTTTCACCAGGTTCTTCAATGGCATCACTTCTTTGATCAGGCAACATCGACCATTGGCGTGCTCTCGGATGGCTTGCTGCACGCGGGTGAACTGTTTGCGCTGGTGCTCGGGGCGATCCTGTTGATCCGCCTGGCGCGTAGCCGGCGGCTGGTGGTTTGCCAGGCGTGGGCCGGCGGCTTGCTTGGTGCCGGCGGCTTTCAGCTATTCGATGGCATCATCAGCCACAAGGTGTTGCGCATTCACCAGATACGCTATGAGGTGGATCTGTTCTGGTACGACCTGAGCTGGAATGCCATCGCATTGGTGCTGATATTGATTGGCTTGCTGGTCTGGCGTCGGGGGCGCTCCTGCGTTGGTGGATGAGCACCGCCTGTTTTCGCTGGGGATGCTCATCCTGACCGTTCTGTGCACCGCTGGCTATTTGTTGGCGGCGTGGCGTCAATCCCTGCGGGGCCGGGAATGGCCGATCTGGCGACTGGCTTTCTGGCTGATGGGGGCTTTCCTGCTGGCAGTGTCGCTTTCGCCAGGCGTCATGCGCTGGGCCCACCTCAATCTGCGCTGGCATATGGGTCAGCATCTGCTGCTGGGTATGGTTGCCCCCTTGTCCCTGGTGCTGGCGGCACCCGTGACCCTGTTGCTGCGCAGCTTGTCAACGGACTGGGCGCGCCGAGTGACTGCATGTCTGCAGAGCGAGCTGGTGCGCTGCTTATGTCACCCTTTGACCGCATTGCTGTTGAACATCGGCGGCATGTATCTGCTGTATGCCACGCCGCTGTACGCTGCCAGCCTGCAATCACCTGGTCTGCACCATCTGCTGCATGTGCATTTCATTCTGGCGGGTTATCTATTCTGCCAGGCCATCCTCGGCGGTCCGGACAGGACGGTCGCACATGGCGAAGGCCTGCGGCTGGGCGTGCTGCTGGCGGCGATCGCTGCGCACTCCATTCTTGGGAAACTGATGTACGGGTATCTGTGGCCCGTTGGTCTGACGCAGCCGCCGGAGCAGATCCGGGCGGCCGCGCAACTGATGTTCTATGGTGGGGATCTGGTAGAAATGTTGATGCTGGCTGTACTGTTACTCGGCGGCAGGCTGACGCGGCGTCAGCCCTTGCCTCTGGTGCGGGTCTGATTGGGTCTGCCATTCTTCTCGATATACTCGATGATCAACCCGGCAATATCCTTGCCGGTTGTGGATTCGATGCCTTCCAGTCCCGGGGAGGAGTTCACTTCCATGACCACCGGTCCATGATTGGAGCGCAGGATGTCCACCCCAGCCACATTCAGCCCCATTACCCGCGCTGCACGTACCGCAGTCATGCGCTCTTCCGGCGTGATCTTGATCAGGCTGGCACTGCCACCACGGTGCAGGTTGGAGCGGAATTCACCCGGTTTGGCCTGACGCTTCATTGCGGCAATGACCTTGTCGCCGACCACCAGACAGCGGATGTCGGCACCGCCCGCTTCGCGGATATATTCCTGCACCATGATGTTGGCCTTCAGCCCCATGAAGGCTTCCAGTACGGATTCGGCGGCCTGCTCGGTTTCGCACATCACTACGCCGATACCCTGGGTGCCTTCCAGCAGCTTGATCACCAGCGGTGCGCCGCCGACCATGCTGATCAGGTCGGGAATGTCGTCGGGCGAGTGGGCAAAGCCGGTAACCGGCAGGCCAACCCCCTTGCGTGATAGCAGCTGCAGCGAACGCAGCTTGTCCCGTGAGCGGCTGATTGCCACGGACTCGTTCAGCGGAAAGACACCCATCATCTCGAACTGGCGCAATACGGCTGCGCCATAGAAGGTGATGGACGCGCCAATCCGCGGAATCACAGCGTCAAACGGCTCCAGCTCGGCGCCCTTGTAATGAATGCTCGGCTTATGGCTGGCGATATTCATATAGGCGCGCAGGGTATCGATGACACGTACTTCATGACCGCGCTCCCGCCCGGCTTCAACCAGACGGCGGGTAGAGTAAAGGTTGGGGTTGCGCGACAATACCGCGATTTTCATGATGTTTTCTTCAGCCTTTAATGAATCGGTCGTTCTGTGGTTGGGCCTGAACGAAACGTAGTCCAGGATTGATGACAAGTTGCCCATCGAGCATCGCAGCGCAGCCGAGTAATACCCGATAGCGCATGGACTGGCGGCAGGTCAGGGTGAAATCCACCGGCCAGCATTGGTCGCCCAGCACCATGGGGGTGCGGATGACATGTCGTTCCTGTATATGACCGTTGGAACTCCTGACCCGTTTGTAGCTGATCAGCCGGGCCTCACACTGGATATCACGGGGCTTGCGCGGTGTACCTATGTGGGCCTGAAAACGCACCCAGGTTTCACCGTCTTGCTCGAATGTTTCGATATCGCTGGCATGCAATGCAGAGGTTCTGGCACCGCTGTCCACCTTGGCGCGGATTTTATCGATGCCAAGCTCCGGCAATCCGATCCACTCCCGTAGCCCGATCACATTCAGATGATCAAAGGTTTTCATGCAGTCTCCGATAGTCCGCAGTGGCGCGCATGATGGACGAGGATTGCTATTTCAACAAGCTTGATACACTGCACACAATAGTGAACCAACAGGAGTACAGACCTGATGAGCGATGATGGCAAGCCGCGGCTGGATAAATGGCTGTGGGCGGCACGCTTTTTCAAGACCCGAGCGCTGGCCAGGGCGGCCATCGAAGGGGGCAAGGTGCATTATGCCGGGGAGCGCTGTAAACCCAGCAAGGAGCCCAAGGCAGGGGATGAGCTGCAGATTCGCCAGGGCAATGATCAGCGTACCGTGGTGATCCAGATGGTTTCCATGACGCGGCGTGGGGCACCTGAGGCGCAACTGCTATATGAAGAAACAGCAGAGAGCATCAGTAAGCGCGAGGCCGCAGCGGCAGCACGCAAAGCGGCGGGTCCTGGCTTGCTCAGTGAACACCGGCCGACCAAGAAGCAGCGACGGCAGATCCATCGATTCAAGGATCAGCAAAGCGACTGATATCGCAGCGTCAACGCACGCTCAGGTTTCCTGTCGGTTGTCGCTGCTCTTTCCGGTGGGTGTTGGGTATAATTGAGGTTTTTCAAAGGTTCCGGTCATGCCCTCTCAGGATGTCACACAGCGCTTTATCTTCGAACACGCCGATGTGCGCGGCGAACTGGTGTCGCTGAATGACAGTTATCAGGAGATTCTCTCCCGTCACGCTTACCCTGAACCGGTCAAGGCGCTGCTCGGGGAGATGCTTGCTGCGGCGGTTCTGCTGTCCACGGCTATCAAGTTCGACGGCCTGTTGATCATGCAGGCGCGCTCTTCCGGCCCGCTGTCCATGCTGATGGTGGAGTGCTCCAGTCAGCAGGAAGTGCGCGCCATTGCTCGCTATAGCGATGACCTCAAGGGCGACACGTTGAACGAACTGATGCCCGACGGAATGTTGGCCATTACCATAGACCCGACCAAGGGGCAGCGTTACCAGGGTGTGGTTGCACTGGAAGGCGATTCGCTGGCTGAGTCGCTGGCCGGTTACTTCGACAGCTCGGAGCAACTACCCAGTCGTTTCCGCCTGCTGGCTGATGGCCGTATTGCCCGTGGCTTCATGTTGCAGGCGCTTCCCGCCGACCGCCAGACCGATCCGGCCGAGCGGGAGGAGACATGGCGGCGACTGAGTATGCTGGCCGATACACTGACAGTTGAAGAGCTGCTGGCGTTGGATAACGCGACTATTCTGCACCGCCTGTACCATGAAGAAGACGTGCGTCTGTTCGATGTGCATGGCGTGCGCTTTCGCTGCAGCTGTTCGGTCGAGCGTTCGGGCAATGCGCTGATCAGCCTGGGTCGCGACGATGCCTTCGCTCTGCTGGAAGAGCAGGGTGGTGAAGTGGAAGTGGATTGCCAGTTCTGTAATACCTCTTATCGTTTTGATAAGACGGCGCTGACAGAGCTGTTCGAGAAGGCCCAGCAGCATGCGCAGAGCCTGCATTAAAGACCCTGCGGCGCGCGGCTTAGCGCGTTGCGTAATTCTTTGGCATAATATCGCGCCTGCGCGGTCATGCCGCTGAATTTTAATAAACTGTAAACCCCCACGGGCGAGACCGAATCCATCGGTCTTATGGAGATTTCGGTCAAGCCGAAGAGGACTAAGTTTGATGACTCAAGCAAGCAACACTGTATTTAACGACCTGAGTATTGCCGAGCTGATCGAGGCCGCAATCCAGCGCAACGAAGGTCAGCTGGCTGATACCGGTGCGCTGGTCGTTAAAACCGGGCACCGTACTGGTCGTTCGCCGATGGATCGTTTTATTGTCGACGAGCCGTCCACCAGCTCCGCTATTGCCTGGGGTCCAATCAACCGTCCTTTCCCGGCAGACAAGTTCGATGCCCTGTGGACGCGCGTAGAAGACTACCTGGCCGAAGGTCCGAGCTATGCTTCCCGCGTACACGTGGGTGCCAGTCCTGAGCATTACCTGCCAGTGGTCATGGAGACGGAAACCGCCTGGCACAACCTGTTCGGCCGTACGCTGTTCATCAACCCTGAACAGTACAACCCGGCCGGCAAGGACGAGTGGCAGATCCTCAACGCTCCGCATTTTGTCTGCGAGCCTGAGCGCGACGCTACCAACAGCGATGGCTGTGTGATTCTCAACTTTGCCCAGCGCAAGGTGCTGCTGGCTGGTATGCAGTATGCCGGCGAGATGAAAAAAGCCATGTTCTCGGTGCAGAACTTCCTGCTGCCGGCCAAGGACGTGCTGCCGATGCACTGTGCTGCCAACGTTGGCGATGAAGGCGATACTACCCTGTTCTTTGGTCTGTCCGGCACCGGCAAGACCACCCTGTCTGCCGACCCGGCGCGTAACCTGATCGGTGACGACGAGCATGGCTGGGGCGAAGGCGTGGTGTTCAATATCGAAGGTGGTTGCTACGCCAAGTGTATCGACCTGTCGCAGAAGAACGAGCCGGTCATCTGGAACGCGATCAAGTTCGGTTCCGTACTGGAAAACGTCATCATCGATACTGACAGTCGCAAAGCTGACTACACCGATGTGTCGCTGACCCAGAATACCCGTGCCGCCTACCCGCTGGAGCACGTCGAGAAGCGTGTTGAGGCCAACCTTGCCGGTGAGCCGAACGCGATCATCTTCCTGACCTGTGACCTGACCGGTGTGCTGCCGCCAGTGTCCATCCTGAATAACGAGCAGGCTGCCTACCACTTCCTGTCCGGCTACACCGCGCTAGTGGGTTCTACTGAAATGGGTTCCGGTGGCGGCATCAAGTCGACCTTCTCTACCTGCTTCGGTGCGCCTTTCTTCCCGCGCCCTGCCGGTGAGTACGCCGAGCTGCTGATCAAGCGCATCAACGCTTTCGGTAGCAAGGTCTATCTGGTCAATACCGGCTGGACTGGTGGCGGCTATGGTGTTGGCAGCCGTTTCAGCATTCCGACGACGCGCGCCATCATCAGTGCCATTCAGACTGGCGCTCTGGCTGGTGCCGAGACCGAGCATGTGGCGGTGATCAACCTGGACGTGCCCAAGGCCGTTGAGGGCGTCGACAGCAAGCTGCTGAACCCGCGTAATACTTGGGCGGATTCCGCCGCCTATGACGCTGCTGCGCGCGAACTGGCTGGTCTGTTCATCGAGAACTTCAAGAAGTTCGAAGTGGCTGATGCCATCGTTCAGGCAGGCCCGCAGCTGTAAGCTCGGTTCCGCTTGCGAAACAACAAACCCGCCAATCGGCGGGTTTGTTGTTTCTGGTCTACCGATAGGGAGAGCACGCAGAATATTATTGTGCAGAGGAAATGTTTGCCCTGCAGGCCTGAATATCAGGAACGGAAAAAATCAGCGCAAGGGTTTTGCTCTGAGCAATGAAATTGGTAATCAAAGGAGGGTGTTGCAAGAAGTTTTGAGTGGTGGGTCGTGCAGGATTCGAACCTGCGACCAATTGGTTAAAAGCCAACTGCTCTACCAACTGAGCTAACGACCCATTCTCAAAAAAATGGTCGGGGTAGGGGGATTCGAACTCCCGACATCCTGCTCCCAAAGCAGGCGCGCTACCAGACTGCGCTATACCCCGATCTTCACAAGATGGCTCCGCGACCAGGACTCGAACCTGGGACCCAATGATTAACAGTCATTTGCTCTACCGACTGAGCTATCGCGGAATTATATCCTGAAAACACCCATCAGGTTGGTGTGAGCGTTGTCACATATCCCCTGCTGAGGCGCGCCATTTTACCGGCCACGGCGGGTCTGTCAACCCCGAATTTGAGCTTCTGCGTGAAAAAGGTAGATTCAAGCTGAAACCGACCCTGAACCTCAGCCGATTACCAGATAAGCCAGATAGCGAGAGAGTAATCCGAGACCCAGTACCGCTGCGATAAGGCTGATGAGCAACCACCAGACTTTGAAGGGTTTACGTTTGACCTGGTGCTGAGGGGAGTTGAGATATTCCTCGACCCGCTTCTGGTCTTCCGGATAAAGGCGGCTGGCCATGGATCACCTTTTATTGTTCTGGGCGCAATGCCCTGTTGTACAGGAATGAACCGACTGTGCATCGATTCTAGATCCCTCACAAGCAGAATGCATCCGCCAGCAACTGCATGGGTTCAGGCTGACTGCTATGCTGGCGTCCTTGGCGCCGGGTCTACGCTGCGGATCCGGTGCGATGGCACTACTGTCTATTCAGCGTCCGGGAGAAACCATGCTATCAGCCAGCCTGCTTACTACTATTCCAATGGTTTTCTGTCTGTTGTTGTACGGGGCGGCGCTGTTATGGGGCATGTTGCGTATCAGTTGGGTGGAACTGGTCGCGGATAGTCGCCGCCAGCATTTGTTGTTCGGCAGTATTTTTGCGTTGTCGGTTCTCTGGTTGCTGCGCAAGGAATTCGACAGCGGGCTGACGTTCCACTTCCTGGGTATGACAGCGATCACGCTGATGCTGGACTGGCCGCTGGCGCTGCTGGTCGCGGCAGTGGCCCAGGCCGTACTGGTCTTGCTCGGGCTGGACGATATCGCTGCACTGGGTGCAAACGGTGTGCTCCGGATACTGGTACCGGTATTGATCACCGTGGCCATGAGCCGCCTACTGGAGCGATTCAAGCCGACCAACCTGTTCTTGTATATCTTTATCAGCGGCTTCTTCTCTGCTGCGCTGGGGGCGGTATGCACCATGTTGACGGGGATGGGGTTGCTAGCCTGGTCTGGCCAGCTTGGGGGCTCCTATTCGCTGGTGGAGCTGATGGCATACATGATCATGGTCATGTTCCCGGAGGGCTTCATCAACGGTACGGCGGTTGCTGCGCTGGTGGTGTTCAAGCCGGAGTGGATGGATACCTTCGATGCTGATCGTTATCTGCAGGAACCGTTCGAGGATTGAAAAAATGCCCGCAGACAATCTGCTGGCTGTCACGCCAGTCATTGTACGGCGATTGTAATGTGTATAAATTCCAACTGATTGTTACGGCAGCTCCCTATAACAGGATACTCATCGATGAGTGATTTTCCCTCTGTCCCCCCATGCGCTTTCTGCCAGGATGAACAGGCGCTGGACTTTGAATTCAGCATGGCCTTTCAGCCGATTGTCGATCTGCGCGACCGCAGTCTGTTTGCTTATGAAGCGTTGGTGCGGGGTGGGGACGGCAGTGGTGCCGCGGATGTACTCAGGCGGATCACCGACACCAACCGCTATGCGTTCGATCAGGCCTGTCGGGTCAAGGCGGTGGAGCTGGCGGCGCGGTTGGACATGCCCTGTATGCTGAGCATCAACTTCCTGCCCAACGCGGTGTATCAGGCAGCCACCTGTATTCGGGCCACGCTGGCGGCGGCGCAACGTTTCAACTTCCCGGCTGAACGGATTATCTTCGAGATTACCGAGAGCGAGGAGCTGGTCGACAAGGCCCACCTCAAGAGCATCATTCATGAGTACCAGCGGCAGAGCTTCAAAACCGCCATTGATGACTTCGGTGCGGGTTATTCGGGGCTTAACCTGCTGGCGGAGTTTCAGCCTGACATCATCAAGCTGGATATGGCGATGGTTCGCGGCATCGATGGCGATCCGGTGCGCCAGGCGATTGTCGAGGGTATTCTCGGCGTGTGCCGGGTACTGAAGATCGAGGTGATTGCCGAAGGTATTGAAACCGTCGGCGAGCTGCAAACACTGCGCGCGATGGGTATCAACCTGTTTCAGGGCTACCTGTTTGCCCGTCCCGCCTTCGAGACGCTGCCGCAGGTGGATTGGGCAACAGTCTCAGCCTGACTCAGCCCAGCAGCTCATGCCTCTGCCGGATCCAGTGGCGACAGAGTGCGCGGCCGATAAGGCCGGTGCCGCCGGTCAACAGTATACGCATCGCATCCTCCCTCTCAGTGGGGGCGTCCCAGTGTCTCGGCGAATCGGCTGATCACCTCGACTACCTCTTGCGCGCCATGCTGGATGTCCAGCATCACGGTTCCAGCCTGATTGACCAGGGCAACGCCCTGTTCGGCTTTCTCTGTGCCCGACTGCATACTGCCCATCGCGCGTCGCGAAAGATCCTGGTTCCGCCCGACGACCTCGGTGATGGCTATTGTTGCCTGGCTGGTTCGCCGGGCCAGGTTGCGCACTTCGTCGGCCACTACGGCAAAGCCAAGTCCCTGCTCACCTGCACGGGCAGCCTCAATAGCCGCGTTGAGCGCCAGCAGATTGGTCTGCTCGGCGATGCCGCGGATGGCGCTGACGATGCTGCCGATCTCTTCGGACTGTGCACTCAGGTCGGTGATGCTGCCAGCGACCTGCTGGAACTCGTCGGCGATACTGCGTACCACGCCGATCGTCTGTTGGACCACTGCAGCGCCCTGTTGCGCCTGTTCGCCAGTCTGCCTGGACGTCTCGAAAGCCAGCTGCGCGGCTCTGGTCTCAGCTTCCTGCTGCTCCATGCGGGCGGTGATATCGGTGGCAAACTTGGCCACGCCGTAGAGCTGGCCCTGATGGTCGTACAGCGGATTATAGGTGGCCTGCAGCCATACCGCGCTGCCCTGGCGGGTAAGCCGCTGAAACAGTCCGGAACAGAACTCGCCGCGGCCCAGTTGTGCCCAGAAGCTCCGATACGCATCACTTTCTGCTTCCGCGGGGCTACAGAACAACCGGTGCTGTTTGCCCTGTATCTCCTCCAGGCGGTAGCCCATCACCTCGAGGAAGTTGGCATTCGCGGTAACGACCTGTCCCTGCAGGTCAAACTGGATTATCGCCATCGAGCGGTCCATGGCCCGGACCAGGCTGGCATCGCTGTCGGCGCGCTTGAGCCGGTCAGTGACATCGCTGGCGAGCTTGATGATGCGCTCAACCCGGCCGTTGCTGTCGCACACGGGAAGGTAGCTGGCCTGCAGCCAGACTGTTCGCCCGTCCCGGGTCCGCCGTGCGACCTGCTGGTCACGCTTGTGACCCAGTGCCAGTTGCTGCCAGAAACGATGGTAGTCCGAGGCCTGGGCAGCGGCATCGGCGCAGAGCAGCCGATGGTGCTCGCCGCGCAGCTGATCCAGCGAATAGCCGAGCAGATCCAGCAGCGCGGCATTGGCATCCTGAATCACGCCGTCGGGACTGAGCTCCATGAACAGCATGCCGTCGCGCAGGGTGGCCTCCAGCTGCTGCAGTGAGGCAGTCTGTGCCTGGTACCGGCGCAGAGTGTCTTCATGGGTTCGGATGCGCATGAACATTCAGTTGTTGCTCCCGGGGGTAGTGTTGTACTCAAGCAGCAGACGGGCTGCTTCCCTGCCGCTAAGCCAGGCATCCTCAATCCGCCCGGCAAGGCACCAGTCACCGCATACGTAGAGCCCCATGCTGGCCTCAGCGAGCGCGCTCCAGCTCCGGGGCTGGGCAGGTTCTGCGTAGAGCCAGCGATGGGCGAGGGTAAAGTCCGCCGGCGGCAGCTGGTAATCAAGGGTCCGGGCAAAGGCCTCCTGCAGTTGAGTCGCTATCTCTGCCCCGGGTGTATCCAGATTCGCCGCGCTCCAGTCACTGTCGGCTTGAAGAACCCATACGTCCATCGCATTGGCCCGGTCCGGTTTGGCGCTGTTATGCGTATGGCGCGCCAGCGGGTAGCTGGCGGGAGAACCGGGGCCCGCGGGCGCGGGCAGCGGGTGTCGGAAGCCGAGTGCGACACTCCAGATCGGGCGCATCTCCACACTTGCTGCGAGGGACGCCAGCGCTGGCGCGGTGCTCAGCAGTTCGCTGGCCTGGGGAGCTGGAACTGCCAGTATGACGCTGGCAAAGGGGCCGTGCCTGGTACCCTCGGAATCGACCAGCTGCCACTGGCTGTCCATGGGCAGGATGTCGTTGATACGGCAGCCGAAATGCACCGTGGTGTCGGCCAGCAGGCCGCGGCTCAGGGAGCTCATGCGCGGCACCCCGGTCCAGCCGGCGGCCCCCACTGATGGTGGCCAGGCAGCGATCAGACCATCGTCATGCCATTGCTGGCAGGCATGGCGGAAATCGCTGCCAGTGGCGGAGAAGCACGGTGCGCCGATATCCACCGGGCCGATTGCGGTGCGCTTGCTGGCGAGGCGTCCGCCGCTGCCGCGACTCTTCTCGAACAGCACCACTGCACAGCCTGCCTGCCGAAGCGCGTGCGCTGCCGACAGACCTGCTATGCCTGTGCCAATAATGGCGACCGGGGATTTGTGCATGACCTGCTCCCAAAACATGGAATAGATGTCCAAGGGGTAATTCTATACAATAATTAATCCTTGTATAGAATTAGTTGCCCTGTTTCCCCTTTTCTGTTGTCATGCCGACTCTGATTCTGCACGGGGGTGTAAAGGAATGTCGATCTACAGAATGTCGGAAATGGTCATGCAGCAGGCCCTGAACCAGGCGCGGGAAGCGGGATACGATGATCAGGAGATGGCCCGGGCGTTGATGGCTCAGGTGCTGGCAGTCTACAAGCGTGAGCGTACCCGGGCCGATATTGCCCATGAACTGAGTTTCCTCGCCGAGAACCTCGACGAGGATCAGGACTATGCGTTTATGCGGCCCTAGGGCATTTGCACTTCAATCACCCCGTCGGCGCTGACCTGAACGTCGGCTTCGCCACCTTCCACGGCTGGCGCTGCCATTTCCGCATCAGCCGCCATGGCCATCATGCGACCGCTTTGCATGTAAGGGCGGGGTGTCATGAATTGGGTGTTGAGGTTCAGTTGGACGATCCGGTAGCCATTGCCGCCCAGGCCCTGGGTGGCGATGTCCGCCCGCTGGCGGAAGGCGCCAATGGCGCGCTTGATCAGGTCATTCTCGGTGCTGCTGCGGCTGGCCGGTGACAGGCTGAATTGCATGCTGCCCAGATTCAGCTCACCCAATAGCCCGGCCATGGTGCTGGAAATGGCCGCGAAGTCAGTTCCTTCCATGCGGATTTCCCCTCGTTCACGCCAGGCAAGGATGTTCTTGCGTTTTTCATCATAGACCGGCTGGCTGTAGCGATTTCCGCTAGATACGCGGATGTTGCTATTCTTGCGCGCGGTTTCCAGTCCCTGATTGAGTCGGGTGGTGATACGATTAGCCAGTTTGGCAGGGTCGGTGTCCTGATCTTCGGTAAACAGGGTCACAGTCAGCGTGTCATTGTTGACTGATTGTTGAACCTCGGCGCGCAGAGATACCTGATTGTAGTTCAGGGGGTCAGCTGATGTCTCGCCGGCATAAGCCAGACACGCCAGTACCGGCAGTAGTATAGAAAGGCGCATGTAAGTCTCCTTGGTCGCATGCAGGGGCAGGAGCCCCAGAGAGGCTATGACCGGTTTATCGCGACGGCGGTTCCCCGGGATGCTCAGGTGTCCATGCAGCGCTATAGCATAGAATCCCTCAAGGGTCGATTTTAACTGGAGTAAACCTGTGTCGCAGCGGCTATCCATGAACCTGAATACGCTTGCTCTGTCGCCCACTCGGAAGAATCTCTGGCGGCTGATCGTCATCCGCCTGTTGGTACTGATGGCCCAAGCGCTGTCCGTACTGGGTGCCTGGTACAGCGGTCTGTTTGCGCTGGAATGGGTGCCGCTGCTGCTGACATTGGGGCTGTCCGCTACTGTCAGTCTGTTATCGCTGCTACGGTTGACCCGTGATTGGCCTGTGACCGACCTTGAATACGGTATGCAGCTGTTCTTCGACATTTTGATACATAGCATATTGCTGTTTTACGCGGGCGGGCCGACTAACCCCTTTGCCTCGTATTTTCTGGTGCCCCTGACCATTGCTGCGGCAACCCTGTCCTGGCTGCCTACAGCGATTCTGGCCAGCATCGCCATGCTGGCGTACAGCCTGTTGCTGTTCTGGTATCACCCGTTGCCCTTGTTCGAAATGCGTAGCGGCGATAGTCAGATCAATATCCGGGTGATCGGCATGTGGCTGAACTTCGCCATGAGTGCTGGTCTGATTACCCTGTTTGTGGTGCATATGGCTGAGGCGCTGCGCAAGCATGCTGAACGCCTGGCTG
Organism: uncultured Halopseudomonas sp.; assembly: GCA_964474945.1. Lineage (GTDB taxonomy): Bacteria > Pseudomonadota > Gammaproteobacteria > Pseudomonadales > Pseudomonadaceae > Halopseudomonas. The sequence goes on along the minus strand of CAYYUQ010000002.1, from coordinate 19,455 downwards.
AGCGCCGCGAGCAAAGCATGCGTGATTCGCAGCTGCTGGGCATTGCCAGTGTGGCTGCGGGCGCAGCCCATGAGTTATCTACGCCCCTTTCCACCATGAGTGTGCTGCTCAAGGACTTGCAGGCAGATCATACTGACCCCCAGATCCAGGAGGATCTGGAGCTGTTGCAGGAGCAGGTGCGCCAGTGCAAGAAAAGCCTGCAACAAATGGTGCGCAGCGCGGAGTTGAACCGTAACCAGCCACATAACATGCAAGCCGCAGATGTCTGGCTGAAGGCGCTGCTTGAGCGCTGGAAACTGATGCGTCCGGAGGTGACCTGTCGGCTGCGGCCATTACCCGAAGGGGCTGCCCCGCACGTCATGGATAGCCCTGAGCTGGGGCAATCCATCCTTAACCTGTTGAACAATGCCGCCGATGCCTGCCCGGATAACATCCAGATCAGCCTGGAGTGGAACGCACAGCGCCTGCGCCTGTGTATCCGTGATTTCGGGCCTGGCGTGCCGCTGCATATTGCCGAACAGCTGGGCACTGCGTTTGTTACCACCAAGGGCAAGAAGGGCTTTGGTTTGGGGCTGTTTCTCAGTCAGGCGGCAGTGGAGCGCACCGGGGGCAGTGTGAAACTGTTCAATCAGGATGGCGGGGGCACCCTTACAGAGGTAATCTTGCCGATAGCAATTGAGGATCAGGCATGACTGACACAACCAATCAGGAAGAACAGCCGTTGCTGTTATTGGTCGATGATGACCCGACGTTTACCCGGGTAATGGCTCGTGCGTTGACGCGCCGTGGGCTGGATGTGGAAACAGCGGGTGGGGCGGAGGAGGCCATGCAATTGGCTCGCCAGCGCAAGCCCGACTACGCCGTGCTGGATTTGAAGATGGAAGGGGACTCAGGTCTGGTGCTATTGCCGCGCCTGTTGGAGCTTTATCCGGATCTGCGGGTGGTTATACTGACCGGCTACTCCAGTATCACTACTGCAGTCGAAGCGATAAAGCGGGGTGCCTGCAACTATCTGTGTAAACCGGCGGACGCTGATGATGTGCTCACCGCGTTGCTATCTGATCAGGCGGATCCTGAAAGCCTTGTGCCGGAACATCCCATGTCGGTTGACCGTTTGCAGTGGGAGCATATCCAGCGGGTACTGGGTGAGCACGATGGCAATATTTCCGCTACAGCCCGCGCCCTTGGCATGCATCGCCGTACCCTGCAGCGTAAATTACAGAAGCGGCCGGTAAGGCGGTAACGCCGTCGTTATCGAGCATCTGCAAAGTCCCAGCAACGTGCCTTTGGCGCAGGCAATAAAAAACCCTCGGCATCACATCCGAGGGTTTTATTTTCAATAATTGACCGACCTGTCAGTTCTGGCGAATACCGCAGATAGTCCACGGTTGATTTTCGCCGTCGAGCCGCTCCAGACGCCAGCTCTCATCAAAGCGCTCACCTTCATCCGCCGGGAATTCCCGATCCAGACCAGTGAAGCCGACGGTGGCAATGGTACGGCCATCGCGCTGCTCAATACCTTCCAGACGCACGTCCAGTTCCTCAACGAAACCATTGCTGCTGGGTGGCGCTTCGGCGCGGGTAGCCAGCATCTGTTGCAGCAAAGCCGGATCAAGGTACTCGGCCATGCCTGCAGCGTCACCGTCGTGCCAGTGGCGCTGCAGAGTATAAAAATGCTCTTCGGCGCCCTTGAGGAAGCTGTCAGCATCGAACCAGGACGGCGCTTGCATGGTGACGGGCTGAGCGACCGGCTGCGCGGAGGCAGTCTGGCTTGACCAGGATGGCTGCTGGGCAGCCGGTGTGGGTACTGGCCCGCCTGCTGGATGTGGCTGACGCTGCATGGCGCCTGCCGCACGCCGACTGAACAGCTTGAACAGCACGAAGGCGATCAGGCCGAAAATCAGAATATCGAACAGTTGCAGACCCTGAAAGCCATCACCAAACAACATGGACGCGAGCAGACCGCCAGCGGCGATGCCGGCCAAAGGCCCAAGCCAACGGCTGGCACCGGAGGTGGCGGCCGGGTTCTGCTGCTGATTACGTGGTGCGGCTTGTTGTTGCGGAGTCTGCCGTTGTGCAGGCTGGCTCTTGTGCATCGGCGCCGACCCGAAGCTCTTGCCGCCGCCAAAGCGTCGAGCTTCGGCATCGGGAACGGTCAAGCCGACCATCAGAAATACAGTTAAAAAGGGTAGCAGCCAACGCATGGGCAGATGTCTCCAGAGTGATCAGACGAGAGATAGTGCCAAAGCCCGGTGTTGGCCGCCAGCATTAAAATGTTTCGGTGTTTGAGCCGTACTCTGTTTGCCAGGTACGGTTACTCCAGCTTTCGATCCAGACCGAAGCGCTTGCGCAGCTGGCCATCGAGGATTGAAGGGGGCAGCCAACGCTTCAAGCGCACCAGACTGCGCGCACCAGAGCCTATCAAGGCGGTTTCCGGGCGCAGCGGGTTGCGTACGTAGCCCATCAACTCCACTGCAAAATCCCGGGCGGAGGTGGACTTCCTGTTCTGCGAGGCCTTGGCGCGTGCCTGTACTGCCTTTTCCCAGGGTTTGAACCAGGAATCAGCGGCCATGGTAATAGCTGCGCTGGCATTATTGCCGAACTCCGAGGCGATAGCCCCCGGCTGCACGGTCAGCACGCTGATGCCAAAGGGTGCCAGTTCCAGGCGCAAGGCATCAGACAGGGAGTGCAGTGCCGCTTTGGAGGCGCAATAAACACCCGAGAAGGGGGTGGTGGTTACCCCGGAAACGCTGCCGATATTGACGATCAGGCCGCCGGCTTCGCGCAGTAAATCCGCATGAGCGCGTACCATCTGCAACGGGGCGAACACATTGGTGTTGAACTGTTTGAGTAGGGTGTCGCGGTCGGCGTCGAGTACCGGGCCCATCGCGCCATAGCCGGCGTTATTGACCAGCAGATCCAGGCGGCCGGCTTCGCTGCGCAAGCGCTCGCTGCAGGCCGCGACCTGTGCTGCATCATTCACGTCCAGTGTAACCGCAATGGCGCCACGGGCTGTCAGTGGGGACAGACTGTCGGGATTACGCGCGGTGGCGTACACGGTATAGCCTTGATCCAGACAGACCTGTGCCAGGGCCTGGCCAATGCCGCTGGAACAGCCGGTAATCAGTGCGACGGGATTGCTCATGCGATGTTCCTTTGTCCCTGTTGTTGGTTGGCTTCAGCGTTGAAAGTCGGCGCGAATCCGGTCGGCGTGGTATTGCAGATCCGCTGGTCTATAGCCGCTACGTAAAGGCGGCACGGCGTAGCATTGTTGCCACTGCTGGTCGGCGTGCAACGGCTGACTCAGTTGGTAGGTGCTCCCGGTGACGCCGATGTCCAGCAGATTGGTGTTGTAACCTGGTTGGATGGCCTTCAGTTGCCAACTGATATGGCGGGTGGTGTGTGGGCTGGCATTGAGGATGCTGACCTGCAGAGGCTTACCAAAATCACAGGCCTCGGGAAGATAACGCACACTGATCTCCAGCCGATTGACCTGACGCTCATGTCGCCATTGCCATGCGCCCACAGCAGCGGCCAGCAGTAAGGTGATGACAATTACAATACCGCTGACCGGCAACATGATGCGGGGAAAACGCACCAGCAGTATCAGCCAGATAAGCAATAAGGCAATGCCCAGCGGCATGGAAGCTCCCGTGATTGTCCGTATTCAGATTCTTGACTGTACCAGACTCCAGGGTTCAGGAAACCGTCGCTTCGGCCCAGTCAAATAATTCACAGGTGTTATACAGGCACTGCTGAGCCAGTTGATCCGGGGTTTCCCCACGCAGTCTGGCCAGTTCCGCGCAGATCTGCGGCAGATTCTGTGGGCTATTGCGTTGGTAGGGGCGGAAGGCCGGTGCCATATCCGGACTGTCAGTTTCCAGCACCAGACTTTCAATGGGTAGCTGTGGGATTACCCGATGCATGCGCTTGGCCTGTGGCCAGGTAGCTGCGCCACCGAGCCCCAGCTTGAAGCCCAGGCGAATATATTCCTGTGCTTCTTGCAGGCTGCCGGAAAAAGCATGCACGATGCCGCCGCGGCGGGGTTGATAACGCTTGAGCGCAGCGATCACGGGCGCGTGAGCACGGCGCACATGCAACAGTGCAGGTAACTGCAGATCAGTGGCTATCTCCAGTTGAGCTTCAAACAGGTGCTGTTGTTGCTCACGATTCGCATCTTCAACGAAGTAATCCAGCCCGAACTCACCCACAGCGCAGCAGCGTGGGTCGCCGGCATGCTGTGCCAATCGTTCGCGCAATAGAAGCAGATCCTGCGGCTGATGTTGATCGAGGAAAACCGGGTGCAAGCCGAAGGCCGCATACACACCATCATGCTCCGATACCAGTGACCAGATGCGCTCCCAATTACTGCGGCTGACCCCCATCAACAGAATTCGTCGAACACCCAGCTGCGCACAGTCGGCCAGCACCGCGGTGCGATCAGTATCGAAGTCGGGAAAGTCGAGATGGGTATGGGTGTCGATATAGATGCTCATGGCTATAGCATGGGCATGAGGAACAGGACTGGCAAGCGTGGCGGAAAAGATGGCCGGGTGCGGTTGCGTCATGATCCGCACGGCGGCCTGAGCCTGGGTCTGAGATTTCGTGCGTGCAGCGAATTGATCGATATCAACGACCTTTGAATGTAAATTCAGGGCGGCTTCGGGGGTCGTGGCAGGGTGATTCTGAATCGAATTGACTGGGATCGGAATAGGCGCTGGCGCTGACCTGAGCAATGCCGGCGATACCAATATCCCGACAGCTTGAGTGATAGATGAATACCTGGTCACCTACCGTCATCTGCAGCAGAAAGTTGCGTGCCTGAAAGTTGCGTACACCGTCCCAGCGGATGGACTTGGCGGGTGCGCGGGCGAAGTCGTCAATACTGCATTCCGCAGGTTCGGTTTTTGCTAGCCAGAATGCCATGTTGAATCCACTTTGAGAATGAACGATTCACATCAGTGTGACGGCTCTCTCGCTATCAAGTAAAGGTGCTTCAAGCTGCGCAGGGATGCGGTTGTTTTACGAGGTGCCCATGTTCAACAGTACGCTGGAGAGCTTGTATCATCTCAAGACGGGTAAACTATTTCGTCGACGGCCTGGATAACAATGAGCCGATGTACGATTTTGCATACCCGATGTCTCCGCAGGATTTCACCCGCCAGGCGCTACGCCGAGCGGGTAATTAAATCGGTGCTCTGCGCCGCGCTCGCGGGTGCTGATTCAGCGCTTGCGACCTGCGCGGGCGGCAATCGTCGCCAGCCAGGCTGGATCCAGGTGAGTCTGTTGCAGATTCAGCCCCTGAGCGACCATGCGCTCGCCGTGTTGATCGATCTTCTTCGCCATATCACTGAGTGCGGTGCTGTTACCTTCCAGTTGATGCATCTGCATCAACCCGAGATGGTAAAAGCGTAGTACGCGCATGGCGGTCATATCGCCGTTTGCCACCTCGGCCTCGACCTGATGTAGCACGTTGGTGACTTTCATCAGGTTGCGCTTGAGCCTGAAGCCATACACCGCCGCTGCCATCCAGGGCTGCTGCCAGAGATACAACCGCACCACAGCGATAGTCACCAGGAGTCCGACAACCACTCCACCCAGATTCCAGCGGAAGTTATCAGCGCCAGGCGCACCGAACAGGGCAATGGAAGCTGCAGCCATCAGGGAACAGATTGCAGCGAGAACGAGGCAGACGATCAGTGTGCTGCGCCGTGTCTGGGCGCGGTACTGCCCGGCATCCATCGGTTGGATTTCAAACATCAGGGCCTCAGAGTTTACTTTTCAGCGGAACATGGATGACGATCGGCTCGGCCGGTCGGCAGCAACAGGGCAGTATCTCGTCACGCTTGAGAAAGGCCAGCGGTGCTTTTGGATAGACTACGCTACCGGTCTTGAGTTTGATCCGGCAAGCGCCGCAGTATCCACTGCGGCACTGATACTCGACATGATGACCGGTACGCTCCAGCCCCTCGAGCAACGTTTCCTCCTCCCCCAGTTCGAAGAAGGTATCGCGGGTATAAACCTGCATTGGCTTACAGCTCGAAGTCACCCAGATCCTCTACCGATACTTCGGAGTCGATCTGACCAACCAGATAGGAACTGACCTCGACTTCCTGCGGCGCAACCTGAACGTTGTCCGACACCAGCCAGGCGTTGATCCACGGGATCGGGTTCTGGTTGGCACCGGGAAAGATCGGCTCCAGGCCGACGGCACTCATCCGCAGATTGGTGATGTATTCCACATATTGGCTGAGGATGCTGTAGTTCAGGCCGATCATGGAGCCGTCCTTGAACAGGTACTTGGCCCACTGTTTCTCCTGCTCAGCCGCATGCCGGAATATTTCCACGGACTGCGCGTGGCATGCTCGGGCAACTTCCGCCATCTGCGGGTCATCGTCACCTTCCTGCATGATGTTGATGATGTGCTGGGTGCCGGTCAAGTGCAGCGCCTCATCACGGGCGATCAAGCGGATGATCTTGGCATTGCCTTCCATCAATCGACGTTCAGCAAAAGCGAAGGAACAGGCGAAACTGACGTAAAAGCGAATCGCCTCAAGCACGTTGACTGACATCATGCACAGGTACAGCTTCTTCTTCAGTTCGAACAGGTCAATGGTCACGCTCTGGCCGTTGAGCTGGTGGGTACCTTCACCGAACTGGTTGTACAGGTTGCTGTACTGGATCAGGTCATCGTAGTAATTGGCGATGTCACCGGCCCGCTCGATGATGTGCTGATTACGCACAATATCATCGAACACCACCGCAGGATCATTGACGATATTGCGGATAATGTGGGTATAGGAACGGCTGTGGATGGTCTCGGAAAACGACCAGGTCTCGATCCAGGTTTCCAGTTCGGGAATGGAGACCAGCGGCAGAAAAGCCACGTTAGGGCTACGGCCCTGAATGGAATCCAGCAGTGTCTGATACTTCAGGTTACTGATGAAAATGTGTTTCTCATGATCCGGCAGGTTGCGGAAATTGATGCGATCCTGGGATACGTCGACTTCTTCCGGGCGCCAGAAGAACGACAGCTGCTTCTCGATCAGCTTCTCGAAAATCGGATACTTCTGCTGGTCATAGCGAGCCACGTTGACCGGCTGGCCAAAGAACATCGGCTCGCGCATCTGATTGTTGTCGTTCTGGGAAAAAGTGCTGTATTTCATTTTCATTTATTGGCTCCTCAGGGAACCTTGGCAAGTTAGAGAAGAGTCTGTCCTGGCTAGATTCCTCGTCATCCTCCGGCTAGACCAGAGGATCCATCTTTCAGGCCTACCCAGGGATCCCCGGCTTTCGCCGAGGATGACATATACGGTGAAGACATTGGCCAGGTGAGGCCGGTGCAAAGCGTATCGTCAAATGCGGCAGTGTCATATCTTGCACGCGCCACCGGCGCAGTCATCGACCATGTCCGCCTGGGCATCATCCGCCCCATCCCGGGTATTCTGATAGTACAGGGTCTTGAGGCCGAATTTGTAAGCGGTCAGCAGATCCTTGAGCAACTGCTTCATGGGTACTCGGCCACCCTCGAAGCGCTGCGGGTCGTAATTGGTGTTGGCAGAAATCGCCTGATCAACGAATTTCTGCATGATGCCGACCAACTGCAGGTAACCATCGTTATTCGGCATCTGCCACAGCAGCTCATAGGCCCCCTTGAGCTCGTCGTAGTCGGGCACCACCTGCTTGAGGATGCCATCCTTGGACTGTTTCACCGTGACCAGACCGCGCGGCGGCTCGATACCGTTGGTGGCGTTGGAGATCTGGCTGGAGGTTTCCGAAGGCATCAGCGAGGACAGCGTCGAGTTGCGCAGGCCATGCTCGACGATATCGGCGCGCAGGGCTTCCCAGTCCAGATGCAGTGGCTCGGAGCAGATTGCATCCAGATCCTTCTTGTAGGTATCTATCGGCAATATACCCTTGGCGTAGGTGGTCTCGTTGAAGCCGGAGCAGGCGCCACGTTCGCGGGCCAGCTGGTTGGAAGCCTTTAGCAGGTAATACTGGATGGCTTCGAAGGTGCGGTGGGTCAGGCCATTGGCTGAGCCATCGGAGTATTTCACGCCATTTTTCGCCAGATAGTTGGCAAAGTTGATCACACCGATACCCAGGGTGCGGCGCTTCATGGACGCCTTGCGCGCGGCCTCGATCGGGTAGTCCTGGTAGTCCAGCAGCGAGTCCAGTGCGCGCACCGCCAGCTCGGCCAGCTCTTCCAGCTCGGCCAGGTCATTGATTGCGCCCAGGTTCAGGGCGGACAGGGTGCACAGGGCAATTTCGCCGCTGCCATCGTTCATGTCGTTCAGCGGACTGGTCGGCAGGGCGATTTCCAGGCACAGGTTGGACTGGCGCACCGGAGCCACTTTCGGGTCGAACGGGCTGTGGGTATTACAGTGGTCGACGTTCTGGATGTAGATACGCCCGGTGCTGGAGCGCTCCTGCATCATCAGTGAGAACAGTTCCACCGCCGGTATGCTGCGCTTGCGGATGGATTCGTCCTGCTCGTATTGCTGGTACAGCCGCTCAAACTCGTCCTGGTCGGCGAAGAAGGCATCATACAGGCCGGGTACATCATGGGGCGAGAACAGGGTGATATTGCCATTCTTGATCAAGCGCTGGTACAGGGTGCGGTTGATCTGCACGCCGTAATCCATATGCCGTACACGGTTTTCTTCCACGCCGCGGTTGTTTTTCAGTACCAGCAGCGATTCCACTTCCAGGTGCCACAGCGGGTAGAACAGGGTGGCAGCGCCACCACGTACCCCACCCTGTGAGCAGGACTTGACCGCCGCCTGGAACAGCTTGAAGAAGGGAATGCAGCCGGTGTGCTGGGCCTCGCCGCCGCGGATCGGACTGCCGACAGCGCGGATACGCCCGGCATTGATGCCGATACCGGCACGCAGGGAGACGTATTTGACGATGGCCGAGGTGGTGGCGTTGATCGAATCCAGACTGTCACCGCACTCGATCAGCACACAGGAGCTGAACTGCCGTGACGGCGAGCGCACGCCGGACATGATGGGGGTCGGCAGGGAGATCTTGAACAGCGAGATGGCGTCGTAGAAACGCTTGATGTAATCCAGCCGGGTGTCCTGCGGGTAGTCAGCGAACAGGCACATGCCGATCAGCATGTAGAGCATCTGCGGGCTTTCGTAGACCCGGCGGCTGACCCGGTCCTGAATCAGGTATTTGCCTTCCAGCTGCTTGACCGCTGCATAGGAGAAGTTCAGGTCGCGGCTGTGATCAATATGATCGTTCAGCAGATCAAATTCGTCGCGGCTGTAGTCACGCAGGATGTGCTGGTCATACCGGTTCATTTCGGTCAGGTTGGTGACATGGTCGAACAGGTGTGGCGGTTCGAACTGACCATAGGCTATCTTGCGCAGATGGAAGATCGCCAGACGCGCAGCCATGTACTGATAATCCGGCGTCTCGGTGGAGATCAGGTCGGCGGCGGCCTTGATGATGGTCTCGTGGATATCCTGGCTGCGGATGCCGTCGTACAGCTGGATCTGGGATTTAAGCTCGACCTGGGACACCGACACGTTATTCAGGCCCTCGGCAGCCCAATCGAGTACGCGGTGAATCTTGTCCAGATTGATGGGTTCCTGGCGGCCGTCGCGTTTGGTTACCTTGAGGGACTGAAAATCGGTCATGGGGCATATCCTGGGGCAAAATAGGCTTGATTAAGCAGCGAATTCGTTGTAGGGCGTAATCACAATATGTAGTGATATCGACTGGAGTGAACGCAATATAGAGGGTGTGAGCGCTATGGTCAAATCTGAACACCATGAAAAGCCAAGCTGAAAATCATGAAGAGTCAGCTTGAATTCTTTGAAATCCCCAGCCCCTGTATCGGCGTCTGTGAGGTCAATAATAAGGGCTATTGCAAGGGCTGTTTCCGCTCGCGGGACGAGCGTTTGTACTGGCTTGAGTTGTCTGCCGAGCAGAAGCGGGATGTCATTCGTGCCTGTCAGCTGCGTCGGGCCCGGGTCATGCGTGCAAGGCAGGAGGCGCTGCAGAAACAGCAGAGAGGGGAGGAACAGACCGGCCAGGCCGATCTGTTCTGATTGCAGCCGGTCATTACTCCACCAGCAGATCTTCCTCCGCCAGGGTAACGTCCAGCTCGCTACCCAGGGATGTCAGCAGTTGCAGGGTATGGCGCTGTACCGCGTCCATGGCCTCTTGACCGTTCTGTACCGGGAAGGCAGCGCTGATACCATCCATGGTCGGTGGACGGTTTGCCATATGCAGCGAGTAGTGGCTGCCAGCAGCAAAGCGTGCTGCCCGACGGATGGGTTGCTCGGTGGCCTCGCCTTCGGTCAGGGTTGTCAGCCCCATGTTCTGCCATAACGGCGTGGTGCCTGATAATGGAGCTGTCTCGGCAACCTGCGTATCAGACAGTTCCAGTGTATTGAACAAGCCATTATAGAGAGGCCCATTCATGAGGTTGTTGGGCATGATCAGATCCGGAGGTGTCAGCGGATTGCTGGTCGCATCCCCTACCATTTCGCTGAGATAGATCGAGGCGGTTCCGTCCATCACATGGCGTACGTAGTTGATCGGGTCCCCGCTATCCTCGACGATCTGGGCACGGTTGAGAAAATCTTCATAGCCCTTGGTACCCCATTCCAGACCGTTCGCCGCCAATGACGGACGTGCTCGGGCGGCGAAGATCGGAGAGCCATCGAATACTTTGGCCATACCGCCGCCAGGTACGTTGAGGCTGAAGGCCTTGATCTGATCCCCTGTGACGCCGGCCAGCATGGTGCCGATGACGCCGCCCATGGAAATACCGACGTAGCCGATCCTGTCAGCATCGAACTGGTGACCGTTCACATTAATGGTCGGGATGGTCGCCAGAAGATGCAGCAGGTCAGCGACGGTCTGCCGGCGCACATCGCGGGTGGTGGCAGGCGAACTCAGTGGTGTGGCGTGGGCGCCGGAGGCGTCCAGGCCGGGGGTGCCATCCATATCGATATAGAAGTGACGCTCGTTAGCCGGATCCATGAAGCCGCCATAACCAGGATCGGTGGGCAGGATTCCGTGCAGGGGGTGGTCAATGGCAATCATGGCCCAGCCTTCTGCAGCAAACAGGGGAGCCAGGCCCAGCATCGCTCCGCGACTGCTGCCCAGACCATGTTGATAGATTGCTATGGGCCATCCAGCGGCGGGCATGGTGCCCGATGGAATGGACAACATCACCGGCAGGTTAACCTGCTGATTTGCTACGGGCGCGGGATCAAAGCGATTGACACCCTGGCCGTTGGCATTGGTCCACTGGCCGCTGAGAACGGACGCGGCCTCTGCCGCAGGGGTCGGAGCAGCAGCAGAACCAACGGCGGCAGGCTTGTTGTTGAGGTAATAGGGAACATCGAACATCACGCCCGGGTGAGCCTTGAACACTGCTGGGCCTGGCAGCGAAATGCCTTCTGCACGGAAGAAGCTGGCACGCGATTGGGCGTTGTCAGCAATATGCTCCAGCGCATGACTGATCGACTGGGTGCTGAAGGAGAATGCCAGTGCAGTCGACTCCGGGTCGATATTGGTGTCTTGTAGGATCCGGAAGGTCGGCTGATAGATGTCTACCAGCGGCGCCATGGCGACGGGTAAATCTGCGGCGGGGGTATCGCGCAGCATAGCGTAGGTGCTATCAGCTATCACTGGCTCGTTATCGTTGCTGCGCAGGCCGTCACGCACCACGACAACGTGGCCATTGGAGAAGGCCAGGGAGTCCAGATTCGAAGGTGCGATAACCTGCGTATAGAAAACGCCGCTCTCGGTCAGGCAGTCCTGCTCATTGGCGGCCGCCAGCGGGGTCAGCGGTTTCAGTAGTACTACGGCCGGGTCGGTAGCGGAAACCGAGATGTCGAAATTGGAGGTCGCCTTTTCTGCGCAGGTGAAACTGGGTGCGGGGACGACGTGGCCGCTGAGCGGTTCATGCGCCTCGTCCGCCACGGCGGTGTTGATCAGGTCGATGGCCGCTGCCGCGCCTTCGCGATCAAGCAGCGCCGCGGCCTCTCTCAGCAACTCGGCGGTGGCGACGGAGGTCAGCGTACTGCGCCATACGTCTATCTGGCCGTTCAGGCTGCTCGGATCTACTTCACCGGCAAACCGAATCTCAATGGGAGAGACGGTAGACCAGCCATCCAGATCGTTTAACTGGGTGGCGAGAGGTGTGGGTGTTTCGCCGAGGGCGATGTTCAGGGTGCCATCGTCAGTGCCGAGGAAGGCCAGGTTGGTCGGAAATGGCAGTGCGCCGGAGGTGGGGTTGAACAGTGCAACGAAGGTTGAGTCTGGTGCGCCCGGCTCGCCGGGGTCTACCGGATCACGCGTGTTGGCGCTGCTACTGCCACCACCTCCGCTGCTGAGGCAACCACTTAACATCAACGGCACTATGGAACCCAGGGTAATCAGGCTAAAGCGTCTCTTGAATGACATGTCGCATTCCTTCTTATTATTGGATGTCGTCCTTCAGCACGGCAGGTAGTGCGAGGCAAGCCGGCTTCAAGATCAATATAGAGACACTTGTGTAAATCGTCTACTTCTTGGGCGAGTGATGAGGGTGATGAAGGTGATGAGGGTGTTGCGGGGTGGGCAATCACGCCGGCCGGGAGGCCGGCGTGGAGGGGCTCAGTGGTGTTCGCGGGTAGCGTTGAACTTGATGTCCGGCCAGCGTTCCTCGGTGAGGCTGAGGTTGACCCGGGTCGGGGCCAGGTAGGTGAGGTGCCCACCGCCGTCGATGGCTACGTTTTCAACGTTCTTGTTGCGAAATTCTTCCAGTTTCTTCTTGTCGCCACATTCGACCCAGCGGGCTGACCAGACGTTGACCGGCTCGTAGATGCACTCGACCTTGTACTCTTCCTTCAGGCGGCTGGCGACCACATCAAACTGCAGTACACCGACGGCACCGAGAATGATGTCGTTGTTGCGCTCGGGGAAGAACACCTGAGTGGCGCCTTCTTCGGCCAGCTCCTGCAGACCCTGGCGCAGCTGTTTTGATTTCAGCGGATCCTTCAGGCGCACCCGGCGGAACAGTTCCGGGGCGAAGTGCGGGATACCGGTAAAGCTGACGTTTTCGCCGGCAGTGAAGGTGTCGCCGATCTGTATGGTGCCGTGGTTGTGCAGGCCGATGATATCGCCGCCCCAGGCTTCTTCCAGACGTTCGCGGTCGCTGGAGAAGAAGGTCAGGGCGTCGGCAATCTTGATGTCCTTGCCGATGCGCACATGGCGCATCTTCATGCCCTGCTCGTACTTGCCGGAGCACACCCGCATGAAGGCGATGCGATCGCGGTGGCGCGGATCCATATTGGCCTGGATCTTGAAAACGAAGCCGCTGAAGCTCTCTTCGGTCGGTTTGATTTCTCGCTCCTGGGTGGTGCGCGGCAGCGGTGCCGGCGCCCAGTCGACAAAGGCATCGAGCACATGGCTGACACCGAAATTGCCCAGCGCGGTACCGAAGAACACCGGGGTCAATTTGCCCGCCAGGTATTCCTCCACATTGAATTCATGGCAGGCACCCTGAACCAGCTCCAGTTCTTCGACGAAACGGTCATACATGTCGCCGAGCAGGGTGCGGGCTTCAGCGCTGTCCAGACCCTGGATGATCTTGTCTTCGGTACGCTCATGACCGTGGCCGGGGGTGTAGACGTGGATGCAGTCATTGGCCAGGTGGTAGACACCCTTGAACTCGCGGTAGCAACCGATCGGCCAGGTGATGGGCGCGGCCTTGATGCTCAGCACCTCTTCAATTTCGTCGAGCAGTTCGATGGGGTCACGAATGTCACGGTCCATCTTGTTGACGAAGCTGATGATCGGCGTGTCGCGCAGGCGGCAGACGTTCATCAGGGCGATGGTGCGTGGCTCAACCCCCTTACCGCCGTCGATCATCATCAGCGCACTGTCGACCGCGGTCAGGGTGCGGTAGGTATCTTCGGAGAAGTCCTCGTGACCGGGGGTGTCCAGCAGGTTGATCATGTGGTCCCGGTAGGGAAACTGCATGACCGAGGTGGTAATGGAAATGCCGCGCTGCTGTTCCATTGCCATCCAGTCGGACGTGGCGTGGCGGTCGGATTTGCGCGATTTGACCGTACCGGCCACCTCGATTGCCTTGCCCATCAGCAGCAGGCGCTCGGTGATGGTGGTTTTACCCGCATCGGGGTGCGAGATGATGGCAAAGGTACGGCGCTTGGCGACTTCTTTCTGGATGTTGGACATGTTGCCTGTTCGGTTCGTGCTGTGGCGGGGAGGCGGCGGCGTGCCGGTCGGCTCCGGGCGAGGGTCATGGGATCGGCGCATATTGTGGCCGATTAGCCGGGGCATGACAAAATTTTAATCCTCATGCCCCAGCGGCCGGCGCCTTACACGGTCAGATAACGCTGGATCAGCTGGTCATCCAGCGTAGTCATCGGCCCGCTGGCCACGGCGCGTCCGCGTTCCATGATGTAAAAGTCATCGGCGGCGCGACGGGCGAAGGGCAGTTTCTGCTCCACCAGCAGCACGGTCAGCCCCAGCTCGCTGTTGAGCTTGCGGATCACATCGCTGATATCGCGGACGATGTTCGGCTGGATGCCCTCGGTCGGCTCATCGAGAATCAGCAACCTGGGATCCAGCACCAGCGCCCGGCCGATCGCCAGTTGTTGCTGCTGGCCGCCGGACAGGTCACCGCCGCGGCGGTGCTTCATGTCCTTGAGCACCGGAAACAGTTCGTAGATGAGTGCCGGCACCTGGCGGGCGCGGTCAGGGCGGGCGCCCAGCGAGATCTTGAGGTTCTCCTCGACGGTCAACAGCGGGAAGATTTCGCGGCCCTGGGGCACGTAGCCGATGCCGCCGCGGGCGCGGTACTCGGTGGACAACTGGGTGATGTCCTTGCCATTGAACAGGATGCGCCCGCTTTTTACCGGCAACAGACCGGTGATGCACTTGAGCAGCGTGGTCTTGCCCACGCCGTTACGCCCGAGCAGGCAGCCGCAGGTGCCTTCCGCCAGTTCCAGATCCAGATCCCAGAGAATGTGGCTCTGGTTGTAGAACTGGTTGATGCCTTGAATGTTCAACACTGTGTCATTCCCCCAGATAGACTTCGATGACCCGCTGGTCGCTCTGCACCTGATCCATGCTGCCTTCGGCCAGCACCGAACCCTGGTGCAGCACAGTGACCTTGCGGGCAATGGAACGGACAAAGGCCATATCGTGCTCGACGACGATCACCGAATGGCGTCCGGCCAATGAGGTCAGCAGCTGCGCGGTGTGCTCCACCTCTTCGCCGGTCATGCCGGCTACCGGCTCGTCGACCAGCAGCACGCGCGGGTTCTGCACCAGCAGCATGCCGATCTCCAGCCACTGCTTCTGGCCGTGGGAGAGTACGCCGGCATCCCGGTGTGCTTGACCGTTCAGGCCGATCAGGTTCAGCACTTCGTCGAGACGATCGCGCTGCTCGCCGCTCAGGTCATGATTGAGGGTGTACCAGACGCTCTTGTTCGATGCGGTGGCCAGTTCCAGATTCTCGAATACCGACAGCGCCTCGAAGATGGTGGGTTTCTGGAACTTGCGGCCGATGCCGCCACGGGCAATAACGTGCTCGGGCTGCTTCAGCAGGTCGATGCGCTGGCCGAAATACACGCTGCCGCTGTCCGGACGGGTCTTGCCGGTGATCACATCCATCATGGTGGTCTTGCCGGCGCCGTTGGGGCCGATGATGCAGCGCAGTTCGCCGTCATCGATGTACAGGTTGAGATTGTTCAGCGCCTTGAAGCCATCGAAGCTGACACTGACATCCTCGACATACAGAATCGGGCCGTGGCTGGTATCCACCGGTCTGCCGAAATCGGGCCTGGGCAGCATGAAATCGAAGACCTGATCACGGCGCCAGGTCTCGCGCAGGCGGTCGAGTGTGGTCATGGTTTTTCTCCCTTGCGGCGCAATTGGCCGAGCAGACCGACAATCCCCCTGGGCAGCACCAGCGTCACCAGTACGAACAGAGCGCCGAGGATGAACAGCCAGGTTTCCGGCGAGAAGGTGGTGAAGAAGGTCTTGGCATAGTTCACCGAGAATGCCCCGACAATGGCACCGAACAGGGTGCCGCGTCCGCCGGTGGCCACCCAGACGACCATCTCGATGGAGTTCAGTGGCGAAAACTCGCCGGGATTGATGATGCCCACCTGGGGTACATAGAGGGCACCGGCGATCGCCGCCAGCATCGATGAAAACACGAACAGCCAGAGCTTGTAGGACTCCACCTGGTAGCCGCTGAAACGGGTGCGGCTTTCCGCATCGCGGATCGAGATGATCACCCGGCCCATACGCGAGGTGATGATATAGCGGCAGGCCAGATAGCCAAGCACCAGCGCGATGGCCGAGGCGACGAACAGGCCGACGCGGGTGGTTCTGGCGGCCAGATCGAAGCCGAGAATTTCCTTGAAGTCGTTGAGGCCGTTATTGCCACCGAAGCCCATCTCGTTGCGGAAGAACGCCAGCATCAGGGCGTAGGTCAGGGCCTGGGTGATGATGGCGAAATACACCCCGGTCACCCGTGAGCGGAACGCCAGCCAGCCGAACACCAGGGCCAGCAGGCCGGGCACCAGCAGAATCATCATCAGCGCAAACCAGAACATGTCGAAGCCCTGCCAGTACCAGGGCAGGGCATCCCAGTTGAGCACCACCATGAAGTCCATCAGCTCAGGGTGGCCGTAGACGCCGCGGTCACCGATCTGGCGCATCAGGTACATGCCCATGCCATAGCCACCGAGGCTGAAGAAGGCACCGTGGCCGAGGGAGAGAATCCCACAGTAACCCCAGATCAGATCCACGGACAGGGCCAGCAGGGCAAAGCAGAGAAACTTGCCGAGCAGCGCCACGGTGAAGTTGGACACATACAGCGGGGAATCGGGGGGCACCGCCAGATTGAGGATCGGCACCAGGATGGCGGTGATGACAACGAGGCCGAGCACCACCATGCCGCCACGATCACTGAGTAACAAACGTTGGGTCAGCATACTTCCCTCTCCATATTCATTGGCTGTGGATGGCGGGCAGACCTCAGTCCGCCGCCGCCCGTCCTTTCTGCGGGAAGAGTCCCTTGGGTTTTTTCTGGATGAACAGGATCAGCATGATCAGCACCAGTACCTTGGCGAGCATGGCGCCGGCCCAGGGCTCCAGGAAGTTGTTGATCAGCCCCAGACTCATGGCGCTGACCAGCGTGCCCCACAGGTTGCCGACGCCGCCGAACACCACCACCATGAAGGAGTCGATGATGTAGGCCTGACCCAGATTGGGGCCGACGTTGGTCAGCTGTGACAGGGCCACCCCGGCGACCCCGGCAATCCCCGAGCCGAGGCCGAAGGTCAGCGCATCCACCCAGCTGGAACGCACACCCACGGCGCGGGCCATGGCGCGGTTCTGCGAGACGGCGCGCACCTTCAGGCCCAACGCCGTGCGCTTCATCACCAGCAGCAGGGCGAAGAACACCATCAGGCCGAAGATCAGGATGTACAGCCGGGTATAAGTGATCGACAGCACCGGATTGAGCGTCAGGGTGCCGCTGATCCACTCGGGGGAGCTCACCGAGCGATTGAGCGGGCTGAACAGGGTGCGTACTGCCTGTTGCAGCACCAGGCTGAGGCCAAAGGTAGCCAGCAGGGTTTCCAGCGGGCGGCCATAGAGGAAGCGGATCACCCCGCGCTCGATGGCGATGCCGACCAGGGCAGTGATCAAAAAGGCCGCGGGAATGGCTATCAGCAGGCTCCACTCGATCAGGTTGGGAAACAGTACCTGCACGCCCCAGGTGGTATAGGCACCGATCATGATCAGCTCGCCGTGGGCCATGTTGATCACGCCCATCACACCGAAGGTGATAGCCAGCCCGATCGCCGCCAGCAGCAATACCGATCCGAGGCTCAGGCCGAAGAACAGGTTCTCGATAAAGCGGTAGAAGCCGATGCGTCCCTGGATTGACTCGATGGCTTCGGCGGCGGCAGCGCGCAGCTCGGGATCGGCATCAGTGGCGGCAATCCCGCGCAGGGCGTTACGTGCTTCCTGCTCCAGCGAGCCACTGAGCTCCTCGATAGCGGTCAGGCGTGCAGCGCGGTCGCCGGATTGCAGCTGGTAGATCGCCAGGGCGGTGCGGATGGCGTCCTGCACACGGCCGGATTCTTCCTCTGCCTGATGCGCGTTCAATAAAGCGGCGGTCGGGGCATCGACGCCATCGCGTACAAAGCGCTGCACGGCGGCGTAGCGCTTGTCGGTATCAGGGTGGTTGAGATTGAGTTGGGCCACCAGACCGCGCAGCTGGGTGCGCAGGCTGTTATTGATCCGAATCCGGCGCAGGCCGGTACTGTTGCTCAGCTCGGTGCCAGTCAGTGCATCGGTCAATTGCTTGCCGCTGCGTATGGCAACGGTGGGCGGCGTGGCCTGATTGGCCAGCAGGTCGCCGGCCAGCAGGGCATTGAAAATGTCGGCCAGACGCTCGTCGCGCTGCCTGGACAGGTGTTCGATGGTGGCGACGCGGTCGCGCAGGTTACCGCTGGCCAGTTGCTGCACCAGTTGTTCGACACTCGGTTGACCGTCAGATGCAGCAGCGCTCTGGGCGGTAGTCAGCGCGTCCTGGGTTTGCGCGCTGGCATGCAAGGGCATGACGCTGCAGCAGGCCAGCCAGAGCAGTACGGCGTGCAGCAGATGCCGGGGTGTGAAGCGGCAGAGTGGGTTCATGACGGCGATCCTGAGGTGATTCCGGGGCAAATCAGCGCAGCGGCGCGGGCAGCTGCGGTACCGCTGGCGACCGGAGTCGCCAGCGGGTGGGCTGTTACTCGGCTTGGGCGCCGAGGCAGCTGTTGGTCTTGCTGTTGTAGTTGCCGCAGTTGATCGGCGCAGTCCAGTCGGCGGTCAGATCCTTGCTGCCTTCCAGATAATCCGACCAGGCATCACCGGGTAGCAGACCGTCGGTGCTGGACACGGTGAGGAACTGGCCGTCATCCTGGATTTCACCGATGAGTACCGGCTTGGTGATGTGGTGGTTGGGCAGCATCTTGCTGGCGCCACCGGTGAGGTTCGGCACTTCTACGCCAACCAGCGCATCGATGACTTTGTCGGTGTCGGTGGTGCCGGCTGCTTCGACCGCCTTCACCCACATGTTGAAGCCGATGTAGTGGGCTTCCATCGGGTCGTTGGTGACGCGCTTGGTGTCGCCGGTAAAGGCGTGCCAGGTCTTGATGAAGGCTTCGTTCTCGGGTGTTTCCTCGCTCATGAAGTAGTTCCAGGCCGCCATATGGCCGACCAGCGGAGCGGTATCGATACCGGATAGCTCCTCTTCACCCACCGAGAAGGCGATGACCGGAATGTCCTCGGCGGAAACGCCCTGGTTACCCAGTTCGCGGTAGAAGGGCACGTTGGCGTCACCGTTGATGGTGGATACCACTGCGGTCTTCTTGCCGGTGCTGCCGAAGCGCTTGATCTCGGCGACGATGTTCTGCC
>CAYYUQ010000001.1:0-101770 GCA_964474945.1 uncultured Halopseudomonas sp. | reverse complement strand
TTATTGGATTCTACCCGATCAGGTAGCGTTGGTGGATTTATGCAGCGTTTCCCTAAGGAGCAGCACATGAATGATTCCAAAGAGCGCTACGGCGGTATTACCCGATTGTTCCACTGGGGCATGGCGCTGCTGATTGTCTGGCAGTTCATGAAGTTCTTCGATCGCATCAGCGATGGCGAACACTGGATCGGTGAGAACCTGGCCTCCTGGCACATCTCCATTGGTTCGGTGCTGCTGGTACTGATCCTGTTGCGCATCATCTGGGCAGTGAGCCAGAAGAACAATCGTCCGGAGCAGGATCCGGCTACCGCACTGCTGGTCAAGGCCGGTCATGGTCTGCTTTATCTGGCTATGTTGCTGCTGCCGGTTACCGGCGCGCTGTACATGGTCGGTAATGGTTACGGTCTGAAACCCTTCGGTATTGAACTGATTGCCGGTGGTGGTGACAAGGTGGACTGGATGATCGGTCTGGGCGGTCTGCATTCACCCCTTGCCTGGGCATTGCTGATCCTTGTAATCGGCCACGCCGGTATGGCGCTGCTGCACCACTTCGTGAAAAAGGATGGCGTGCTGGGACGTATGCTCTAAGCAAACGTCTGCTCTGCCCTCGACTGCGCCCCGTTTACGGGGCGCAGTGCTTTCAGTCAGTGCGAAACTTCTGGCTGACACGGCTTTCAGCGTTAATACTGAGCGCATTTCTACCTGCATGAGGTTCTGCTCTTGGCTTCCAGTCTGCTCGCACTGCTTGATGATATTGCCACCCTGCTCGATGACGTATCGCTCATGAGCAAGGTGGCCGCGAAGAAAACCGCTGGTGTGCTGGGTGATGACCTGGCGCTCAACGCGCAACAGGTAGCCGGGGTCAAGGCGGATCGGGAATTGCCGGTGGTCTGGGCCGTGGCCAAAGGGTCGTTTCGCAACAAGCTGATTCTGGTGCCGGGCGCGCTGCTGATCAGCGCCTTTATTCCCTGGCTGATCACCCCTTTGCTGATGCTGGGTGGCGCTTTTCTCTGCTATGAAGGCTTCGAGAAGCTGGCCCACCGGTTCTTCCACGATGACAGCCAGGCACATGCGGAAAAACTCGCCGCGCTGGCGGACCCCAATCGGGATATGGTCGCTTTCGAGAAGGACAAGATCAGCGGCGCGGTGCGCACGGATTTCATTCTCTCGGCGGAAATCATCGCCATTACCCTCGGCACTGTGGCTGCAGCGACCTTCACCACTCAGGTGCTGGTGCTCTCGGCCATTGCACTGGCGGTTACCGTGGGCGTTTACGGCCTGGTCGCCGGCATCGTCAAGATTGATGATGCCGGGCTGGTACTGGTCGGGCGGGACAGCGCGGTCGCGCAGAAGATCGGGCATGGCTTGCTCTGGCTGGCGCCCTGGCTGATGAAAACCCTCTCCGTGGTGGGCACCGCAGCCATGTTCATGGTCGGCGGCGGCATCCTCACCCACGGCTTTCATGCGGTGGGCCACTGGATAGAAAACACGGCTGAGCACACCGTTGATCTGCCCTGGATCGGCGCAATACTCGGTGGGCTGCTGCCCACTCTCATGTCAGCCGTGGCAGGCATTCTGGCTGGCGCCCTGATCTTTGCGGTGATCACGTTCGGCAGCAAGCTATTCAACAGGCGAGCCAGTCACTGATGGCGAAACCCTGAACGAGCGAGCGGCAATTCTGTCCCATGCGTAGGTCAACCCGCGCAGGAGGCAAATATGAAAACGCAAACATGGCTGACAGTCGCCGCCGCCCTGGTTGCTGGTAGCGTCCACGCTGCTTCGCAACAGGTCGATATCCATCTGGTGGATACGGATGGCCAGCAGCAAGCCATTGGTACTGTCGAGATCAGCGAAACCGAACATGGACTGCTCTTCACCCCCGATCTGACATCCTTGCCCGGCGGTATGCATGGCTTTCATGTGCATGAAAACGGTAGCTGCGATCCGGCGGAAAAAGACGGTAAGCAGGTAGCTGCTCAGGCCGCCGGCGGACACTACGATCCGGCCGGCTCCGGCCAGCATCTGGGCCCTTACAATGACGGGCATCTGGGCGATCTGCCGGCGCTTTATGTGAATACTGACGGCGCTGCTGACTATCCGGTATTGAGTCCACGGATCAAGAAACTGGATGAGATCAAGGGCAAGGCGCTGATGATCCACGCCGGCGGAGATAATCACGCCGACTCACCCGAACCGCTCGGCGGTGGTGGGGCGCGGGTGGCCTGCGGGGTGATCTAGTGCACTACCAGCCGCTTCATCCAGTCCAGCAAGACTGTTGGCAAAAGCTCGGGGCGTTGTAGCAGGGCGTAGTTATGGGCGCCGAAGATACGGGGCAGGTAGGCCGGGGCCTGGCGGTCGATGGTCAGGCAGAAGGCCGAGATGCCCTGTAGCGTGGCTTCGGTGACGGCCTGGCGCATATCTTCTACACCATATTGCCCTTCGTAGATGTCCTTGTCGTTGGGCTTGCCGTCGGAGAGCACCAGCAGCAGCCGGTGACTGGCGGGCTGCAACAACAGGTCACGGCTGGCGTGGCGCACGGCGGTGCCGGCGCGGGTGTAGTGTTCCGGCTCAAGCGCGCTGATGTGCAGGGCCACGTCATTGCTGAAATGCTCGTCGAAGGTTTTGATCTGGCGAACAATCACCGCATCCGGCCCCTCTCCGGAAAACGCCTGGATCGACCAGAGCTCGCCCAGCCCATCTAGGGCAAAACCGACCAGTAACAGGGCTTCGCGCTCCACATCGATGATTCGCCGGTTGGTCGATACCCAGCTGTCGGTGGAGCCGCTGATATCGATCAGCAATGTTATGGCCAGATTGCGTTCGGCAGTGCGGCGGGTCTGGTACAGCGCATCGGACAGGCTGCCTCCGGCGCGGAAGTCGGCATAGCTGTCGATGTAGGCCTGCAGATCGATGTCGTCACCGTCCAGCTGCTTGCGCCGGGTGATGCGCCGGGCACTGAGCATTTCAAAACGCCGGCGGATCTGGTTGAGCAGACTGCGGTGCTCGTCGAGGGTGTCATCCACCCATTGCTGCGAGCCTGGCAGGTTAGGCAGCACATGGAGCGTAGCGCCGGGCTGGCGGTAGGCCTGGATGCGGTAATCCCATTCCGGGTACTGCAATCCTTTCTGTGCACGGATGGCTGTCCTCAGCTGCATGGCGGTGTTGGTATCCGGCGGGTCGTCGGAGATCAGTACTTCCTTCGAGCTGCCGGGGGTAGATACCAGCCGGGCTTCGGACAGCTCGGAGAGCATGTCACCGTACTCATCGGCGCTGATGTCCTCATCCTTGTCTACCGGGCGGTTCAAGCCCAGCGGGTCTTCCGCATGCTGGTGCGGCTCATCGGCCTGCACCATGAAGATGCCGGGATCGGTATTGTCATCCTCACCGTCCTTCGCTTCACGCACCTCCGGACGGCGCAGCAGATGTGAGCTGCGGGTGGGCTCGCTGATCGTTTGCGGATCGTCAGGTTCGCCGCCGGGAGCCAGTTCGTTGCGCTCGTCGGAGGGCGGTGGGCGCAGCTCACCCGTCCACCAGTTCTTCAGTAGCGGTGCGTTGCCACCGGTCTTGTCATCCACGGCCAAACCCAGACTGCCCAGCAGTTCGACAGCCAGGCGAGCCGATTCCTGGGCTGACGCACTCAGCGGCATGGCAAGACAGGGCTGACCGCAGGGTGTGGCCAGCAATTGACGCAATAACGCCTCCAATGGCTGGCGCGGGCGGGAAAATGAACTCAGCGGCGGCCGCGCCTGTAAAACATGCCGACGTAACCGGGTGACGGCAGCGGTCATGCCAGGTAACTGCTTGATCAGCTCGGCGTCCGCAGCCCAGGCCTCCAGCAACAGGTAGACATCGGCCAGCAACGCGGGCCATGCCGGGTTGAGCTGTTCAGCACTGCCACGCTGGATACGCATGGCCTGTTGCAATGCCATGACCTGATAGAACTCGTTCCCCTGAGCGATAGCCTCGATACCGGAATCAGCCGGTAACCACAGTCGCCGGCCGTTGGTGGCGGGAATCGGATGCGTTAACCAAGGGGACTGGTTCCGACGATACAGGCGCGAGAGCAGGGTCGGGCGTGCCGGTAACTGGGCGATGCGGATCGACAGACTGCGCCCGCTCAGAGCGGTAATCAGCAGGTCGAGACGCGGTGCAATATCCACCAGCACCGCTGTAGGCGGCGCTTCGGGGGGCGGACGATAACGCAGCCATAATCTTCTGGCATGGATTGTCGCGTGGCGGGCGGCGTCGCTGACCAGCTCTTCTGCTTCAGCCATGATCAGACGCTCACGAGCCGAATGTGTGCCCTCACATACATGAGAGACGCCACGGCGTGCCTAGATAAAAGTAGCGTCAACCAGATCACGCAAGGCTCCGACCATAGACGGCTCGTCCGACAGCGGTGAAACAATAGCGGCCTGACAAGCTTCGCGCCGACCGATGCCGGAGACCATCAGCGTACCGGCCGCAATCAGCAGGCGGGTGCTGGGTACTTCGGCCAGGCCGCGATCGCGTAGCTGGCGGATCCGCTCGGCCAAGGTCACCAATCCTCGGGCGGTCGCCTCATCCACGCCGCTCTCATGGCGTACGATGCGTACTTCCAGTTCGGGCGGCGGAAAGTCCAGATCCATGGCGACAAAGCGCTGCCGGGTACTGGGTTTCAGATCCTTGAGCATGCGTTGGTAGCCGGGGTTGTAGGACACCACCAACTGGAAACCGGGTGCGGCCTGGAGAAGTTCTCCGGTCTTGTCGATCGGTAAAATGCGGCGGTGATCGGTCAGGGCATGGAGTACCACAACCGTGTCCTGACGCGCCTCGACGACCTCATCCAGATAACAGATGGCGCCTTCGCGCACCGCGCGGGTCAGCGGGCCGTCCTGCCAGACGGTGCCGTTGTGCTGGATCAGGAAGCGGCCGATCAGATCACTGGCGGCCAGGTCATCATGGCAGGGAATGGTGATCAGCGGCCGGCCCAGCTGCCAGGCCATGTGTTCAATAAACCGGGTCTTGCCGCAACCGGTGGGGCCCTTGAGCATCACCGCCAGACCACGGGCATGGCACTGTTCGAACAGTGCTGTTTCATTGCCAATGGGGTGATACCAAGGGGCCTCAGCGGCCTGTATTGCCAGGCCGCTTACTGCTTCATCTGCACCCATATCAGACCACGCGTCCGGTGGCTGCATCGTGCTCTACAGCTTCTGGCTCGCTGACCTCAAAACGCGGTCGGTAACGGAAGAAGTCAAAGATGAACAGGCCGACACCCGTGGCAAAAATCGCCCCGCAGATAATCAGCATGACAAAGTGAATCTGGATTTTCAGCTGCGCGTCCAGATAACCCATACCCATGATCCGCTCCAGATACACCTGGCCAATCCCGGCGGTGGCAAAGGAAATGGTCATGCCGAACATGCCACCCAGTTGTAACCAGAATGCCCAGTAACCAATGCTGCTGCCCCGTTCCGGACGGCCATGGGTCAGCGAAGGCATGGCATAGCTGATCATGGCCAGGGTGATCATGGCATAAGCGCCATAGAAGGCGGCATGGCCATGCATGGCGGTGATCAGAGTGCCGTGGGTCCACTTGTTGATGCTCGGCCAGGTATGCGCCAGACCCAGCAGGCCGGCACCAAAGAGCGTGAAAATGGTACTGCCCAGCGTCCAGTGCAGCGCCAGCACGTTGGGGTGCGACAGACCGGAGCGCCGCATGGCGCCGTAGGCGTACATGGCCATCCCGACGATTGCCAGCGGCTCCAGCGCGCTGAAGAACCCGCCAATCGGCAGCCAGTAATGCGGCACACCTACCCAGTAATAATGGTGAGCGGTGCCGAGAATACCGGCCAGGAACACCAGACCGACGATCACGTACAGCCATTTCTCCAGCACCTCACGGTCAGCCCCGGACAGGCGGATCAGCAGGTAGGCGAGGAAGGCACCCATGATCATCATCCACACGCCCTCCACCCACAGGTGGATGGTCCACCAGCGGTAGAAGATCGAGACCGTGTAGTTCTCGTAGTGGAGCAGTGCCGGGACAAACAATACCGCAGTACTGACAATACCCAGCGCCAGCACCCCTTCGGTGGTGGTAAAGCGTCCGGATTTCTTGATGGTCATGCCGATGTTGTAGATGAAGATCGCAAAGCACACGACCATGATCAGCTTGTGCGGCAGCGGCTGTTCCAGCAGCTTGTTACCGGTGCCGTAGCGGAACAGGTAGCCGATGATGGCCGCTACGCCCATGCCGGTCCACAGAATCAGCTGAATATAGGCCAGTCTGGTGCTGTGCAGTTCGGTACGGGATTCATCCGGCACCAGCCAGTAGGTTGCCCCCATGAAACCGGTTAACACCCACACGATCAACAGGTTGGTGTGAATGACCTTGGTCACATCAAACGGAAGAATATACAGCAGCGGATCCGGGCCAAGATATTTGGTAGCTGACAGCAGGCCAAACACCAATTGCAGCCCGAACAGCACCATGGCTACTGCGAAATACCAATAGGCGACTGACTGGGATTTATAGCGCATTGTTGTTCTCCGTCTTATCCATATTGTCGCGCTGTTTCGGCTCGGCGCGGCAGTCGCAGCGTTACTTGAGCGTGGCGAGGAACGCGACCAGCTGATCGATCTCTTCTTCGCTCAGGCTTTCACCATAGGTGTTGGGCATGAACGACATACCGTTGGCCGAATACATGCCGCCGGTGCTCAAATGGGCACTGGGTTCAGTAATGGATTCGCGCAGATATCCCTCCACGTCGGTGGCCTGGCCGGTGTAATCGGAAGCACCTACCAACAATTCAGCCCGGGCAGAAACACCCGCCAGGCTGGGGCCAGCGCCGTCGGCGCCAGGCGCCAGCGAGTGGCAAGCAACACAACCCGGTACGGCGGTACGGAAGACATTCTCGCCCAGCGCACGAATATCGTTATCCGGGCTGACCGGACGAACGCCTACCGAGGTGGAGCCGCTCTGCACGGGAACCACGTCTCCTGCACCAGCAGAACCGGCTACCGCAGTAAAGCCACCCGTGACCAGAATGGGCCTGGGTGGCCAGCCCTGGTTATCCACCTTGGCAACCCAGTCGAGGAAGGTAATCAGATTGGTAATCTCTTCCTCGCTCAGATTCTGCCGGGGCATCAGGCGGCGGTGGCGTTGCTCGTCATAAAACGCGGCAGGATCGCGCATGTAAGCCTGCAGATAGGCCTCGCCACGGTGTTGGGTAATCTTGGTCAGATCCGGCGCGTAATAGGCGCCCTCGCCGAACAGGGTGTGGCAGTTGATGCAGTTATATTTGTGCCACACATCCTTGCCGTGGGTGACCTCAGCTGTGATGTTCTTGGCACTGGTCAATTCGGGAAACTGGCGGTGACTATCGAGCGTCAACCCGAGAAACAGTACCGCAGCAGCGATGGTAGAACCCCACGCGAAGATCCTGGCTTGCCTGTTGTTCATGATTTGCCCCGTTATACATTGATACCGGTCCAATGCAGGCCGGTCATGGTGAAGGCGTAAAGGGTGGCAACCAGCATCAACACCAGGACTGCAAAACTGAGGATACGCAAGGGTTTATAGAAATCTTTCAAGTGCATACCGTACTCCTTGGCGATGTGCAGGCGGTACTTATTATGGTCAGCTACCAGAGAATAGACCTGAATCGGGGAGTCTGCACTGAGGGACGATAAACTCAATCGCGGTAGAAAACCTGCACCAGATGCCAGCCGAAGGGGGTCTTGACTGGCCCATGCACCACTTTCAGCGCCTTGCGGAAAATGATCTGATCAATAGCCCGTACCATTTGTCCGGGGCGCACCTCACCGAGATCGCCGCCGCGCTTCCGGGATGGGCAGGTCGAATGTTTGCGCGCTAACACATCGAAGGCTTCTCCGGCGGCCAGGCGTTTCTTGAGGGATTCGGCTTCAGCTTCGGTCTTGACCAGAATGTGGCGGGCCATGGCAACGGGCATTGCTTCTACTCCAGGCGGGTCGGCGGTAAATACACAGTAAAATCATTGATGGGTTGCAGCAGAACGCTGTGTGGCTGCTGTTGCTGTGCGTAGGTGACCAGGCCGAGCCGATCGAATAGCGCAAAGCGGGCATTGATCAGCTGGGCCGGACACACATGCAGACGATCATGCCACACCCGATATGCGCCCACACAACCATCGCGCAACCGGTGGTAAAAGCCCACCAGCGGGTGTGTCAGATAACACAGCGCGGTTTCTTCATCAGCAAAACCCGGATAGGCCACGGATGAATCCGGTGGTTGGCGCAGGCTGACTTCTGCGCTCGCCCAAGCGGATGCGGTATGCATATGGTAGTGCTGATAATGCTGGCGGTCTGCGGCCAACTGGCAATCGAAGCGGGTGCGTCCAGCATGCCAGGGTTGTTGCCAGATGTAGCGTGGCAGCGGTAGCGTCCAGGAATCCAGCGTGGTGCCAAGGAACCACACGGCCCGTTCGCCGGTATGCTGATCGATAATGTAGGTTCGGTAGTCCACTTGGCCCATGACCAATTTTGGCGAAGGATGGGCAGCGAGGCCGAAATCCACATTCAGGAAAGGCACCGCGGAGATCAATGCGCGCTCGGTGCCATCAATGATCACCGTATCCAACCGGAAACGCTCGGGAATCATGCGGCGCAGCTGCATCGGGGCAACGCTGTAGGTAACGATGGCGAAGTGCTGCAGCCGACACTGGATATTGATCCCTGACACTGGCGGCCGTGGCACCCGCAGATCCGCGAAGCGCAAAATCTGCCCGGGCCGCTCGCCGACAGGGCTGGCATGGTGTTCTGTAGGAACCGGGCCCCGGGTGACGTCTCGCATGGATGAATCAATCCTGACTGTCGTGAGTACGGTGTGCAGTCTTGTTGGACAGGCGTAATCCGCGCAAGCTCCGCTTGACGTTCTTCAGATGATTTACCAGCTCAGGGCCCCGACGCATGGCCATGCCCATGGCCAGCACATCAATCACCACCAGGTGCGCTATGCGCGAAGATAGTGGGGTGTAGATATCGGTGTCTTCGGTGACATCAATGGGAATATGAATCTGACCCAACTCAGCCAGCGGCGTATGGCTTGGGCACAGACTGATCAGCGTAGCCCCGGCTTCCACAACCAGCGAGGCGGAATGCAGCAGATCCTTGGTGCGGCCGGTCTGGGAAATGGCCACTGCCACGTCGTAAGGCCCCAGTGTTACCGCGGACATGGCCTGCATGTGCGGATCCGAATAGGCAGCTGTGGAGACCTGCAGACGGAAGAATTTATGCTGGGCGTCGCTGGCAACCGCCCCGGACGCACCGAAGCCATAAAACTCTACCCGGCGGGCCTCGGCCATGGCGAGGATGGCCTGCTCCATGGCATCGGCATCCAGACGTTCACGTACGTCCATCAGCGTCGCCAGGGTGGTATCAAAGATTTTATGTGACAGGTCGGCGATGCTGTCATCTTCATTGATGGAGAACTGCCCGAAGCTGGCACCGGCGGCCAGACTTTGCGCCAGCTTGAGTTTAAGATCCTGAAAACCGCTACAGCCAATGGCGCGACAGAAGCGCACTATGGTCGGCTCACTGACGCCTACTTCGCGTGCCAGATCGGCCATGGATGAGTGCATCACCTGGGCGGCATGGGTAAGAACGTAGTCGGCAACCTTCAACTCTGACTTGCGTAGAGAAAGGCGGTTGCTTGCAATATGCTGGAGCAAATTCACGGCGGCTTCATGTTAGTCTGCGAATCGGGAGTAGTGATTCGTGTAGTTATACTACAAAAACCGTCTGCCCGCTTTTCAGAGGAGGACTTCACGTGTCTGCGCGTTACGGTAATGCTTGCGATATTGTGGTATTTGGCGGCACTGGTGACCTGGCCATGCGCAAGCTTTTGCCGGCGTTGTACTATTTGCATCGTGATCGTCATCTGCATCCGGATACCCGCATTCTCGCGCTGGCGCGAGCGCGGCCTGACGTGGATAGTTACCGCAAACAGGTGCGCCGCCACGTCAGCCAGCATGTAGCCAGTGCCGACTTTGATGAAGCAAGCTGGATCAGTTTCGCTGCGCGGCTGGACTACATGGCATTGGACGTCGCCCAGCGGCTGGAGTTTACCCGGTTGGCCAAACGGCTGGCTGATCATCCTGATCGCGTGCGGGTATTCTATCTGGCGACCCTGCCGGAGCTATTTGCTTCCACCGCGCTGCACTTGCATTCCGCCGGATTGATCAACGCTGAAGCCCGTATCGTGCTGGAGAAACCTCTGGGCGAAAGCCTGCCCACCGCCAGCCAGATAAATGATCAGATAGGCAGCGTCTTCGACGAATCCCGGGTGTTCCGTATTGATCACTTCCTGGGCAAGGAGGCGGTACAGAATCTGCTGGCGCTGCGCTTTGGTAATGCATTGTTTGAGCCGCTATGGCGTAACGGGCATATCGATCATGTGCAGATCAGCGTGCTGGAAACGGTCGGCGTGGAAAACCGCGGCGCCTACTATGACCGGGCCGGCGCCATGCGGGACATGCTGCAGAACCATCTGCTGCAATTGCTTTGCCTGGTGGCCATGGAAGCGCCGGTGCATTTCGGGCCTGAGGCAGTGCGTAACGAGAAGCTGAAGATTCTTGAAGCGCTGCGACCGATTACCGGTATGGACGTGCAGGATCAGACGGTGCGTGGTCAGTACTCGAAGGGCAAGCGCGCCGGTGAAAGCCTGCCCGCCTATTACTTCGAAAAAAACGTCGATAACGACAGCAACACCGAGACCTATGTTGCGCTCAAGGCGGAGATCGACAACTGGCGCTGGGCTGGCGTGCCCTTCTATCTGCGTACCGGCAAGTCACTGGCCCAGCGCAAATCCGAAATTGTCATTCAGTTCAAATCGGTTCCCCATCGGCTGTTTCCCGGTCAGACGCCCGAGGGCAACCGTCTGGTCATTCGCCTGCAACCGGATGAAAGTATCAGTCTGGCGCTGATGGCTAAATCTCCCGGTCGGGGTATGGCGCTTCAGGAAGTGGAGCTGGATCTGCATTTTGACGAGGCGTTCAAGCGGCGCCGGTGGGATGCCTACGAGCGTCTGCTGCTGGATGTGATCGACGGTGATGCGACGCTGTTCATGCGTCGCGATGAAATTGAAGCGGCCTGGCGCTGGGTGGATCCGATTATCCGTGGCTGGCGTGAGGTCTATCGTTCGCCCAAGCGCTACGCCGCCGGTAGTTGGGGCCCGGAAGCCGCGGACAGCCTGCTGGACCGTGCCGGGCACCGATGGCTGGATGAGCGTTAACTCAGAGCCCGGCGACCGCTTTCCGAGCTACCGGACAATTCTATGTGACCGCTGCGCTGGCGCCGCTGTATGAGTTGCGTCAGTACCTGTGCCGGTACGGGTTTACTGATCAGATAACCCTGCACTTCATCGCAACCCTGGGTGCGCAGGAAGGCCAGTTGACTATCCTGTTCGACCCCTTCGGCTACCACTTGCAGATTCATGCTGTGGGCCATGGCCACAATGGCGCGCACAATCGCGGAATCACGAGACTGTTCGTCCAGTTCGTTAATGAAGGCTCGATCAATCTTCAAGCTGTGAATCGGAAAGTGCTTGAGGTACGCCAGCGAGGAGTAGCCCGTCCCGAAGTCATCCACGGAGAGCTTTACACCCAGTTCCTGTAGCGCCGTGATGTTGCCCGCTACCATGCTGCTTTGCTCAAGCAGCATGCTTTCCGTCAATTCCAGTTCCAGCAGGTGGGCCGGGAGGCTGGTCTCCTTCAGGATCTGCGTTACTTCCGCGGCAAAGTGCGGTTGCCGCAGCTGCTGCACGGACATGTTCACGGCCACCCGCAACGGTGTCGGGCCTTCCTGCTGCCACTGGCTTGCCTGCTGACAAGCCAGTCGTAATACCAGATTACCCAGTGACAGGATCAGGCCGGTTTCCTCGGCAATGGCAATAAACTCCGTGGGCGGCAACATGCCCCGGGTTGGGTGCTGCCAGCGCACCAGCGCCTCGACTCCGGTAATGCGGTTGGATGCCAGATGCAGCTTGGGTTGGTAATGCACCAATAGCTGCTCTTCGGCGATGGCCTTGCGCAGCTCGTTTTCAAGATGCAAACGGTCGACCTTGGGGCTGGGCAGGTCGCTGGAATAGAACTTGAAGCAGTTGCCGCCCATCTGCTTGGCATGTTGCATCGCCTGGTTGGCGCGGTTGATCAACTCCAGGCTGGTGCGTGCGTTGTCCGGGAACAGGCTGATGCCAATGGACGCGGAAATGATCAGTTCATTGTTGCCGACGATGATCGGCTCGGCGAGCTTCTGTAACAGCTGATCGGCCAGATCTTCTACCTGCGGCAGAGGCAGATTCTGCTCCACCACAACGAACTCATCGGCAGACAGGCGAGCGAGAATAAAGGCCTCCGGCAACATGTTCTTCAGTCGATCAGCCACCTCGCAAAGCAGTGTATCGGCCTGGATATGGCCCAGGGTGTCGTTGATATATTTGAAGCGATCCAGGTCGATATGCAGCAAGGCCAGACTGTGGCCCTGGCTGCGCGCGAGCACCGTGGCTTCGTCAAGGTTATGGGTAAACAGGCTCCGATTGGCCAGTTGGGTCAGCGGGTCATGATCGGATAGATAGCGCAGCTGTTCTTCAGTCTTGCGGCTGGTGGTCTGGTCGGCAAAGAAGCCCACGTAATGGGTGACGTCATTATGCTCATTGCGTACCACCGCCAATTGCAGCCACTGCGGGTAGCGTTCACCGCTGCGGCGCTGTTCGATGACTTCGCCTTCCCATCGATCCTGACTGCGCAGAGCGTTGCGCATGCGCGCGTAAGTTTCCAGCGTTTCCGGATCCGTGCTGCGAGTGAACAGCGGTTGGCCGATGACATCCTTGGCCGGGTAGCCGGTGATGACGCTGAAGGCCTGGTTTACCGTCAATACCTGATGCTGCGGATCAAGGATGAAAATGCCGTCCGAGGTCGCTTCGAAGACCGTAGCCGCCAGACGCTCCTGCTCATGTTGTTGCCGACGTGTGGTAATGTCCCGGCGTGTGCCGATCATGCGCGATGCGCGGTTATTGCTGTCACGCTCCACGGCGCGGCCATTGTCCTCGACCCAGACCCAATGCCCCTGCTGATGTTGTACGCGGTATTCGACGCAATAGGGTGTGCCGTGTTTGAAATGATTGATCAGTGCGTCGCGTACCCGTTCAGCATCACTCGGATGTACCCGCGGTTTCAGAGTTCCGCGCATGGTCAACCGGGTTTCTTTCAACCCGAAGATTTCTTCCAGATGCGAGTGGTAAACAACGTCGCTGCGCAAATCCCAATCCCAGAGGCCCAGTGCACTGGCTTCCAGCGCCATGCGCAGGCGTACCTGGGTCTCCTGTAGCTCAATGGTGCGCTGAGCGACGCGGTTCTCCAGCGCCTCATGACTTTGGCGTAACTGCTGTTCGGCCTGACGTCGGTGTTGAATTTCCCCAGTCAATTGCACGTTCAGCGCTTCGGCCTGCTGGCGCGCCTCATCCAGGCGGAACAGCAGCGCCTGATTGCGCAGACTGCTATGCATGGTACGTGTGGCCGAGCGGTTGATAAAGGCGGCGGCCAAGAGAATGCAGCCAAACAGGGTGACGCCCATCAGCCCCCAATAGGGACTGGTGGCGTCCTTTTGTGTCAGAAGAAATATCGTGGGGGGTAGCCAGCCGGGTATGGCGAAAGTCAGAAAGGCACTGAAGCGGTGCGCGTAAATGATACTGACGCATAACATGACGCCCGCCGTGACAGCATAGGTGCTGGACTGCACACTGAAGCTGTCCAGCCGCACCAGCAGTACGTGGATCAAGCCCAGCGCGAGTCCGGAAAGGATGTTGCCGATATAGAACAGGGTGGGCCAGCGCGGCTTCAGCCGCTGTTCAGCAGAGCTGCGATGATAGGCGCTGGCGACACGGCTGCGCAGCAGCGTCAGACCGCAGACGACGGCCAGCCAACTGAGTGCCAGGGCATGGGAGGCATATTCCCAGGTCAGTGCTGTCACCACGACGACAGCCAATAACACCAGCCACTGCGACAGACGTGAATAGAGAAACAGCAGATCCAATTGGCGCAGACGCAGATCGGTAGCTGCAGCGCTCATCCGGCGCTCGCTGTAGCTCATACTGGTATATACCTGCGACGTTGCTTGG
Organism: uncultured Halopseudomonas sp.; assembly: GCA_964474945.1. GTDB lineage: Bacteria > Pseudomonadota > Gammaproteobacteria > Pseudomonadales > Pseudomonadaceae > Halopseudomonas. The sequence continues at coordinate 87,630 of CAYYUQ010000001.1, read as the reverse complement.
TATCCCGAGTTGTCATTAGTCGTCCGTGAGTAGTGGCAATCCTATGGCAAACCATACACTAGAGAATCGATTCTGCACATCCCCCATTATCGATGTGCAATAGGTCACTTGGCAGTTTCTTTCGGCAAGACGACGGGCGGGGTAGAATGCCGCGATGGATATCTCTCATTTGCTCAACTCGCTCAACAACGCCCAGCGCCAGGCTGTTACTGCCGCGCCGGGTCAACAACTGGTTCTCGCCGGCGCCGGCTCCGGCAAGACCCGTGTTCTGGTACACCGAATTGCCTGGCTGGTGGAGGTAGAAAAGGCCTCACCCTGGAGCATTCTCTCGGTCACCTTCACCAACAAGGCCGCCGCCGAGATGCGCCAGCGCATCGAGCAGCTGCTCGGCATTTCGCCCCAGGGCATGTGGGTCGGCACCTTCCACGGGCTGGCGCACCGGTTGCTGCGCGCCCACTGGCGCGAAGCCGGGTTGGCCGAACAGTTCCAGATCCTCGATAGCGACGACCAGCTGCGGCTGGTCAAGCGGGTGATCCGCGAGCTGGGGCTGGACGAGAACCAGTGGGCGCCGCGCCAGGCGCAGTGGTGGATCAACGGCCAGAAGGATGAAGGCCTGCGCCCGCAGCATATCCAGGCTGCAGGCGACCTGTTCCTGACCAATATGCTGCGGATCTATACTGCCTATGAGCAGGCTTGTGCCCGCGCCGGGGTAGTGGATTTTGCTGAACTGCTGCTGCGCTCACTGGAATTGTGGCGGGACAACCAGCCGCTGCGCGAGCAGTACCAGGCGCGGTTCCGGCACATGCTGGTGGACGAGTTCCAGGATACCAACGCGGTGCAATACGCCTGGTTGCGGCTGATTGCCGGCAACAATCCGAGCCTGATGGTGGTCGGTGATGACGACCAGTCGATCTACGGCTGGCGCGGCGCGCGCATCGAGAATATCCAGCAGTTCCAGCAGGATTACCCGGCTGCCGAGCTGATCCGTCTGGAGCAGAACTACCGCTCCACCGCGACCATCCTCAAGGCCGCCAACGCGCTGATCACCAACAACGCCGGGCGCATGGGCAAGGAGCTGTGGACCGATGGTAATGATGGCGATCCGATCTCCCTGTACGCCGGGTTCAACGAACAGGATGAGGCGCGGTTTATCGTCGATCGCATCAGCGAGGCGGTCAGCGAGGGCATGGCGCGCAGCGAGATCGCTATCCTGTACCGCTCCAACGCCCAGTCCCGGGTGCTGGAAGAAGCCCTGCTGCGTGCCGCGATTCCCTATCGCATCTATGGCGGCCAGCGCTTCTTCGAGCGGGCCGAGATCAAGAACGCCATGGCCTACATGCGGCTGATAGCCAACCGCGGCGATGACGGCGCGCTGGAGCGCATCATCAATATTCCCACCCGGGGCATCGGCGACAAGACCCTGGAAACCCTGCGCCAGCATGCCCGGCAGCAGGATGTATCGCTGTGGCAGGCCGGCTGTAACCTGCTCGACAACAAGGGCCTGCCCGGGCGGGCGGCCAATGCGGTACAGAGCTTCATGCAGCTGATCGAGCAACTGACCGAGCGCGTTGCAGGCGTCCCGCTGTACAGCATGGCCCAGCAGGTCATCGAACACAGCGGCCTGCTGGCGTTTCACGAAAAGGAAAAGGGCGAGAAAGCCCAGGCCCGGGTAGAGAACCTTGAAGAGTTGGTCTCCGCCGCCCGCGCTTTTGAAAACGACATGGCCGACGAGGAAGAAGAGGGCAACACGCTGCTGGCCTTCCTTGCCCATGCCTCGCTTGAAGCCGGTGAAACCCAAGCCGATAAGTTTGAAGACAGTGTACAACTGATGACGTTACACAGTGCCAAGGGGCTGGAATTTCCGCTGGTTTTCCTCAGCGGCATGGAAGAAGGCCTATTTCCGCACAAGATGAGCCTGGAAGAACCCGGACGGCTGGAAGAAGAGCGTCGGCTGGCCTATGTTGGCATCACCCGGGCCATGCAACAGTTGATCATTACCTGGGCGGAAACCCGCCGCCTGTACGGTAGCGAAACCTTCAACAAGGTATCGCGCTTCGTTCGTGAAATTCCCGCTGAGCTGATTCGCGAAGTGCGCCTGGGCAACCAGGTCAGTCGTCCTTTCGGACCAGCCAAGGGCAAGGGCAGCATGTTCACCCAGGAAGCCACCGAAAGTACCGGCTTCGCCCTCGGCCAACGGGTCATGCATTCCCTGTTTGGTGAAGGCGTGGTGCTCAACTACGAAGGCCACGGCGCCCAGGCGCGCATCCAGGTGAACTTTGACGATGAGGGCAGCAAGTGGCTGATGGTCAGCTACGCCAAGCTGGAAGCGATCTAGCACGCCGGAAATCCTACCCTGTGCCCTGCGTATGGCCGAGTGGTGCTGCGCCGGGGTACGGCAATCACACCGCACTGGCCAACCGCTGGCATAAAGCATTGGTGCGGTTGGCCCTTTACTCCGCATTTGCAGTACCAGTACGCGTCCGGAAAAACACGGCGGCCAGAGTTATACCGATTCTGCGTCGCTGGGATAGGGTAGCTCCAGGGTGAGTTTGAAAGGGCGATAGCCCACGTTATTTCTGCCGCCGATCCAGGTCACGCTGATACTCCCGCCGAGTTCCGCCAGGCTATTGCGTACCGCGTCCATGCCCACACCCCGTCCGGAGATCATGGTTACCTGGTCTGCGGTACTGAGGCCGGAATGGAAGATCATCTCGGCGATCTGTTCGTCGCTGGCGCTTGCCTCGGCAGCCAACCAGCCATTATCAATCGCTTTGGCCTGCAGCTGTGCCAATGCCAGGCCGCGCCCATCGTCGCCGATCTGCAAGCGGAGCAAGCCGTTATCCAGACCCTCTTCGATCTGAATGACGCCAGCCTCGGGCTTGCCTGCGGCCAGTCGTTGTTCAACCGATTCGATACCATGATCCAGACAGTTACGCAGGATATGCACCAGTGCATCGTTCAGACATCGGGCATGCGCCGTATGCAGATAGCAATTACTCAATGAGGGGGGTACGGCCAGGCGGGGCTCAGGTTTGCCCAGTTCCCGGGCCAGCCGATTCAGGTCGGTTCTGAGGCTGCTGAACAGTTCGCCAAGATTGCAGTTGTCGGCCTGTTTTAACAGATGCAGCAGCTGGCTGTCCTCGCGGTCGGCAGCCAATTGCTGTACTTGTTGCCAGAGCTCAGAGCTGACTGCTACCGCGGCATGCTTCTGACCAAAGCTTCGCAGGCGCTCGTTGTAGATGCGGGAATACTGGGCCAGATCCTCGATCACCCGCTGGATCGACTGTTGTAGATCCGATGGGAGAATGGCTTGTTGGTGTTCGCGGCCTTCCTGGAGTATCTGTTCCGCTGCGTGGAGACTATCGGTGACCGCCAGCAGGCCGAGAGTACGTGCGTTGCCCTTGATGGTATGCAGGTGACGGTAGAGCGCGGTCTGGGTCTGCTCTTCAAGCGGTTCGGCGGCCTGCTCGAGCAACCTCTGGCAGCTCTGTAACTGGGCCGTGCTGTGATCCATGAAGGGAGTGAAACGTGCTTCGCCAGCGGCGAGAATTTCACCCAGCAGTTGCAATTCATGGGCTTGCTGCTCGGCCATTTGCTGCAATTGGCGCATCTGGCTGATGTCGCGTACCACCAACATCAACCTGCTCACTTCATCCTGCTCGTTAAGCATGGGATTCCAGTGCAGTTCGAGAATCTTGACGCGCCCATTCAGGTTGACGGCCATTTCGGTAGGTAGCAGGTGGGCGTTGCAATCAAACATGAAGGCGTCCTGCTCAATGATCGCCATCAAGGCTGCTTCGATCTGTTGCAGGGCATCCGGGCCGAGTTCGCTGTGGGCGAGCAGAACATCGCGTAGGTGTGCGCCGGCCAGGTGGTCGTGTTCAAGGATATTCGCCAGATGCACCGAAAAGTCCGCATGCAGGCGCAGATCCGGCAGGATAGTGCAGATGCCCTGGCGCATATTCCGCAAAACAGCCTGGATCTCACGACTTTTCTGATCCAGTTCGGAGTTGTGTCGGCGAACGATTTCCAACTGTTGTTCATGGGCCATCTCCACCAGCGAAGAGGCACGAATAAACCCGACATAACAACCGCCTGCGGTAATCAATACACCTTCGGAGCCCGGCGTACGATGGGCGGCCTGCAGCACCTGGTCGATGCCGGTATTGACCTCCACGCAGGGACAATCCGACAGGAAGCTTTCCAACTGGCGGGACTGGCCACGGTTGGCCAGCAGAGCCATACCGAAGCGCGAATAGACATAGCTTTTCAGGCTGCGTTCACGGATCAGCCCCAGTGGTGCGCCGCGGGGATCAAGTACCGGGAAAAAATGCTCCTGTTGATGGCCGCGAAAAATCTCCAACACTTGAAGCATGTCGGTATCCATGGCGACCGGTCGGATGGTCTCCAGAGCGCGAAGAATTGCCTGGTTCATCTCGCCGGGCCAGTTTTGAAGCTGCTCGTGCGGACTGTAGAAGTCCGCATATCTGTCATGGATCGGATCGTTATAGATGATGGTGTTCTGGGTCTGCATGGGAGCGACTCTGCTGTCCTGAGCGATGATGTCAGGATAGTGTCTCTGTATTGCTGACACATGACAGAGCGGGTGTTGATGCAGGTCATCAAAGTGACATCATCGGGTCGTTAGCATGCTGCTCTCCCGTTGCCAGAACAGAGGTGTTATCCGTGCTGTCGTTCATCCTGCCGCTGTTGCAGAGCCTGATATTGCTTGGCCTTGGCGGTTATGCATTCGTCCAGTATCAGCGCCTGGCCGCTGCGCGCGCCGAGCAGCTCAGTACCAAGGCGCGGCTGGAGTCGATCGCCGATAGTCGTCACCGACAAGCGCTTGAGCTGCAGAGCGAGCAGTCCAGGGTGCAGGAGCTACAGGGCGAACTCATGCAGTTACGCCAGCAGCATGAAGAGCAGGCACAGGCCATGCGCAGTGAGCGTGATGCCATCAATGACTGGCATGAGCAACGCTATGCCGCGTTGCACGGCCAGTATCAGGAGGTACAGCAGCTCAACCGGCAATGGATGGAGCTGGCCGCAGATATCGACCGGCTGGATCAGGTGGTGCACACCTTTGAGCGCTGGAACGCCCGGCTGGACGAGATGATGGTGCACAACCGGGCGATGCAGAATGAAAGCCAGGAGTTCGATGGTGTCGTCAAGCAGACGGTACTGCTGGCGCTCAATGCCAGTATTGAAGCGGCGCGGGCCGGGGAGCAGGGCCGGGGCTTTGCCATCGTCGCCGATGAAGTACGGGCACTGGCGCATCGCTCCGGCATGCTTAACGACGGCTATCGTCAGGCGCTGCTGCAGAGTGCGGTGATAACGACAGGCACCTTTCAGGATATCCAGGCTGCCAGCCGGATGATCCAGACCGTCATACAGGGCATCCGCATGAGCCTGCAGCAGTTGAGCGAAACATGCGCCGACCAGTCTGCACTGGCGGCCTGAGGTGAGTGCCATGCGAGATCACTCCCACAACGACTATCTCCAAGGGTTGCTGAGCAGCAGCCTGGCCAGTTGCATAACCAGCCTGGGTGGTGTGCAGGCCATCAGTGCCGAGGAGTGGGAGGCGTTGGCGGAGAGCCAGAACACACGGCTGGTGGTGCTGACCTTGAGCGGTTACAGCTTGCGTTGTTTGCTGGCCCTGGTGGCTGATGGCACTAATGCGACCCGCAGCATGGATGATGATGAGCTGCAGGAGTTGGCCAACAATCTCTGCGGCACTCTGAAGCGGCAGCTGAGCGCGGTATTTCCCCAGCTGGGCATGTCTACCCCCAACGCGTTACCGGTGGCTTGCATCGCCTATCTGCAGGAGGCCGAACAGCTGATGATGGCGGTTCATGGTGTAGCGACTGACGGCAGTAGTTTGACTGCCTGCCTGCTGGTGCTGCAGGCGGACGATGACTGGGCGCCGCCGGCAGCTCAGCTGAATGCGCCGGAGCCCGAGGTGCTGGGCGAACTGGAATTGTTCTAGCCGCACCTGCGGCTGGTGTACCTATATTAAGGAGAAGAAAATGTCCCGGGTTCTGGTTGTTGACGATTCAGCCACAGTGCGCAATGAGGTGGCTGGCTTCCTGCAGCAGAATGGCCTGCAGGTGGTTACCGCGCAGGATGGTCGTGATGGATTGATGCAGTTGACGCGCCACAGCGATATCCGCCTGATCATCTGCGATGTGAACATGCCGAACATGGATGGCCTGACCATGGCGGAAAAAACGCGTGATGAACTGCGTAACACAACGCCCATCATCATGCTGACCACAGAAAGCTGCCCGAAGATGAAGCAACGCGGCAAGGCCGCCGGGGTCCGGGGCTGGATTGTCAAACCCTTCAATGGTCCGGGCACCATAGGCGCAATCCAGAAACTGATGTCGGCCTGAGTGCAACTCGACCCGGGATCGGGTCGATGGCGCGCTAATCGAGACGGGGCTCGACCCTTCAGAGTGTGACACAGTAGACTTGCCGATCTGTCGTGCAGGCTGCTGTTGCTCAGGAGGTTGTTGGCATGGCCCGGCCCCGTTTCGTACCGGATAATTTCACCCTCTGCCTGGTTGCCGCCATGGCGATGGCGAGCGTGTTGCCAGTGCAGGGACAGGCTGCGGTGGTGTTCGGCTGGATTACCAACCTGGCGATTGCGCTGCTGTTTTTCATGCATGGCGCCAAGCTGTCGCGGCAAGCGATCTGGGCGGGTGCCACTCACTGGCGTCTGCATCTGGTGGTGTTTGCCTGCACTTTTGCCCTGTTTCCGCTACTCGGGCTGGTGCTCAAGCCGGTGCTGGCGCCGCTGATGGGCCATGAGCTGTATCTGGGCATGCTGTTTCTCTGTGCGCTGCCCGCCACGGTGCAGTCTGCCATCGCCTTTACCTCGCTGGCCCGGGGCAACGTCGCCGCAGCGGTATGCAGCGCGGCTACCTCCAGTCTGTTGGGTATTTTCATTACGCCGCTGCTGGTCATGCTGCTGCTCGGTGCTGACGCCGGCAGCGGCGATACCCTGGGCGCTATCGGCCAGATCACCGTGCAGCTGCTGTTGCCCTTCATTGCCGGTCAGATTGCCCATCGCTGGATTGGCAGTTGGGTCGCGCAGAACAAGAGCTGGCTGAAGAGCGTCGATCAGGGCTCGATTCTGCTGGTGGTGTTCGGTGCCTTCAGTGCATCGGTTGTGGAAGGTCTGTGGCAGACCATTCCGCTGTTGCAACTGGGCGGGCTGGTGCTCGGCTGCTGCCTATTGCTGGCGGTGGTACTGGTGTCGGTGGAGCAGCTTGCACGACGGCTGGGCTTCAGTACCGAAGACCTGATCACTGTGCTGTTCGCCGGCTCGAAAAAAAGCCTGGCCACGGGCGTACCCATGGCCCAGGTGCTGTTTGCCGGAGGCAGCATGGGCGCAATGATCCTGCCGTTGATGGTGTTTCATCAGATCCAGCTGATGGTCTGCGCCGTGCTTGCGGAGCGCTACGCGCGGCGGCCGGATACGGCAGAGTTGAGCCCTGCACTGGATGCCAGTCCGGATTAATTGATCTGGATCACCCCGGTGTCATGATAATGGGCTAGGTTAATAGGATCCTGCCGTCACGCCGCAGGCTATTCCCTACCCATTGTCAGGAGCATTTCCAATGGCACACATGATGAGGGCGGCAGTATTCGTCGAGCCCGGACGTATCGAACTGGCTGACAAGCCTATCCCGGACGTTGGTCCCAACGACGCCTTGATCCGCATTACCACCACGACCATCTGCGGCACAGATATCCATATTCTCAAGGGTGAATACCCGGTAGCCAAAGGGCTGACCGTCGGTCATGAGCCGGTCGGCGTGATCGAGAAGCTGGGCAGCGCGGTACAGGGTTACCAGGAAGGCCAGCGGGTGATCGCCGGGGCCATCTGCCCCAATTTCAACTCCTATGCTGCCCAGGATGGCGTGGCTTCGCAGGACGGCAGTTATCTGACCGCCGATGGCCGTTGTGGCTGTCATGGCTACAAGGCCACCGCCGGCTGGCGTTTCGGCAACCTGATCGACGGTACCCAGGCCGAGTATGTGCTGGTGCCGGATGCCCAGGCCAACCTGGCGCCGATCCCCGACGGACTGACCGATGAACAGGTGCTGATGTGCCCGGATATCATGTCGACCGGCTTCAAGGGTGCGGAAAACGCCAATATCCGTATCGGCGACACCGTGGTGGTATTTGCCCAGGGCCCGATCGGACTCTGCGCTACCGCCGGTGCGCGCTTGCTGGGTGCAACCACCATCATCGCGGTGGACGGTAATGACCACCGGCTGGGCATTGCGCAGCAGATGGGTGCCGATATCGCGCTCAATTTCCGCAATTGTGATGTGGTGGACGAGGTGATGAAGATCACCGGCGGCCGCGGGGCGGATTCCGCGATCGAGGCGCTGGGTACGCAGACCACGTTCAGTCAGGCGCTGCATGTGCTCAAGCCGGGTGGCACCCTGTCCAGTCTCGGCGTCTATTCCGAAGATCTGGTGTTGCCGGTCAGTGCCATTGCGGCAGGGCTGGGCGATCACAAGATCAATACCGCGCTGTGCCCCGGCGGCAAGGAACGGATGCGCCGGTTGATGAGCGTGGTGGCCTCCAGCCGCCTGGATCTGGGTGTGCTGGTCACCCACGAATACGCGCTGGACAAGATCGTCGATGCCTATGACCTGTTCGCCAATCAGCGCGACGGGGTACTGAAAATCGCCATCAAGCCCTGAGCACCTTCCGGGGGCCGTGAGCGGCCCCCACTTGCTTTCCACAAGCGTCCCGCTATGGTATCTGCTGATTAAAATCCCAAGCAAATCAGCGAGATGAATATGGCCTTTACCTTTGATCAACTCCAGCAACGCTGCCAGAGCGAGTGGGATGCCTATATCCAGCACGACTTCGTCCGCCAGCTCGGTGATGGCACCTTGTCCGGGGATGCCTTCCGCCACTACCTCAAGCAGGACTACCTGTTCCTGATCCAGTTCGGTCGTGCTTTTGCATTGGCTGCTTACAAGAGTCAAACGCTGGAAGATCTGCGTCACGCCAAGGCCGGGCTGGAAGCCATCATCGGCCTGGAGCTGGGGTTGCACATCGAGTACTGCCGCCAGTGGGGCATTTCCGAGGCGGAATTACAGGCGCTGCCGGAAGCACGGGCGACCATGGCCTACACCCGTTACGTACTGGACACCGGCAACCGCGGCGACCTGCTGGATCTGCACGTGGCGCTGGCACCGTGCCTGGTCGGCTATGCCCAGGTAGCCAAGTGGCTGATCAGCCGCAGCGAAACCGTGCGCGGCGAAGCCAATTCCTACGAGCCCTGGATTGCCATGTATGAAAGCGCCGAATTCCAGCAGGCCAGCGCCGCAGAGGTCGAATGGTTGAACCGCGAACTGGCCGATGTCTCCCCGCGCCGGTTTGAGCAGCTGGTACGCATCTTCAACGACGCCACCCGCCTGGAAATCGATTTCTGGGAAATGGGCTTAACGCAGCGAGTGTGAACCTGCATTGCCCCTTCGCTGTCCATAACTCTGGCTGGGCACCATTCAGCCTGACCCACGCGCTGCGGCGCGTGATGGGTGCTTAATTGACATGCTGGAGTTCATTATGAGTCTGACATTGAAATCCGTTCTACTCGGAATGATGGTGCTGTTCATGGCCGGCTGTAACACCATGGAAGGGGCAGGAAGAGATATTCAGCGCGGCGGTGAGGCGATCGAGGGCGCTGCTGAGCGATAGCCCTCTTGTCTGGCCGCCCGCCCGGGTGGCCAGTCCTTTCCTGCGTCCATAAACCGGCTGAATACCACACCAACCTGATGTTTGCCCTAGGTACTGCCGCTTGCCTACACTCAGTCGTCTAGCGAAGGCGCGCTCCCGGCGTGCACCCATCCGACTCAGCAGGTAGAGCATGAAAACAAGAATCACTGAATTGTTTGGTATCGAACACCCTGTTATTCAGGGCGGTATGCACCACGTTGGTTATGCCGAGTTGGCCTCCGCCGTGGCCAACGCGGGCGGTCTGGGCATGATCACCGCCCTGACCCAGCCGAACCCGGAAGCGCTGGCCGCAGAAATCCGCCGTTGCCGCGAGATGACCGACAAGCCTTTTGGCGTCAACCTGACCTTCCTGCCATCGGTTAATCAGCCGGATTATCCGGGTTATATCGAGGCCATCATCAAGGGTGGCGTCAAGGCAGTGGAAACCGCCGGCAACAACCCGCAGAAGTGGCTGCCGATTCTCAAGGAACATGGCATCAAGGTCATTCACAAGTGCACGGCGGTACGCCATGCACTGAAAGCTGAATCCATTGGCTGTGATGCGGTGAGTGTTGACGGCTTCGAGTGCGGTGGTCACCCTGGTGAAGACGACGTACCCAATTTCATTCTGCTGCCGCGTGCTGCCGAAGAGCTGAAAATCCCCTTTGTTGCTTCCGGTGGTATGGCTGACGGCCGTTCGCTGGCGGCGGCGCTGGCGTTGGGTGCGGATGGCATGAACATGGGCACGCGCTTTATTGCAACCAAAGAAGCGCCGGTGCATGAGAACGTCAAGCAGGCCATCGTCGCGGCCAGCGAGCTGGATACCCGGCTGGTCATGCGTCCGCTGCGCAATACCGAGCGGGTGATGACCAACGCCGCCGTTGAGCGCTTGCTGGAAAAAGAAAAACGTCTGGGAGCGAACATCAAGTTCGAGGATATCGTCGAGGAGGTAGCCGGTGTCTACCCGCGCATCATGAAGACCGGTGAAATGGATGCCGGTGCCTGGTCCTGCGGTATGGTCGCCGGACTGATCAATGACATTCCCACGGTGCAGGAGCTGATCGACCGTATCATGGCCGAAGCCGAAGGCATCATTCGTCAGCGCCTGGCTGGCATGCTCAAGGACTGAGGAGACTGCACATGAGCTTTGATACACCCCTTTATCTATGCGGCCCGTTGCGCGAACCGAAACAGATGTTGGCCGATCAGCAATACAGCGGCCATACCTCCATCCATGACGATGACATGGCGGAAAAGCTCGGCTTCCGCGCCGGCCCTATTGAAGGGCCTACGCATTTCAGCCAATTCGTACCGCTGCTTGCCGAGATATGGGGCAAGGACTGGTTCGAGCGCGGCTGCTTCTCGGCACACTTCCAGAACATGGTGGTAGAGGGCGAACAGGTACGCGCCTTTGTTGAGCGCCCAGCACCCGGTGCGACGCGGGTGCGTTGCTGGGCGGAAAAGGCCGATGGTACGCCGGTGCTGGAAGCCAGCGCCAGTATTGGCGATGCCGATTCCAGTCTGCTGGATGAACGCATGGCCCGACTGCGTCCGCCGGAAAGACTGGTGATCCTGGCGGATCTGCACGTGGGCATGAGCGGTGCAGAAGACGAGCCGGTGCGCATGGATGCTGATCAGCACATGGGCGATCTGTATCCCTTCTCGCTGAACCAGAAGCTTGAGCGTATTACCGAGAATTCGCCCTGGTATTCGCAGGCGGAGGTATCGCCCTGGGGCCGACCGATCATTCCGCTGGAGATGGTCAGTGTGCTGGCGGAATACTCCAGCAAACAGGCGGCCTTCCCGGTAAAGCAGCCGGTCATCGGCCTGTTTGCCGACCAGGAAATTCGCATGATCGACGGCCCGCTGCTGGTCGGTGAGGATTATCTTATTCGGCGGGAAGTGGTGGCGCTGTCGGAGAGCAAGCGTACCGAATCCTACTGGGTGCGCTCGCGTATCTACTCAGCGGACGGCAGCCAGTTGAAGGCAGAGATGCTGCTCAACCACGCGACGCTGAAACATTCCTATGCTGACTATCCACAGCAAGCGTTGAGCTGATCAGTGTAATTGAGCAGTGGCACGGGTGTGTCACTGCTCAATAAGGAGCTGAACGGTTTGCGATGTCAGCTCGGAATAACCCGCGTACGACCGCGATCATCAATAGCCACAAACACAAAGGTGGCCTCGGTCACCTTGCGGCTCTCGCTGTACGTGTAATTATCGCTCCAGACTTCTACCAGAATGGTGATAGAGCTGCGGCCGATATCCTGCACCTGGCAGTGAACGCCGAGTTGCGCGCCAACCGGTACAGGCACCATGAAGCCCATGCGGTCGATGGCCACCGTGGCTACCCGGCCACGAGCAATACGAGAGGCGGTGCTGGTGCCGGCAATATCCATCTGGCCTACCAACCAGCCACCATAGATGTCACCAAAACTGTTGCAGTCGCGGGGCAGGGTAGTGATTTTAAGTGCCAGCTCGCCCTGTGGCACGGGATCCTGATCAAGATCTTGCATGAACTACTCTGGCTGTCGTTGTAGTTGTTGTGCGATCACACCAGAAGCGGTGGATGCCTTCTAAGTCGCAATCTTACGGCGGTCACTGGATGGCTGCAAGGATAGGCTGCGAATCCCGGCTGATAGCCTTTGGCTGGTTTTTTTTCATTGAAACATTCCTGCAATAAAGCGTGGACATAATTGCCCCTGTCCTGGAAAGGAGTTGTGCGAGCGGGCTTCTGGCAGTACCTCAGGGGAGGAGTCGGAAAGTGCTGCTGACCAAAGTAGTTCACGCTAAGTCGAAGGAGACTGGAATGAAACGTTTGATGAAATTTGCAGCAGTTGCTATTTCCGGATGCGCCCTGTTGGCGAGCCCGGCATTTGCTGAGCAGCTCAGTATTAATGGCTCCACCACCGTTCTGCCGATCATGCAGGCCACCACCGAGGCCTACACCAAGGCGAACCCGGAAACCACCTTCTCGGTTGCAGGTACCGGATCCGGTAACGGTATCCGTGCCGTCATCGATGGCATGACCAACATCGGTATGTCTTCGCGCTGGATCAAGGACAGCGAAGTACAGCAGGCTCATGAAAATGGCGTCTACATTGTACCTTTTGCGGTAGCCGCTGACGGTATCGTTCCGGTTATTCACCCTGAAAACCCGGTCAAGGAACTGACCTCCGAGCAACTGCGCGGTATCTACAACGGCTCCATTACCAACTGGAAAGAAGTTGGCGGTGAAGACAAGCGTATTGTTTCAATTTCCCGCGATTCGTCTTCCGGCACCTACGGTGTATGGGTTGACGTGGTACTCAAGGGTGATCGTGTAAGTCCCGCTACCCAACTGCTGCCGTCCAACGGTGCCATCGCTCAGGCGGTTACCACCAACCGTAACGCTATCGGTTATGTTGGTATCGGCTACCTGAACGACAGCCTGAAGCCGGTTTCTCTGGACGGTGTAGCGCCGAGCCACGATACCGTACGTGACGGCAGCTGGCCTGTTGCTCGTACCCTGTGGGTGTTCACCAACAACTGGCCGAAGGGCGATACCCTGAAGTTCATCCAGTATGTTCTGCATCCTGAACACGGTCAGAAAGCCGTTGAATCTACCGGTTATGTACCGCTGTACTGATCGGTCAAAGAGTTCAGAAGCTCTTTCCAATCACAGTAATACCGAACGCCAGGCCTAGCCTGGCGTTCTGCCTGGCTGAGGCCGCATCCAAGGGCCTTCAAACAGAGAGAAATCATGTCAACAGCACCGTCAATCTCCACCTTTCAGGCCGACAGAAAGCCGTTGATCAGCAGCCGCGCCATGGATCTGCTGGTTCACCTGTTCTTTCTTCTGGTGAGCGCCACTGGCATCATCATCCTCGGCTTGATCCTTGTATTCCTGATCATGGAAGGCCTGCCGATTTTTAACGAGGTCTCGGTCAAGGACTTCCTGCTCGGTTCGGCCTGGTATCCAACCTACGACCCGGCTGACTACGGAATCTTCCCGATGATCGTTGGTAGTGCCGCCGTGGTGGTGGTCTCGACCCTGATCGCGGTGCCCCTGGGCGTAGGGACTGCCTTCTACCTGGCGGAGATTGCTTCGCCGAGAATGCGCGGCATCCTCAAGCCCGTAATCGAGCTGATCGAAGGTCTGCCGACTGTGGTAATCGGCTTTGTCGGTATGGTGGTGCTGGCGCCCCTGCTGCAGAACGTCTTCAATCTGGATACCGGTCTGAACGTATTTAACGCCGGTATCCTGCTGGCATTGATGGCCGTGCCGACGATAGCCAGTATCGCCGAAGACGCCATCTACAGTGTGCCCAAGAGCATGAAGGACGGTGCGCTGGCGCTGGGTGCCACCCACTGGGAAACCATTTGTGGCGTGGTCTTCCCCGCCTCCATCACCGGTATCGCAACGGCTGTGGTGCTGGGTATTGCCCGGGTGATCGGTGAGACTATGGTGGTGCTGATGGTGGCCGGTGGTGCGGCCATGATTCCGAAATCGATCTTCGATCCGGTGCGCCCGATGCCGGCCAATATTGCCGCCGAAATGGGTAACGCGGCGTTCCGCAGTGATCATTACCATGCACTGTTTGCTATCGGTCTGGTGCTGTTCCTGATCACCTTCCTGTTCAACCTGCTGGCGTCGCACTTCGCCAACAAGTATCGCCGTGTCGGGGAGGCCATCTGATGCTGGGTTCAGAGAGTCGTAATCGTCGCAGAAGAAATATCCAGAAGGTCGCCTTTGGCGTGCTGGGTGCTACTGCCACACTCAACCTGCTGGCGCTGGTAGGCTTCCTGTTGTTTATCGCGGTCAATGGTGTTGCCGCGATCAGCTGGGAGTTCCTCAGTGAGATGCCGCGCAACGCCATGACCGAGGGCGGTATCCTGCCGGCCATTCTGGGTACCCTGTATCTCAGCCTGGGCGCCATTCTGGTGGCGTTCCCGATTGGTGTGGGTACGGCCATTTACCTCAACGAGTTTGCCAGGGATGGCTTCTGGGTACGCATGATCCGTCAGGGTGTGGTCAATTTGGCAGGCGTTCCTTCGGTGGTCTACGGTCTGTTCGGTCTGGCGTTCTTCGTTATCATCCTGAAGATGGGCGTGAGCATCCTGGCCGGTGCCTTGACCCTGGCGGCGTTCATCTTGCCGCTGGTGATCGGATCGGCGGAGGAAGCGCTGCGGGCGGTGCCGAAAAATATGCGTCTGGCTTCGCTGGCGCTTGGTGCCACCCGCTGGCAGACCATCTACCGCGTGGTGCTGCCGCCGGCCCTGCCGAGCATGCTGACCGGCCTGATCCTCGGTATCAGCCGTGCCGCCGGGGAAACGGCACCGATCATGTTCACCGCCGCGGTCTTCTCTACCGCGAAACTGCCGAGCTCGGTCTTCGATGAAGTCATGGCCATGCCCTACCACATCTATGTACTGGCTACCGCGGGTACCAATATCGAGGAAACCCGCCATCTGCAATACGGCACGGCCCTGTTGCTGCTGATGATCGTGGTGACGCTCAACCTGTTTGCCATCCTGCTGCGTAACAAGCTGCAGAAACGTTACAAGTCCAGCGTCTGATAGCACTGCTGAACAGTCTACGGGTAATCCAAATGAATACCGAGTCAACTATGAATATGCCAACATCTGCCACACAAACGGATAAGATGACGATTTCCGCAGCCCAGGCCCTGCCAGAGACGGGAGTCAGATTATCCATGGAAAATGAAGTTACCAAGATTCAGGTCAACGATCTGAAGCTTTATTACGGCGATGACCAGGCGCTCAAGGGCATCAATATGGTCATCCCCGAGCGCAAGGTGACCGCCTTTATCGGTCCGTCAGGTTGCGGCAAGTCCACCCTGCTGCGCTGCTTCAACCGCATGAATGACCTGGTGGATATCTGCCGCATCACCGGCGAAATACTGATCGGTGGCAAAAATATTCATGACCGCGACGTGGATGTGGCCGAGTTGCGCCGCAACGTCGGTATGGTGTTCCAGAAGCCTAATCCCTTCCCCAAGACAATCTACGAAAACGTTGCCTATGGTCTGCGTCTGCAAGGTGTGCGCTCCAAGCGTACGCTGGACGAAGTGGTCGAGCAGTCGCTGCGTGCCGCGGCGCTGTGGGATGAGGTCAAGGATCGTCTGCATGACAACGCTTTTGGCATGTCCGGTGGTCAGCAGCAGCGGCTGGTTATCGCCCGTGCCATTGCCATCCAGCCGGAAGTGCTGTTGCTGGACGAACCGGCTTCGGCGCTGGATCCGATCTCGACACTGAAGATTGAAGAGCTGATCAACGATCTGAAGGAAAAATACACCATCGTTATCGTTACCCACAACATGCAGCAGGCGGCGCGGGTATCCGATTACACCGCCTTCATGTACATGGGTGATCTGATCGAGTTCGGGGATACCAATACCTTGTTCACCAATCCGGGCAAGAAACAGACAGAAGACTACATTACCGGTCGTTACGGTTAATCTGCGGGGATACAGCAATGCATGAAGACACAGAAGGGTTTACCCAGCATATTTCCCAGCAGTTCAATGAGGAGCTGGAGTCACTGCGTACCAAGCTGCTGGAAATGGGCGGACTGGTCGAGAAGCAGGTATACGACGGACTGACTGCGCTGATCGAGGCCGATGGCAAGCTGGCTGAACGGGTGCGGGAAAATGACAACATCATTAACGCCATGGAGCGTCAGATCGACGAGGAATGCATGCGCATTCTGGCCCGTCGCCAGCCGGCGGCCAGCGACCTGCGTCTGGTGGTCAACATCAGCAAGATCATCGTGGATCTTGAGCGTATCGGCGATGAAGCCTCGAAGATCGCCCGTCGCGCGCTGCAGCTGATTGAGGAAGGGCAGGCACCGCGTGGTTATGTCGAATGCCGCCATATCGGCTATCACGTGCACAAGATGGTGCAGCAGTCGCTCGACTCCTTCGCCCGCTACGACAGCCAACAAGCGCTGGAAGTCGCCCGGGAAGACAAGGTGGTCGACCGGGAATACAAGACCGCGATGCGCGAAATGGTCACCTACATGATGGAAGACCCGCGCTCGATCAGCCGCGTGTTGAACATCCTTTGGGTACTGCGCTCACTGGAGCGGGTTGGCGATCACGCCCGCAACGTCGCCGAGCATGTGATTCACATGGTCGAAGGTACCAATGTGCGGCATATCGGTTTGACGCGTATGGCCGAGGAAGTCGGGAAGTCCACCCGTAGTTAAGCTCGGCGCTGCATGAACGAGCCCGAAATTGTGCTGAGGCATGGTTTCGGGTTTTTTGTACCTCCGTCAGCGGAGTTGGGAAGTTCCCAATCCATTCTTCCGTTGGTTATGGTCGTTAGCATTTATGACCATCGACTTCTAACCAACCTGGCCAACCATGATGCAGCATATTGCGCAGTGGGAACCGAGTCAGGTGGGTGTCTGAGCCGGCCGGTTGATACAAAAACGCCCCGGTATCGTGACGATTATCGGGGCGTTTTTTCATGCATCCGGACTCACTTCAGAGTCAGGATCCACTCAGCCAGTTTAGTGGCCTCTTCATCGGTAACGGCATTCGGTGGCATGGGGATAGGGCCCCATACGCCGCTGGAGCCATTCTTGATGTGGCCGGCCAGCAGTTCCGCAGCGCCTTCATCTTCGGCGTATTTGGCTGCTACTTCTTTCAGCGCAGGGCCAACCAGCTTGGCATCAACGGAGTGACAAGCGATGCAGGGCTTGCTTTTGAACAGAGCTTCGTCGGCGGAAGCAGTGTGAGCAGCGGCAAGGGCGGCTACAGCAACCAGGGGCAACAGGTACATTTTCATGGTGTATCCTCGAAAGGCTAATCGGAAAGCAGATCCTGCTTAATATCACGAAAACCTTTTCGTGGCAGGTATGATATAAAAATGAACCATTGAAGCGGATAGTTCAAGTGACAAATCGACGCATAGTAATTGTGTGGAATTCAGAATTGATATTTGAGTATGCGCCGGCACACAAATAGAATGTGTCCCAATTGAATCGGTTTGGACAATCTGAACGACCCACCCGAACATACTTGTCGAGCTATGGAGATTATATGGAAATCGCGTCCTACAGCAATAACTGGAGCTACCCCACTAATGTGCGCGTCGGCGCAGGCCGTCTGCAGGAACTGGCAAAATGCTGCAAGCAGTTGGGTATGCAGGCGCCCTTGCTGGTCACCGACCCTGGTCTGGCGGCATTGCCGGTCGTTGAACAGGCGTTACAGGTCTGTCGCGATGGCGGTTTGCAGGTAGGGCTGTTCAGTGCGGTAAAGGGTAATCCAACCGGTACCAACGTGACCGACGGCGTAGCTGCACTCAAGGCCGGCAATCACGACGGCGTCATTGCCTTTGGTGGCGGCTCGGCGATTGATGCGGCCAAGGCTGTTGCGCTGGTGGCGCATCAGGATTGTTCACTGTGGGAGGCGCGTAACCCGGCCAATATCGATGCGACGCGTATGTTGCCGGTGATCGCTATTCCAACTACCGCAGGTACTGGTTCTGAGGTGGGTAATGCTTCTGTTATTACTGACGAAGAAAATCACACCAAACGTATTATCTTCCATCCAGGCATGCTGCCATCGATTGTTATCCTCGATCCCCTGCTGACAATTGGTTTGCCGTCAAAACTGACCGCAGCCACCGGTATGGACGCGCTGGCACACAACCTTGAAGCCTTCCTGGCTCCGACCTTCCATCCCATGGCTGAAGGTATCGCGCTGGAAGGTATGCGGCTGGTGAAGGAATACCTGCCCAGAGCGGTTCGCAATGGCGAGGACGTGGAAGCACGTCTGCAGATGCTGGTGGCGTCCAGCATGGGTGCGACTGCATTCCAGCGCGGCCTGGGTGCAATTCATGCGGTATCGCACAGTATCGGCGCGCTGTATGACTCGCATCATGGGCTGCTCAACGCGATTGTCATGCCTTATGTAATGCAGATGAACCGTTCTGTTATCGAAGCGGAAACGGCTCGTGCCGCTCGCTATCTCGGTCTGCCCAATGCCGATTACAATGGCCTGCTGGATTGGGTTCTGGCGTTGCGTGCAGAGTTGGAGTTGCCACACACCCTGGCAGACATTGGTATTGATGACGCCAGAGCGGATCTGATCGGCGAAATGTCGGTGAAGGACGTGACTGCGCGTACCAACGCCCGCCAACTGACCGCCGATGAGTATCGTCAGTTGTTCCTCAATGCGGTGAACGGCACCCTCTGATGAACAGCGGTAGCGCGTCTCCCGGATGCGCTACCGCAGATGCCATAGTCACATCGCCACCATCAAAAGACTGGGTTTTCGCTATCGGTTCAGGCTAAGCTTGAGCGGTAATTGACCGAGAGAATCCAATGGCGAATGTGTCCGTGCTGGTGGTGGATGATGCCCCTTTCATCCGTGACCTGATCAAGAAAGCCCTGCGTAGCCATTTACCGGGCCTGCATATCGAAGAAGCGGTTAATGGCAGCAAGGCGCGTCAGCTGCTTGGCCGTACTCACTTCGACCTGATTCTGTGTGACTGGGAAATGCCGGAATTGAGCGGCCTTGAGCTGCTGGAATGGTTTCGTGCGCAGCCTGGTCAGGAAAAAACACCCTTCATCATGGTGACCAGTCGCGGTGACCGGGATAACGTTGTGCAGGCGATTCAGGCCGGGGTCAGCGATTATGTTGGTAAGCCCTTTACCAATGAGCAGTTGATTTCCAAGGTGAGCAAGGCGTTGCATCGTAGCGGCAAGCTGCAGCAATTGCGGAGCAGACCGGTACAAACCAGTACGGGGCATGCTCAGGAGTCGATCAACACATTGCTCACCCCTCGCAAGACGGCTGCCGCTCCTGCGTCCGTGGCGGCACCCCGCACGGTGGAAGAAGAGGGTCGCGAAGTTGTATTGCGTTCACCCGCACGAGCACAGTTGCGGGTGGCGGGTCAGCAGTTTGCCTGTGCAATCCGCCGTCTCAGTCTGCGTGATGCCCAGCTACTGGTGCGTCGCAGCGAGCGCCTGCCGCATCTGTTTGAAAGTGCCGTGTTGGATCTGGAGCAGGATACAGAAGACGCTGGGGTAGCGCGGATCAATGGCTATATTCATTCACTGTCTGCGCTGGAAGAGCGGGTAGATAGCGAATGGGTGCTGGTGAATGTCCGCTTTGTTGATCGGGATCCAGCCAAGCTGGAACGTTTATCGCTGTTGATTGCCGCAGCGGAGTAATCAGGCTTCTGAAATAAGCCGTTCAGCCGGAAATACACAGGTAAAGGTGCTCCCCTTGCCGGGAGTACTCTCAATCTGTAGCTCGCCCTGGTGGCGCATCATCACATGCTTGACGATAGCCAGGCCTAGCCCTGTGCCGCCGGTGGTGCTGTTGCGGCTGGAGTCGATTCGGTAAAAACGCTCGGTGAGCCGGTGCAGGTGTTCCTCAGGAATTCCCGGGCCGTTATCCGTGACACTCAGCCGAGCACCATCCTTATCCTGCGCCCAATCGATGTGGATCTCGCCGCCATCCTGGGTGTACTTCACTGCGTTATACACCAGGTTGGAAATGGCACTCAGGAGTTCCGTTTCCAACCCCTTCAAGCGTACCTGGGTGTGGCAAGCGAGCGTGATTTCATGACGGCGTTCCCCGGAAAGAGCCAGAGCGTCCTTGCGAATATCCGGTAGCAGCAGACTGATGCTGACGGGCTTTTCTTCTGCGTGAGCGTCGGAGGTTTCCAAGCGCGATAACATCAGCAGGTCATTCAGCAGGCTTTGCATCCGTTTGGCCTGTTGCTGCATCTGATTCAGCGGGCGTCGCCAGCGTGAAATACTGTCATCGTCGTTGTCGATCATGGTTTCCAGGTAGCCCACCAGTACCGTCAGCGGGGTACGCAGCTCATGGGACACGTTGGCCACGAAATCCTTACGCATCTGCTCAAGATTATGCAGTCGGGTAATGTCACGTACCAGGATCAATCGTTCACCGTTGCCATAACGGGTAATGTTGTATTGCAGCCAGGTAGTGAGGCGCAAGGGAGAAGGGATATTCAGCGGTTCGCGGTAATTGGCTTGATCGAAATACTCGACAAAGCGCGGATCACGCAGCAGGTTGTGCACATGCTGGCCACTGTCATCCGGTGCGCGTAGACCGAGCAGTTGTTCCGCGGAGTGGTTCCACCACTCAAGATGACCGTCCTTGTCGAGCATCACGACACCGTCACGCAAGGCTGCGGTAGAGGTCTGTATACGTTCGATGATGGCTTGCAGGCGGCTCCGGGCTCGCTGATCGCGGCGCTGCAGTCGATAGATGTCATCGAAGATCAGCCCCCACAAACCACGGGCCTCGGGTGGTTGTTCACCTGGACGAGTGCGTAGCCAATGCCGCAGTCGGTAGGCTTGCCATAGCATATGCGACAGATAGATGCTCAGCCCGACAACCAGTGCCCAGGCGGGTTGGCCCACTATCAGGCCGGCGACCAGACTGAATAACAACAGCCAGAACAGTCTGCCGACAATCGTTGTGAACCAGTTTTTATCCACCTGTCTGCCCTGGTAAAAAGGATTGTTAAGCCTGTCTGGCTAATGCCTCAACCCTTGGTAGAAAAACGGTAGCCTGTGCCGCGTACGGTTTGCACCAGCCCTTCGTAGGCGGCGCCCAGAGCCTTACGCAGGCGGCGAATATGCACGTCCACGGTACGTTCTTCCACATACACGTTGCCGCCCCAGACCTGATCCAGTAATTGGCCGCGAGTATACGCTCGTTCCTGGTGGGTCATGAAGAACTGCAGCAGGCGATACTCGGTGGGACCGATCTCGGCAGGTTTCCCATCGATGGTAACCCGATGGCTGACTGGATCCAGACACAGGCCGCCGATTTCGATGGGGGATTCGTCCTCCAGCGCACCAGCCCGGCGCAATACCGCTTTCAGGCGCGCGACCAGTTCCCGTGGCGAGAAGGGTTTGGTGATGTAGTCATCAGCCCCGACTTCCAGCCCCTGGATCTTGTTATCTTCCTCACCCTTGGCGGTGAGCATGATGATCGGAATGGCGCTGGTGAGGTCATCCCGCTTCAGCCGACGTGCCAGCTCGATGCCGGTGGTTCCAGGCAACATCCAGTCGAGCAGAATCAGGTCAGGTTGCGAATCTATAATGGCGGCGTGGGCCTGCTGGGTATTTTCTGCTTCAAGGCAGCGATATCCGGCCATTTCAAGCGCAACGGCAATCATTTCCCGAATGGGGGCTTCGTCGTCAACGATCAGTATGGTCTTGTCTGCCATGGTGCTCCGTCCAGTTGCATGTCTGACCGGCTGATTAGATAACACTTTTGTTGCAGTTGTATGACGTTGCCGGCTATTCGGATCAGCCGAAGCGGAAATGAACCACCAGGCCAATAAAGACCATGAGTCCGCTCCAGTGATTGGACAGGAACGCCGACAGGCAGGCCTGAGGTTCGCGCTCACGGATCAACCACTGCTGCCATGCAAAACTCAACAACATGGCCAGCAGCCCGAGATAATAATAACCGCCCAACGCAAAGCGGCTGCCAACCAGCAGCAGGCAGAGCAGCGTCAAGCCTTGCAGCAAAGCGATGATCAGCCGATCGGCTTTGCCGAACAGGATGGCGGTGGATTTGACGCCGATGATCAGATCATCCGGGCGGTCGCACATGGCGTACTCGGTGTCATAAGCCACTGTCCAAATCAGATTGGCGATATACAGCAGCCACAGGGCGGGCGGGAGTTCTCCGGTCTGCGCGGCAAAGCCCATGGGGATGGCCATCGAGTAGGCAGCGCCAAGCACGACCTGTGGATAGAAGGTAAACCGCTTGCAGAACGGATATATCGTCGCCAACGCAACGGCAATCAAAGCCAGCTTGAAGGTCAGCATATTGGTCAGCAGTAACAACGATGCGCTGAGCGCAACCAGAATGGTAAATACCACCAGGGTTTCCCGGGCGCTGACTCGGCCGGTGGCCAAGGGGCGATTGCGGGTGCGGCTGACATGCCCGTCTACCTTGCGGTCGGCAAAGTCATTGATGGCGCATCCGGCGGAGCGCATCAGCACCACCCCGGCAATAAAGACCCCCAACAGGATAGGATCGGGGAAGCCTCCGGCGGCCAACCATAGGGCACACAGGGTCGGCCACAGCAGTAGATAAGTGCCAATCGGACGATCCAGACGCACCAATTGAATGAAGTCGATGGCGCGAGGGTGCAGGCGGGACAGGGGTTTGATCAACAGGCCGGTCACGGCAATCTCCGAAACAGAAATGTAATAATCAGGCTGGTCTTGGCCAGCCAGGAAGAAAGACTTCACAAACCAGCAATTGCAGGCGTTCACTACTGAAGCGGGAACGCCGCGCCCAGCAATGCTCCGCTTGCAGCGGGCCAGGTAGCCAGGCAGCGGGATAAGGGCTGATTTCGATGGGCTCGCGGCGGATCCGCGGGTCGCTGAACAGCAACTCGCCGAGACTGCGGCTACCAAGATTCTCCAGATGGACACCAGCGGCATTGAATGCCTGCAGGTCGGCAGCGGTGCGGGCAAATACCCGTGGGGCTCCGGCGGTATGCAGAAGAACCTCGCGAATCCATACCGGCTGCCCGGCAGTCAGACCGAGCGCTGCGGCTTCATCGGCACGGGCAGGCTGTTGCTGTTCAACCAGCACCTCTACACGAAAGTCATCCTGTCCCGAGGCAATCAGCCGGCGTGTCAACGATCCTTCATCACGCAGCCAATCAAGCAGATCGCTCGGTGGGTTTTGCGGATGGGCGTTGGCCGGACGCCAGTCGGGAATACTCATGGGTACCTTGATCGCTGTGTCAGTGTGGGACTGCAGAGGGTAGCATGTTTGCACCGTGCATCGCTGCCTGCCACAGGTCGGCCAGCCGGTGGCATAGTGAGTGTTGGCGGGATAATCTGCGGTGTCAGAGACGATTCGGATCAGCATATGAAAAAGTGGCAATGCGTCCTATGCGGCTTCATTTATGACGAAGCTGAAGGCTGGCCTGACGATGGAATTGCACTTGGTACTCGCTGGCAGGATGTGCCGGCCGACTGGCAGTGTCCCGATTGCGGGGTCGGAAAGGAAGATTTCGAGATGGTCGAGCAGAGCGGTAGCTGAGACATTCTTGGCTTTTTGCGGAAAATAGGCGATAAACGTCATCTGTCGGCCGGGTTTTGGCTGGCGCTGATGTTCGAGTCGTGCGATGCTGTGCGGGCTCGACAGCCTCATGCCAGGCAAGGCGGGCTGGATAAAGCAGTGCTGCAGACGCAGCGGAAAAACAAAAACAAAACAAAGTGAGGCTTTATATGCGTAAACCGGAACTCGCAGCGGCTATTGCCGACAAGGCTGACTTGAGCAAGGAGCAGGCAAACTGTGCGCTCAACGCGATTCTCGATGAAATCACCCAGGCCCTGAGCCGTAAGGACACCGTTACCCTGGTCGGGTTCGGCACTTTCCTGCAGCGGCATCGAGGCGCCCGCACGGGGAAAAACCCCCAGACTGGTGAGCCGGTCAAGATCAAGGCCAGTAATACGGTAGCCTTCAAGCCGGGCAAGGGTTTGAAAGACTCCGTCAATTGAACTGCCGATCGGGGGCCGCCCGGCCCCCGATATTCACATCAGCGCTTGAAACCAAGTTGGTAGTCATTCACCAGTTTGCGTAGTGCGTCCTGCGCGTCCGATACCTTATCCATTGATTTTTCAGCATCGTCACGAGTCAGACCGAGACGGTTCAATAGCGCATCCGGTATCGGCATCGCCGGGCCGCTGCCCAATTCCCGCTGGCTCAGCAGCGCCAGACTGAGATACACCAGATTGGCGTAAACATGATGCTCGCCCTGGTAATCCGCGTCATGTTGAAAGCGGATTGCAGTGGAAATCTCAGCGGGCATATCCCAGTAACGCATCAACCAGCTTCCGATCTGATCACGGTTGACCGCCAGCAGATGTTGATCCAGCAGCCAGCCAGGCACATGCGGGTTGGCCTCCATATGACGACAGATCAGCTTGAAGTAGGGTGGGAAGATATACGCCAACAGCAGATAGCCAAAGTTATGCAGCAAGCCGGCGAGATAATTCAGGCCCAGTTCGGGGCGCAGATCCCGAGGCATGATCTTGCCCAGGCCTTCGATCACCGCGGCGGTGTAGATCGCCTGTTCCCAATAGGGGGTAGTGCGCTCGGGTGCATCCTGCGGCAGGCTGAAGGTCTTGCCCAATGACAAACCGATGGACAGGTTCATGACCAGATCAAAGCCCAATACCCGAACGATGGCGTCCTCTACCGAGCGAATCCGGCCGGGCGCAGCGTAGAACGACGATGAGGCCCAACTGACTACCTGAGCTGCGAGGCTGGGGTCGGTTTCCACCACATCGGTGAGCTGCTCAACAGTGGCATCCGGGTTGACCCGCAAGGTCATGATCCGCTGTGCGGTGCTGGGCAGCGGAGGAATTTCGATGGTTTCTTCCAGCCGCTGACGCATACGCAGGGCGGTGAAATTCTTGACCGCGGTATTGATGTCCTGTTGATCCTGTTCTGGATCTTCTGCGCTGCATCGAATGTTGCTCAGGGGTACGGCAAAGGCACTGGCGGTAGCCGAGGCAGCCAGCTCAGCCAGCGCCTTGCTGTCCAGTTCCAGGCACCAACCGGGCAGACCGCTGGGCACCCACACGCGGGGTTCACTGAGCAGGCGCTGCTCGATCATGCACGGTGCATCTACCAACGCGGGCAAACCGGGCAGATAGGATAGTTGATAGTGATCGAGGATCTGTTGCAGCTGTTTATCCCGCACCGGCTGCAATTGGCGCTGGGTCAGTTGTTCGAGCCGGGACAAGTCCAGCAGATGGTCGGAAGGAATCAGCGTCAGTAACACGCCATCGTCATCGGATAACAGACACACTGATACTTGCTGATGGGCTGGCCCGGCGTCATGCAGTGGACGAAGCTGATAAGCAATGGCCTGGCGCTGTAATTGTTTCTCCAGCAGATCAGGCAGGGTGGCGGTAACAGTCATCGTGGTTCCTTGTCCGAATGGTTGCTCTGCGATCTTAGCATGAGCCAATGCAGGCTGTGCGGTGCCTTAAACCTGAGCGAACTGCTGGCCTTCAGCTATCCAGCGATCAATGATTGCAGCCGCCCGGTCTGGATATTGGCTGGCAAGACTGGCAGAGGCTTGTTGCACCTGCGGCAGCAGATCGGCGTCACGTACCAGATCGGCGACTCGGAATTGCACCAGCCCGGTCTGGCGAGTGCCGAGCACCTCGCCGGGGCCGCGTAACTCCAGATCCTTTTCCGCTATGACAAAACCGTCAGCGCTTTCACGCATGATACTCAGCCGTTCCCGAGCCAATGCCGAGAGCGGCGCCTGGTACAGGAGTACGCAATGACTGGCGGTACTGCCGCGCCCAACGCGACCGCGCAACTGATGTAGCTGAGCCAGGCCCAGTCGCTCCGGATTTTCAATGATCATCAGGCTGGCGTTGGGTACATCCACCCCGACTTCAATGACTGTGGTGGCTACCAGCAGATGCAGATCACCACTCTTGAATGCCTGCATGATGTCGGCTTTCTCGCTGGCTTTCATGCGTCCGTGGATCAACCCGATGGAGAGCTCTGGCAGGTGTTCGCAGAGACTCTGCCAGGTAACTTCCGCCGCCTGGGCTTGCAGTTGCTCCGACTCCTCTATCAGTGTGCACACCCAATAGGCCTGCCGGCCTTCGGCGCAGCCGGCTCGTACCCGCTCAATGACTTCCTCACGGCGACTATCGGAAACCAGAACCGTATTGATCGGCGTGCGGCCGGGTGGCAACTCATCCAGTACCGAGGTATCCAGATCCGCATAGGCGCTCATGGCCAGGGTGCGCGGAATAGGGGTCGCGGTCATGATCAACTGGTGCGGTGAAAAGCGTCCGGCAGCGCCCTTGTCACGCAGCGCGAGACGTTGCTGTACGCCGAAGCGATGCTGTTCATCAATGATGGCCAGGCCGAGATTATGGAAGCGTACTTCGTCCTGAAAAAGCGCATGGGTGCCTACCACCATGGCGGCTTCGCCGGTGGCGATCATCTGCAACTGATTGGCGCGTGTCTTGCCCTTGAGCTTGCCGGCCATCCAGGCCACGGATATACCCAACGGGGTAAACCAGCGCTGGAAGTTATTGAAATGTTGCTCGGCCAGAATTTCCGTGGGCGCCATCAAGGCCACCTGCCAGCCGGCTTCCAGCGCCTGCAACGCCGCCAGCGCGGCGACCACGGTCTTGCCCGCCCCTACATCACCCTGCACCAATCGCAACATGGGCTTGGGCTGTTGCAAGTCGGTGCGAATTTCATCGGCCACCCGTTGCTGGGCTGCGGTCAGCGGAAAGCCCAGGTGCTTGATATACGCCTGCGCCAGCTCACCTGATGCGTGCATGGCCGGGGCGCCATGGGAGCGCAGCTCGGCGCGCAGACGAAGCATGGTCAACTGATGTGCCAATAACTCCTCGAAGGCCAGCCGGTGCTGAGCCCAATGCCGTCCTTCCTCCAGCGCCAGCAGATCCACATCCGGTGGCGGACGGTGCAGGGTCAGAATGGCCTCGCGCAGGGGGGGTAGCTGGTAGTGCTCGATCAGTTCAGGCGGCAATAACTCATGCAGAGTATTGCCCTGCTCCAACCAGGACAGGGCGGATTCAGCCAGATTGCGCAGGCGCTTCTGGGACAACCCCTCGGTAGTTGGATAGATGGGCGTGAGGGTAGTGGCGACCGGTGCCGTCTGTGGCCGATCAAGGTTCTGTAATTCAGGATGGTAAATTTCCAGACCCGAGGCGCCGGTGCGCACTTCCCCATAGCAGCGCCAATGACTGCCTCGGTGCAGGCTGGCCTTGAGCGCTGCGCTGAAATAATAAAAGCGCAGACTCAGGGTGCCGCTGCCGTCCTGCAGGCGGCAGAGCAAGCTGCGGCGCCGCCCCATGACAACATCTGCGCCGAGCACCACTCCTTCGATGACCGCGTCCAGGCCGGGGCGCAGCGCGCCAATCGGAGTGACCCGGGTGCGATCCTGATAGCGCAGCGGCAGGTGGAATAGCACATCTTCCACACTGCGCAGGCCCAGACGGCCAAGCTTGTCCTCCAGCGCCGGGCCAATTCCCTTGAGCACCGTCAAGGACGTGTGTTCGGGTGTTGCCCGCATGCCTTAGCCCTTGTCCGACGGGGTGCCGCCAATGGAGCACAGGCGGATCGAGTCGCTGAGGATGTCCACCGCGCGGGGACGCGGGAAACTGGCGCGCCAGGCAATGGCCACGGTGCGGTACGGAACCGGTGACTTGAAAGGTTTGGTCAACAACAACTCGGAGCTGTAATAGCGATCATCCGCTGCGGACATCGGCAAGACCGTCATGCCCATGCCGGAGGCGACCATATGGCGAATGGTTTCCAGCGAGCTGGACTCTATGGTGGTGTGTTTGGCTTGGTCATCCCGGCGCGTAGCAGGGCAGGCTTCCAACACCTGATCCCGGAAGCAATGGCCTTCACCCAGCAGCAGCAGGCGATTGTCATCCAGATCTTCCAGGGTGACGTTGGTGCGCTCGGCCCAGGGGTGGTCGGCGGGAATCAACAGGCTGAAAGGTTCGTCATACAGCGGCCTGGTGAGAATATCCGGCTCGCTGAACGGCAAGGCGACAATGATCGCGTCAAGCTCGCCGTTGCGCAGTTTATCGCGCAGGTTATGCGTGTAATCCTCTTCAATATACAGCGGCATCTCCGGGGCGACACGATGGAGCTGGGGAATCAGATGCGGGAACAGATACGGGCCGATGGTGTAGATAGCCCCCACCTTGAGGGGCGCGGAAAGCTGGTTCTTGCCAGCACTGGCCAATTCCCGAATGGTCATGGCTTCTTCCAGTACCCGCTGGGCCTGGGCAACGACCTTTTCGCCAATGGGCGTCACCCGCACAGCACTCTTGGTGCGCTCAAAAAGCAGCACACCGAGTTCTTCTTCCAGTTTCTTGACCCCTACGCTCAGCGTCGGCTGAGATACATGGCAGCGCTCAGCGGCATGGCCGAAATGCTGCTCCTGGGCCAAGGTAACGATGTAACGCAGTTCTGTCAGGGTCATGTCGTATACTGCTCGCGGAAATTTCCCCAAGCATAGCGGGTTGGTCGATAGAGGAAAACAATCAGGATGAAACATCTGGTTATTGTGGGCTGTGGTGATGTCGGCATCGCGCTGGGGCAGCGGATGCTGGAGCAGGGCTGGCAGGTCAGCGGTCTGCGCCGCGATCCGACAGGTTTGCCGGAAGGCTTCGGGCGTATAGCTGCGGATCTGACCAGCGCGCAGCGCCCGGCGGACTGGCCGGCCCGGGTGGATTACCTGGTGTACTGCCCGGCAGCCGGGCGGCGGGATGCGGAATTGTACCGTCAGTTGTATGTCGAGGGCCTGAAGCATGTGCTGGACTGGGTGAAGGAAAGCCGGCATAAGCCCCGACATCTGCTGCAGGTATCCAGCACCGCGGTATACGGCCAGAGCGCCGGCGAGTGGGTCACCGAAAACAGCCCGGCTCTGGCTGATACGCCTACCGCTCCGCTCCTGGTCGAGGCCGAGGATATCGCGCTGCGCAGCGGTATGCCCGCCTCGGTGGTACGTCTGGCGGGGATCTACGGGCCAGGTCGCACGCGGCTGATTGAGCAGGTGCGCCAGGGTCTGCATGTGCCGGTCAGTCCGGAGCAGTTTACCAACCGGATTCACCGTGACGATGCTGCCGGACTGCTGGCGCACCTGTTGCTGCAGGCGGATAAGGGTGAGCTGCTGGCACCCTGTTATCTGGGCGTGGACGATGAGCCTGCTGCGTTGCGCGAGGTGGCACAGTGGCTGGCGGAGAAGTTGAGTGTGACGTTGCTGGAGGAAGGTGCTACATCCAGTCGGCTGGGCAGCAAGCGTTGCAGTAATGCACTGGCCCGGGAGTCGGGCTGGCAGCCGCAGTATCCGAGTTACCGCGAAGGTTACGCGGAGATGCTCGCGTAACCTTCGGCTCCTGGGGGCGTCGAACACCAGCTCGATGAGCCTGCTTGCCGGCGACTCAGCAGCTACGAGCTGGTGCTCGAACCTGCCGGGTAGCGCCCTTTGTCGTCGAGTCCGCTCGCGGCCCGAGGCGCTCGACCCCAGGGCTTGGTGGCAGTGGTTGTACGGTGCTCAGCCGACT
Organism: uncultured Halopseudomonas sp.; assembly: GCA_964474945.1. GTDB lineage: Bacteria > Pseudomonadota > Gammaproteobacteria > Pseudomonadales > Pseudomonadaceae > Halopseudomonas. Next base: position 57,767 of record CAYYUQ010000001.1, on the reverse strand, counting down.
ACCAGAATGCCGTCCATTTCAACCGGTACACCTTTGGGCAGGGCTGCCACGCCGATAGCGGCGCGGGCGGGATAGGGCTGTTCAAAATAGCGGCCCATGATCTCATTGACCGTGCCGAAGTTGTTCAGGTCAGTCAGGAAGATGTTCAGCTTGACGATGTCCTGCAGCTTGCCACCGGCTGCTTCGGCTACCAGAGTCAGGTTGTCAAATACGCGGCAGACCTGTGCTTCAAAGCCTTCAACCACTTCCATGGTCTGCGGATCCAGCGGAATCTGGCCGGACAGGTATACGGTGTTACCCACTTTGATTGCTTGCGAATAGGTGCCAATCGCAGCCGGAGCGTGCTCACTGGTGATGACTTGCTTGTTCATGAATGTCTCCATTGGGGTTCAGTTCTTCAAGCGGGTAATCCGCAACACCCCTTGCAGGGCGCGGATGCGCTTGATCAGTTGCGAAAGGTGCAGTCGACCACGTACGCGCAGTGCGAGCTGCACTACGCTGATCTTGCCGTCGCGCTCATCCACGCTGATCTTGTCGATGCTGGCATCGGCGACGGTGATACTGGTCGCCAGCTGGGCAATGATGCCGCGCTGATGTTCCAGTTCGACTCGCAATTCCACGGTAAATTCGCCACTGACATTCTTGTCCCAGGTCAGATGCAGGATCTTCTCGCTGTTGCCCCTGTGTTCCGCCAGGTTGCTGCAGACTTCCTGGTGGATCACCATACCCTTGCCGGTGGTAATAAAGCCGACGATCGGGTCGCCGGGAATGGGGTTACAACAACGTGCAAAACTGACCACCATTCCTTCGGTGCCACGGATTGCCAGCGGCGCTTCCTGGGTGCTGGGTTGCTCGCCAGCCGCATCGTTCCTGATGGCTTCCGCTTCAGCGGGAATCTCATTGCTCAGCATGCGGCGGGCGGTTACATAAGCCATACGGTTGCCCAGGCCGATATCCGCCAGCAGTTCTTCCAGCATGGTCATGCCGTATTCGGTCAGGATGCGCTGGAGGCGTTGTTCGGGGATCTGCTCAAGGCTGGTATCGAAACTCACCAGCACCTTGTCCAATAGCCGTTCGCCGAGGGCGATGGCTTCAGACTGGCGCTGATGTTTGAGTGCATGGCGGATATTGCTGCGGGCCTTGCCGGTGGTCACGAAACTCAGCCAGGCCGGGTTGGGGCGGGCGCCGGGTGCGGTAATCACTTCCACTGTCTGGCCGCTTTCCAGGGGCTCGGACAGCGGCGCCAGACGGCGGTTGATACGGCAGGCGATACAGCTGTTACCCACGTCGGTGTGCACCGCATAAGCGAAGTCCACCGGTGTCGAGCCCTTGGGCAGTTCCATGATGCGGCCCTTGGGTGTGAAGACGTAGACTTCATCCGGGAACAGGTCGATCTTGACGTTCTCGATGAACTCCAGCGAGCTGCCGGCATGCTGTTGCAGCTCCAGCACCCCCTTGAGCCATTGGCGGGTGCGGGCATGGTTGCCGTTGATCACCTCGTCCTTGGACTTGTACACCCAGTGCGCGGCAATCCCGTTATTGGCCAGCTCTTCCATTTCCTGAGTACGGATCTGGATCTCGATCGGCACCCCGTGCAGACCGAACAGGGTGGTATGCAGCGACTGGTAACCGTTGGCCTTGGGGATGGCGATGTAATCCTTGAACCGGCCCGGGAAGGGCTTGTACAGGCTGTGTACAGCGCCAAGTACGCGATAGCAGGTATCAGGCTTGTCGACGATGATGCGGAACGCGTAGACATCCATGATTTCGCTGAAGGCCTTGCGCTTTTCGCGCATCTTCTCGTAGATGCCGTACAGGTGTTTTTCTCGGCCGAGTACCTCGCCCTGCAGGCCTTCGCGCTCCAGGCAGGCTTGCAACGACTCGAGAATCTGGTTGAGCAGTTCCTTGCGATTGCCGCGGGCGTCGCGCACCGCCTGGCCAATCATCCGCGAGCGCATCGGGTACATGCCGGCAAAGCCGAGGTCTTCGAACTCGGTACTCAGGTTGTGCATGCCCAGGCGATTGGCAATGGGCGCGTAGATTTCCAGCGTTTCACGGGCGATGCGGCGACTTTTTTCCGGCTTCAGTGCACCGAGCGTCCGCATGTTATGCAGGCGGTCAGCGAGCTTGACCAGGATCACGCGGATATCCTGTGCCATGGCCAGTGCCATTTTCTGGAAGTTCTCGGCCTGGGCTTCGGCCTTGGTTTCGAAGGTCATCTGGGTCAGTTTGCTGACCCCGTCTACCAGATCCGCAACGGTGTCGCCGAACTGGGCTACCAGCGCTTCCTTGGGAATGCCGGTATCCTCGATCACGTCATGCAGCATGGCAGCCATCAGGCTCTGATGATCCATGTGCATGTCGGCGAGGATATTGGCAACGGCGAGCGGGTGGGTAACGTAGGGCTCCCCACTGCGACGGGTCTGACCGTCATGCGCCTGTTCAGCATAGAAGTAGGCGCGACGTACCAGATTGACCTGATCAGGCTCCAGATAGCTGTCGAGCCGATCGGCAAGAACTTCTATTCCGGACATGCAACCCTCCTGCAACCTGACGGGCGGGCGATGAGATTCAGATTGCACGGCCATCGTATAGCGTTACTCCGGCAGTTCGGTTTCCAACGAATACAGCGGCTCCTGCTGATCCTGCAGTGCTTCTTCCGCCATGATCTCATAGCTGATCAAACCTTCAGCAATTTCACGCAGAGCAACGACGGTCGGCTTGTCGTTTTCCCATGCTACCTTGGGTTCCTTGCCGCCGGTGGCGATCTGACGCGAACGTTTGGTCGCGAGCATGACCAGCTCGAAGCGGTTGTCTACATTTTCCAGGCAGTCTTCAACGGTGACGCGGGCCATGGTGATACTCCGAAACGGCAGATAAAAAGAAAATCGGGGATGCGTGATACAACGCAGGACCAAACAGTTTACTGGCTTGACCCTCAATCTGACAACAGGTCAGCCAGTAACTGACGATAAACAGCCTGCTGACGTGCCAGTGTCAGACGGCTACCAGCGAGTATCGCCTTCAACTCCTCCAGCGCAATCTGGAAGTCATCGTTAATGACAATATAGTCATATTCCACGTAATGGCTCATCTCGGTGGTGGCCAGCGCCATACGCGCAGCGATGACCTCCTCGGAATCCTGGCCACGATTGCTCAAACGTTGCTGTAACGCTTCGCGACTGGGCGGCAGGATGAAGATGGAGCGAGCGTAGGGCAAGGCGTGGCGAACCTGTTGCGCGCCCTGCCAATCGATTTCCAGAATCAGGTCATGGCCAGTGGCCAGTGTCTGTTCGACGGTGCTCTGGGAAGTGCCATACAGGTTGCCAAAGACCTCGGCGTGTTCCAGAAAATCGCCCTCACCTACCTGCTTGATAAACTGCTCACGGCTGGTGAAGTGGTAGTTGACGCCGTCCATCTCGCCGGGGCGCATGGGGCGTGTGGTATGGGAGACCGAAACACGCACAGTATCAATCTGCTCGATCAAGGCCTTGACCAGGGTGGTCTTGCCCGCACCCGATGGGGCGGAAACGATGTAAAGGGTGCCGGTGGCCTGGGTCATGATGGTTCCTGGTTGGGTTCAGCGTGGGCGCAGTATAAAACCTATCGCGCCCAAGGTCATTTCTGCGAGGTATTGGCCAGTATGTTGTCGTCTGCCGGCGAGGCATCCTCGAAGCGATTGACCTCGCGCAGGGTGCGGAACGCCGCAGACCAGCCGGCCACCACGCCCAAGGTACACAGCGCGCCGATCAAGGCAGCGGGTACTGCACCGAACCAGGCTGCGCTGGTACCTGCTCGGAAATTACCCAGCTCGTTGGAGGAGCCGATAAACAGCATATTCACCGCATTCACGCGTCCACGCATGGCGTCGGGGGTGGAGAACTGGATCAGCGCCGAACGGATGTACACGCTGACCATGTCCGCGGCCCCGGCTGCCAGCAGCGCGGCAAACGACAGCCAGAACAGCGTCGACAGCGCGAATACCAGGTTGGCCACGCCGAACAGCGCCACGGCGATGAACATGGTACTGCCGACGTTGCGGTTGAACGGTTTGGCGCTCAGGTACAGCCCGACGCAGATTTCACCGACGGCCATGGCGCTGCGCAGGATGCCCAGGCCCTCGGGCCCGACATGCAACACATCGCTGGCATAGATCGGCAGCAGGGCAACCACCCCGCCCAGCAGCACGGCAAACAGATCCAGGGAAATGGTGCCGAGAATGATCGGCCGTGTGCGGATGAAGTGCAGCCCGGCGGTGAAGCGCTTCCAGCCGGACGTCTCGGTGATCTGCATGGCCTCGGCGTACAGCACCGGCACCCGACTGAGCAGGGCCAGGCCGCCGGCGAAGCACACCAGGCACACTGCATAGGTCAGTTCACCGCCGCCGATGGCGTACAGCACGCCGCCCAGCACCGGGCCGAGGATGGTCGCGGTACGCATGATGGTGCTGTTGGCGGCAATCGCCTGGGCCAACTGGTCTCGCGGCACGATCTGCGGCAGCAGGCTCTGCAGAGCCGGACCGATGAACGCTCGCGAGCAGCCGTACAGCACCAGGGCGCCGTAGAACCAGGCCGGGTCGTGCTCACCGCGCATGGTCAGCCATAACAGAATACCGCTACAGGCCGCCGCGCCCATCCATGACAACGACAGAATCAGCTTGCGACTGTAGCGATCAATCAGATCGCCCGCCGGCATCAACAGGAACAGCATCGGCAGAAACTGCGCCAGGCCGACCCAGGCCAGCGATAGCGGATCACCGGTGATCTCATATACCTGCCAGGCCACCACAATGGCCTGAATCTGCATGGCAAAGACCGCCAGCAGGCGTGCAAGGACAAAGGGCACGAAGCCCGGTTGACGAAACAGATTCAAACGGCTGGGGAGTAGGCGCAAGGTGACAATCTTCGGGGTGCAGTAACTGAGCAGCTGATGATAACAGCCGCGAGGGCTGAGCGTCTGCCTGGCCCGCTTGGGCGTTTTCAATCCGGGGTGTTTTGGGCTAACGTGCTGAGCCTGTCTCGCAGTAAAAACGGCACTCACATGTCTATCAACTGGATTCTGCTGATTATCGGCGGCCTGTTTGAAACCGGCTTCGCCGTCAGTCTGGGTAAAGCACAACAGGCCAGCGGCAAAGCCCTTGCCGTCTGGCTGATAGTTTTTGCGGTCTGCGTGGCGATCAGCATGTATCTGCTGTTCAAGGCCATGGGCGGCCCGAAAGCCATCCCGGTAGGTACCGCTTACGCTGTCTGGGGTGCCATAGGTGCGTTTGGCACTGTGGTGGCGGGTATTCTGCTGTTCAACGAACCGGTGACTTTCTGGCGCTTACTGTTTCTCTCCACGCTGGTATTGTCGGTGGTGGGGTTACAGATGGTGAGTGCTTCCTGAGTCTGTTGGGGCAGGATCACTCGATATTCTGCACCTGCTCTCTCATCTGTTCGATATATACCTTCAGATCCACTGCGGCCTGGGTGCTGCGTACGTCGATGGCCTTGGAACCCAGGGTGTTGGCTTCGCGATTGAACTCCTGCATCAGGAAATCCAGTCGGCGGCCAATGGCGCCCTGGCTGTTGAGGACGTTGCGGGTTTCGTTGATGTGTGTGGTGAGGCGGTCGAGTTCCTCGGCCACATCGATCTTCTGCGCCAGGATCACCAGTTCCTGTTCCACGCGGGTACTGTCCAGTTCCAGCTTGGCTTCATTGAAACGGTCGATAAGCTTCTGCCGGTGGGCTTCCAGCAGCGAAGGCATCATCTCGCGTAGCGTGGCGACGCGGTCGACCATATTATTCAGCCGCTCTTCAATCAGCCCCCGCAGCTCGGCGCCTTCGCGGGCGCGGCTTTGCTTGAGCTGTTCGAGGGCTTCGTCAAACAGGCGATCGGCCTGTTTGACCAGATCGGATTGTTCCGTTTCGCCGCCGGCCAGCACGCCAGGCCAGGCCAGCAGTTCCAGGGGATTGATCGGCGCGGGATTATCCATCCGCGCACTCAATTGGCCGGCGGCGCTGAGGAGCTGTTCGATCAGTGGCTGGTTCAGACTCAGCGCCTGACGGGTCTCGCTGGTCGGGTTAAAGCGCAGGGTGCATTCCAGTTTGCCCCGCGCAACCTGCTTGCGCAGCCGTTCACGCAAGGGGCCTTCCAGATCGCGGAAGGCTTCGGGCAGGCGCAGACTGGCTTCCAGATACCGGTGGTTTACCGAGCGCAACTCCCATACCAGACTGCCCTGGCTGGTGCTCAATTCGCTGCGGGCAAAGGCCGTCATGCTGTAAACCATCGGTGTGCTCCTGATCGTCTAGTTTGTTATTGGCGGCAGGCATTGTACTCCGCCAGTCGGCCTGACGGTACCGCGCCTGTTGTGCCTCTGGGCAGGCCCCGTATAATCGGCGCACATACATGCAGTACAAGGAATTGGAAATGACACGTCCCAGTGGCCGCGCCGCAGATCAGTTACGTCAGGTTACCCTGACCCGTCATTACACCCGGCATGCCGAAGGTTCGGTACTGGTCGAGTTTGGTGACACCAAAGTTATCTGTACGGCCAGCGTCGAGGCCGGCGTGCCGCGCTTCCTGCGTGGTACGGGGCAGGGCTGGATTACTGCTGAGTACGGCATGCTGCCGCGCTCCACCGGCGAGCGTATGCAACGTGAAGCCAGTCGCGGCAAACAGGGTGGTCGCACGCTGGAAATCCAACGTTTGATTGGCCGTTCGCTGCGCGCGGTAGTGGATCTCAAAAGTCTGGGTGAAAACACCATTTATATCGATTGTGATGTGATTCAGGCCGACGGTGGCACCCGTACGGCATCGATCACCGGCGCCTGTGTGGCGCTTGTGGATGCGCTGCGGGTGCTGAAACAACGTGGCGCGATCAAGAAAATGCCGACAGTGCAGATGATTGCGGCCATTTCCGTAGGCATTTATCAGGGCGTGCCGGTACTGGATCTGGATTATCCCGAGGATTCCGCAGCGGACACTGATCTGAACGTGGTCATGACCGATAAGGGCGGTTTTATCGAGGTGCAGGGCACGGCTGAGGCAGCACCTTTTACCCCTGAGGAATTGACTGCAATGCTGGAGCTGGCTCGCGCTGGTATCAACGAGTTGTTTGCTCTGCAGTTGGCTGCGCTGGAAGACTGAAGGTCGGCCGCTGTTCAGCTATGCTCAACAGAGTAATGGGTCAGAGGGTGAAACGTCATGGTGGATATTGATCAATCCGGGATCGTCAAGGAGCCTGATTCCGAGGCACGCATGTGGGCAATGATTGCTCACCTTGCGGGGTTTCTGGGTTATTTCCTGCCGGTCATTGGTTGTCTGATTGGGCCGCTGATTGTCTGGCAGTTGAAGAAAGACAGCCATCCCTATGTCGATGAGCAGGGTAAGGAGGCGCTTAACTTTCAGATCACCGTGTTGATTGCAGCCTTTATCAGCTTTCTATTGATGGTGGTGGTGATTGGTTTTGTATTGATAGGCATCGTGGCTGTCGGCGCTATCGTGCTGATGATCATTGCTGCGGTCAAGGCCAATGAAGGCGTACCTTATCGTTATCCCTTCTGCCTGCGGCTGATCAAGTAGTCAGGGTACGGCTGACCCTGCCGATTAAGGTTCGGAAGCGGTCAGCCGTGGCTGTCAGCGAAGACGCAGCGGCAGGCTGGCATAGCCGCTGGATGGGTAGCTTGCCGGGGTGGCGGGCTGATCAGCGACCAATTGCAACAAATCGGTATGCTGTAACAGCTTCTCGATAACGATCACCAGTTCCATGCGGGCCAGCGGTGCGCCCGGGCAGACATGAATACCGGCCCCGTACAGCAGATTCTGTGTCGTATCTCGCTCCAGCGAGAAGCGATCCGGCTGCGGGAATACCTCAGGGTCACGGTTGGCAGCAATCCAGTTGATGGTAATGCGTTGATCCGCTTCGATGTCACGACCGCCAAGCTGCACTGGACAGGTGGTGCGACGACGGTTATCCACCAGCGGGCCATGGATGCGCAGAATTTCGTCGTTGGCTTGCCACAGCAATTGGGGGTTTTCACGGATTTGCTGCTGTACCTCAGGATGGCTGGCCAGAAACTGCGCGAGGATGCCAACCGAAGCAGCAATGGTGCCGACCTCGCCGACTGTCCAGTTACGCAGAATGCTGGCGATCTCCGCATCATGCAATGGACGTCCGTTTACCTGCTCATTCATTAATGAGCGGGTCAGGTCGTCGGCGGAGCTCCCTGCTTCCCGGCGTTCGGTCAACAGACCCGCAATCAGTTCCTCGAATTCGGCGGCCAGTGCCGCCAGCACCGGGCGATCACGCAGCAGGGTGGCCTGGTTGTTTCGTGTGGCCCAACTCAGCAGGGGGTCTTGCAGGCCCAGCGGCCAGCCCATGAAGGCGCATTGAATACGCAGGGCAAAAGGCCGGGCGAATGCTGCCATCAACTCGGTCTGCGTGCCGCCCAGGGCGGTGATGGCCAGGTCTTCGGCGATTTCCTGACAAACCGGCTCGAAAGCCGCCATGCGCTCGGAATTGAAGTACACCTCGATGATATTGCGGTAGGCGGTATGCTCCGGCTGATCCATGCCGTTGGGTACGGAAAGGTGCTGGGAGGCCCGGCTGCTGAAGCTGTGATGATCCTGCAGAGTACGGCGGACATCCGCATGGCGGAAGACGCTCCAATGGGCGTAATCGCTCCAGGCGACCGGACATTGCTCGCGCATCTGATCATAGGCGCTACGCTGGTCATTCAATACATCGGAGGATCGGGGATCCCAATCCGCTATCGGAGATTCAGGCATGGGACGTATCCAGAAAAGAAGGGCTGCCCAGTGCGGCAGCGCATCGGGTTTATATCAGGAGAAGTGATTCCATATGCCCGACAGTTTAGCTCGAGATGAGCTGATTAAAACTTGACCATAGTCAAGCAGCGCAGCCGGGCGACGGGAGGTGACCAGCAAGGGAAAAAGGGCAGCGATGAGCGCTGCCCGGATAACTCAGATGCTCAGTGTCCACTCGTAATCGATGATCACGGGCGCATGCTCGGAAAAACGTACCTTGCGCGGAATGCTGGCGTGCTTGACGAAGCGCCGCAGGCCAGGCGTGAGGATCTGATAGTCAAACCGCAAACCCAGGTTCAGATCCTGCGCCTGTTCGCTATCCGGCCACCAGCTGTACAGGTCGGCCTCGCGGGTGACTTCACGCAGGGCATCAACGTAGCCCAGGTTACCGAAGATCTCATCCATCCAGACCCGCTCCGGTGCCATGAAGCCGGGCTGATGCTGGCAGTCCCGCCAGTTCTTCACGTCCAGCTTCAGGTGAGCAGTGTACAGCGAACCACAGTAGATGAACTCCCGGCGCTTGCGCCGCTGCTTTTGCAGATAGGTATTGAAGTCATTCATGAATTTGAATTTCTGGTTCAATTCAGCATCGCCATCCCGGCCCGACGGCAACAACAGGCAGCCGATGCTGACCTTGTCGAAGTCGGCCTGAATATAGCGGCCATAGCGATCCGCCAACTCGAAGCCCAGCCCCATGATGATGGCTTTGGGTGCGGTGCGCGTATAGATAGCTACGCCGCCCTCGCTGGGTACTTCTGACTCGAAGCAATATTGCCAGTAACCGTCAATCCAGTAGGGATCCTGTTCCAGCTCGGGAGCGGTAACGCGTATATCCTGAAGACAGATAACATCCGCGTCCTGCGTGCGCAGCCAGTCAAACAGACCCCGAGCCGCTGCGGCCTCGACACCATTGACATTCAGACTGATGATTCGCATACATGGCCCCCTCAAAATCGAGCGTGTATGATACCTGAGCCGGAGAAAGTTTTGTTAATCACGAGGGTAATAGATGCACGAATATCAGTGGGAATTCATTCGTTTTGCGCTGGATAGAAACGTATTGCGCTTCGGCGAATTTACCCTCAAATCGGGTCGTACCAGCCCTTATTTCTTTAATGCTGGCCTGTTCAACACGGGCAGCAGTCTGGCGCGGCTGGGTCGTTATTATGCACAGGCGCTGATCCATCAGGGCCCGGACAATATCGATATGATTTTCGGGCCAGCTTATAAGGGCATTCCATTGGCGGCTGCGGCTGCGGTTTCTCTGGCTGACAGCTTTGATGTCGATCTGCCATACTGCTTCAATCGTAAAGAAGCCAAGGATCACGGCGAAGGTGGTTCACTGGTTGGCGCGCCGCTCCAGGGCCGGGTGGCTATCATTGATGATGTGATCACAGCAGGCACCGCGATCCGCGAGGTCATGCAGATTATCAAGGCGGCTGGCGCAGAGCCGGCGGCGGTGATGGTAGCGCTGGATCGGCAGGAGCGTGGTCAGGGTGAGTTATCGGCGATTCAGGAAGTCGAGAGGGATTTCGGTATTCCAGTCATCAGTATCGTATCGCTCACGCAGATTCTGGCTTTCCTTGAGGATGATGCGCAATTGCGCAAATATCTGCCTGCGGTGCAGGCTTATCGTGATCAATACGGCGTCTGAGCGGGGGCCGTAGGCACTCAATCAGGACAGGGTGGTCCCGTTATGCGTAAAAGGATCTGGTATCCAGCAGTAGTACTCTTACTTGGTGCGGCGACCATCGCTGACGCCGCTGAGCTGTACCGCTATGTCAACGACAAGGGTGTCACGGTGCTGGATCGCAGCGTGCCACCACAGTATGTCAGTCGTGGCTATGAAGTGCTGGATATGGATGGGCGGGTCAAGCAAGTGATACCTGCCGCACCGAGCCCCGAAGAGCGGCAGGCCATGCGTACCGCGGAACTGGAAAAGCAACGCCAGCGTAGTGCTGATGAAACGCTGTTGCGGTTGTATTCCAGCGTGGCTGATCTTGATCGCGCCCATGGCCGGCAGATCCAGCAGATTGAAGGCCTGATTGCCACTGCTAATGGCGGGTTGCTTACGCTGCAAAGCCAACGTGATGAAGTCCAGAGCCGCGCAGCCAGCCAGGAACGCGCCGGTCGCGAGGTGGATCCGCAATTGTTGCAACGTCTGCAGAGCATCGAAGCTGAACGGCAACGGCTGGAGCGGCAGATCGCCAAGCATCGCGAAGAGATCGAGTCGGTCAATGCCGCCTTCGCCAACCGCCGCGAACGATTGGCTCATCTGCTGCCAGACTGAACCGCTGTGTGTTCATTCCCCAGCAGTCATACTACCTGTGTTGCTCCCGCGTGCTGTATAGCGGGTGTGAACAATGGGTGAGCGTCCGTTTTCTCATTCCCGCCTCTATCGTGCCGCGCGATACGCTCTTCTATCTCATAATCCATGAAGCACGTTGCCAAGCCTTCTGTATTGGGTTTGCGGTTTGGCCTTGCTTTATTTATTAGTAGTATCTAAATTAGGTTAATCTAATATTTGGGTGTGACGGTTACTTTGATGGGGCAGGCTGATTTTTGTCGGATCAAAAGAACCGCAAGGTAGTGGGTTTCTGAGGAGAAGATCATGCGAGCGAATATCGGAAAGGTTGACCGCGCACTGCGCATTATCGTGGGTCTGGTGCTGATTGGCTTGAGCCTGAGTGGCGTCATTGGCTGGTGGGGCTGGTTGGGCGTCATCGCTCTGGTGACGGCCTTTGTCAGTTTCTGTCCGTTGTATGCAATGCTGAAGATCAATACCGGCAAACACCAGTGAGGTAATGATATGAGTCTGAGAACGATGCGGGTGCAGGGACAGATGGAACAGGGCTTTGCTGTCACCATGCAGTGTGGCAGCCATACGCTGGTAATGGATCAGCCCCGCGCGGCAGCCGGTACCGATGCCGGGCCGACACCTCTGGATGTGGTGCTGGCGGCACTGGGTGGTTGTTTCGGCACGATAGGGCGTTTTCTTGCGCACCAGCGCAAGATTGAGCTGCGTGGTATGCGTTTCGATATCGAAGCGGATTACGATCCCAATGGTCTGCTTGGGCGTAACCTGGATGTGCGTCCGGGCTTCCAGGCGATACGCCTGGGGGTGGATATCGATGCGGATCTGACCACCGAGCAGAAGCAGGAATTTCTGCAGGAGGTCGAGCGCCGCTGTCCATTGGCGGATAATCTATTGCACGGCGTTCAGTTGCATACCCAGCTGGCTGATTGAATACAGCCAACCGCGCTGACCTGTTCAGGCCTGCGCGGTGCTGGTGTCTTCAGGTGCGGTAATCTCAAAAGCATGTATCGCGTCGCGAAAGGCCTGTTCGATGGCTTGCGGGCGTCGGGTCTCCATATCCGCCCGTACATAAACCACCTCTCCCTTGACCAGCAAATCCTCGCCGCGGTAGATACCAACGGCGAACTGCAGGCTGCTGTTACCCAGCCGGGCGATGCGCACATGGATATCCAGAAGATCATCGAAGCGGGCGGGTGATTGGTAATCCAGCACCGTACGCACCGCAAAGAAATCACTGCCAAGAATCTCCGTATCCGGATTGGCCGCGCGCAGGGTGCGGAAGTACTCGGTAATGCCAACATCGGCATAGGTCAGGTAATGACCATTGAAGACGATGCCCTGCATATCTACTTCGGCCCAGCGTACGCGCAGCTGGTGGCTGAAACGAAAGTCCTGCTGTTGCATCCTCATTTACCTCTGTGACTGATTGGTGATCAGGGTACCGACGCCGGTATCGGTGAAGATCTCCAACAGCACCGCATTGGGTACGCGACCATCGACGATAATGGCGCTATCGACCCCACCCTGAACCGCGTCCAGTGCGCAGCGAATCTTCGGCAGCATGCCGCCATAGATGGTGCCGTCGGCGATCAGTTCGTCTACCTGAGCGGTGCTCAGGCCGGTAAGCACATTGCCCTGCTTGTCCATCAGCCCGGCGATATTGGTCAGCAGCATGAGCTTCTCGGCCTGCAGCGCTTCGGCCACCTTGCCCGCCACCAGGTCGGCGTTGATGTTGTAGGACTTGCCGTCTTCTCCCACACCGATGGGGGCGATGACCGGAATGAAGTTGCCGGAAATCAGTCGGTTGATCAGGCTGACATTGACCTCGGTGACTTCGCCGACGTGGCCGATATCGATGATCTCGGGCTTGTCCATGCCCGGCGTGCGACGGCTCACCTTGAGCTTGCGCGCGCGGATCAGGTTGGCATCCTTGCCGGTCAGGCCAAGTGCCTGGCCGCCATGCTGGTTGATCAGGTTGACGATGTTCTTGTTGACGAGACCGCCGAGTACCATCTCCACCACATCCATGGTGGCGCTGTCGGTCACGCGCATGCCTTCAATGAACTCGCTGGCGATATTCAATCGTTTGAGCAGGTCACCGATCTGTGGGCCACCACCGTGCACTACCACCGGGTTGATACCGACGGTCTTCATCAACACGATGTCCTTGGCAAAGCTGGCCTGCAGCTCCTCGCTTTCCATGGCGTTACCACCGTACTTGATAACAATGGTCTTGCCGGTGAAACGCTGGATATAGGGCAGCGCTTCGGTGAGGATGCGCGATACCTGGGCGGCGGCGTCACGGTTCAGCATGATGATTCGGTTCTCCTGAATTACAGGTTGTTGAGCTCAAGGTCAGGTGCCACTGCGGCTAGCTGACGACGGAACAGTTGGCGGATACGCTCTAGCCCGGCGGCATCTTCACCCTCAAAGCGCAGCACCAGCACTGGCGTGGTGTTGGAGGCGCGCACCAAGCCCCAGCCATCAGGGTAGTCGACGCGGATGCCATCAATAGTGGTAATACGTGCCTGCTCTCCCCAGTCGGCGGCGGTCTGCAGCGCCTCGATCACCTCGAACTTGCGCTGTTCGCCTACCGTGAGGTTGATCTCAGGGGTATTCCAGCCAGCCGGGTGACGGCTGAACAGGGTGTTGATCTCGTCTCGAGTGGTGCTCAGTATCGATACCAGCTCCAAAAGCCGGCAGGCCGCATACAGGCCATCATCGAAGCCGTACCAACGCTCCTGGAAGAAGACGTGGCCACTCATCTCGCCACCGAGCAGGGCGTTGGTTTCCTGCATCTTGGCCTTGATCATCGAGTGACCGGACTTCCACATCACCGGACGTCCACCAAGTTGGCTGATCAGTTGCGGCAGCTGACGGGTGCATTTCACGTCAAATACGATATCAGCGCCGGGGTTACGAGTGACGATATCTTCAGCGAATAGCATCAGCAGGCGATCGGCACAGATGATCTCGCCAGCGGGTGTCACCACGCCGAGGCGGTCGGCGTCGCCGTCGAAGGCCAGGCCAAGATCAGCATTCTGTTGTTTGACGATGGTGATCAGATCCTGCAGGTTTTCTACCTTGCCGGGATCCGGGTGGTGGTTGGGGAAGGTGCCATCCACATCGCAATACAGCGCGATGACATCGCAGCCCAATTGATCGAAGAGCTTCTCGGCAATCACACCACCGACTCCATTGCCGCAGTCGATGACGACCTTGAGTTGGCGGGCTGGCAATACGTCATCGACGATGCGCTGGCAGTAACTGTCGAGAATATCCACCGACACGCAACTGCCCTGGCCTTCATGCAGCCTGTTCTGTTTCAGCCGCTGACGGAGATCGGCAATGCGCTCGCCGGATAATGTCTGTCCGGCGATGACGATCTTCAGGCCGTTGTAGTCCGGTGGATTATGACTGCCGGTCAGCATGACGCCGGAGCGAGTATCGGTGCTGTGGGTGGCGTAATAGAGCACAGGCGTCGGCACCATGCCCAGATCAGTAACCTGACAGCCGCTGTCACAGAGGCCGCGAATCAATTCGCTCATCAATTCCTCGCCAGACAGTCGGCCGTCCCGGGCTACCGCAACCTTCGTTTCACCAGCGTCGATTGACTCGCTACCGATCGACCGCCCCAGCCAGTAGACATACTCCGGCGTCAGGGTCTGGCCGACTACGCCGCGGATATCATAGGCGCGGAAAATCTCGGCGGGCAGGTCAGGAATACCCGCTCCCGATGCCATGAGCGGATCGTCCAGCGGCAGATCATCCAGTAAATCGATATCCAACACGTCATCTATTGGTGAAGGCTGCTCTTGCGGAGCGGCTGTGGTGGTCTTCGGCAGGGCGCTGTGCGGTTCCGGGTTGGGTTGGCGCGCAGCGGTCTGGCTGGCCAGCTGCATGATGCGTTGAGCCACCGGTTCCAATGGGCCCAGTTGCAGGCCAGCGGCCTTGTGACCGCGGGTCAGGTGATCCAGTGTCTCGGTATCCGCATCCAACGCTCTGCTCCAGCTGCGCTGCAGAAACAGCAGACTGGCCAGCGCGCCGGCCAGCGCCAGCAGGATAGCGGCCAGCAGCAGTAACGGGTTGGGCGCACCCGCGCCCAATGCGGCGCCACCACGGAAGGTGAGCGTCCAAGCCGGATTGTCGGTGCTCAGGGTAACCACCTCGCCCTGACCATTGCCTTGCTGATACAGCGTCTGGGCGGGCGCGTTGGGGAACTGTTGCACCAGGCTGACCTGGCCGGCATCGGCAGGCAGTGACGGTAGCAGACCCAGCACCCGTTGCATGTCGAAGACGGCCAGCAGCGTGCCGCCGATCGGTGATTGTGGCGAGATGCGCAGGGGTTGTACGGCATACAAGCGCCACTGATCGCCGACTTTATGTGCTTCAGCCGGCACCGGCATCCCGCGCTCGGCGCGCCGGATCATGTCCAGCGCCGCAAAACTGAGCGGGGCCTGCTCGTTGTCTATCGGCCTGGCCTTGCCGGGCAGTTGCACATAGGTTGTCAGACTATCGGCGAAATAATAGTGCAGCAGACGATTCAGGTTGGCGTTGTTGTTCTGTTGCAATAGGGTCTGTAATTGGGGATTGGCCGCGACCTGCGCCAGATCAGTATCCAGGCGCGCTAAAGCGCGATTCAATGCGCTCTGTTGTTGGCCAACATACGCATCGCTCAGATCCTGATGGTAGATTTTTGCGGCAGGGGCAAATAACAACAGCCAGAGCAGGGCAAGGGCTGCAGCCAAGCCAGCCAGCATCAGCAGCAACGGCACCAGGGTGCTTGGCAACCCGGTAGGCTGGGGTCGTAGGGAAGGTTTCTTCAGCTTCATCGGGTTACGCCTCCGTGCACAATCCAATTAATGGCTGCCGGTATGCCCAAAGCCACCGGCGCCCCGCTGACTATTGTCAAACTCAGTGACAATCTCCAGGTTTGCTTGCACTACAGGTACCAATACCATTTGCGCGATGCGCTCGCCGGGTTCAATCGTGAACGACTGCTGTCCACGGTTCCAGCAGGACACCATCAATTCACCCTGGTAGTCGGAGTCGATCAGGCCGACCAGATTGCCCAGCACAATGCCATGCTTGTGACCCAATCCGGATCGCGGCAGGATCATGGCGGCCAGCCCCGGGTCGGCGATATGAATGGCCATCCCGGTGGGTAACAGGGCGGTTTGCCCCGGCTCCAGTGTCAGCGAGGCGTCCAGCATGGCACGCAGATCCAGACCGGCGGAACCCTCGGTAGCGTAGCTGGGCAGCGGCCATTGTTGACCAAGACGGGGGTCGAGAATCCGGGCTTGCAGAGCGTGCATGGTATGTCCTCAGGCTGGGTTCTTCAGGTGAGTGGCAATAAAGGCGATGATCTGGCGGGCCAGTTTCTGTTTGCTGGCTCTGGGTAGCGCCTGCGGCGCCAGGCTGCGATCAATCAGGGTGACGGCATTGTTATCAGAATTGAAACCGATCCCCGGTTGACTGACGTCATTGGCAACGATCAGATCCAGATTCTTGCGGGTCAGTTTATCGCTGGCGTAGGCCAGCACATCGTCGGTCTCGGCAGCAAAGCCCACGCACCAGGTGGGGCGCTCAGCATGAGCGGCCAGGCTGGCGAGAATATCCGGATTGCGCACCAGTTGCAGGGTCATGCCGTCTTCGCTGCGGGTGTCCTTCTTCAGCTTGCCGGGGGCGCAGCTGGCTGGACGGTAATCAGCCACCGCTGCCGAGGCAATGAACAGATCTGCCGGTAGTGCTGCTTCACAGGCGGCAAGCATGTCGGCGGCGCTGATCACGTCGATGCGCTCTACCCGTAGCGGGGTCGGCAAATTAACCGGGCCGGCAACCAGGGTGACCCGGGCGCCGGCTTCGGCAGCAGCTTCAGCCAGAGCAAAACCCATTTTTCCCGAGCTGTGGTTGGAAATGTAGCGTACCGGATCGATGGCCTCACGGGTGGGGCCGGCATTGATCAGTACATGGCGACCAGTGAGAAGCTGGCGCTCGAAGCAATCGGCGCAGCGCTGCGCAAGGTCGGTAGGTTCAAGCATGCGGCCCGGACCAACATCGCCACAGGCCTGCTCCCCAGCGGCCGGGCCAAATACCTTGATGTCGCGCTGCAACAGTGTCTGCAAGTTGGCCTGGGTGGCGGGGTCGCGCCACATGGCCTGGTTCATCGCCGGCGCCATGGCTATCTGCGCATCGGTCGCCAGTACCAGCGTGGTCAACAGGTCGTCGCCGCGGCCAGCAGCCAGCCGGGCCATGAGGTCTGCGGTGGCCGGGGCAATCAACACCAGGTCGGCCCAGCGCGCCAGTTCGATATGGCCCATGGCTGCCTCTGCGGCGGGATCCAGCAGATCGCCATGCACCGGGTTCCCTGACAACGCCTGCAGGGTCAAGGGCGTAATGAACTCATGGGCGGCACGGGTCATCACCACACGTACATCGGCACCGGCTTCCTTTAGCCGCCGGACCAGTTCGGCACTTTTATAGGCAGCAATGCCACCGCTGATTCCGAGAACAATCTGCTTATTGAGCAACCGCTGCATCATCTACTCCGGTTGGGGCTTGTTGACGTTTCGTCGCGCCAGGCAAATGGCGCTAACGATAACATATGCCGACCCGGTCACGCCCCTCCCATGCATTGCTGGCCCTGCATTCGGGCCGAACTTATACTCCTGACTCGAATTGCACGATAGGGATGTACGTGCCTGGCTGAACGCAAGGAGCACATCTCATGGCGATTACTGACTGGCCGGCGGCGGAGCGCCCCCGGGAGAAGCTGTTGTTGCAGGGGGCCAGTGCCCTGTCGGATGCGGAGCTGCTGGCGATCTTTCTGCGTACTGGCTTGCCCGGCTGCAGTGCGGTAGATCTGGCTCGGCAACTGCTTTCCAGCTTTGGGAGCCTGCGCGCTCTGTTGCATGCTGACCAGTCGGCCTTCTGCAGTCGACCTGGCCTCGGGCCAGCCAAATTCGCCCAGCTGCAGGCGGTGATGGAAATGGCCCGGCGGCACTTATTCGAGGAGCTCAAGCGCGGCGATGCTCTGACTTCTCCGGGGGCGGTGCGGAATTTTCTCCGCAGCCAATTGGCGGCCTTGCCGCACGAAGTGTTTGCCTGTCTATATTTGGATAACCAGCACCGGGTGATCGCCTTCGAGGAGTTGTTCCGCGGTACGCTGGACAGCGCCAGTGTCTATCCCCGCGAGGTGATCAAGCGGGCGCTGGCGCATAATGCGGCGGCGCTGATCCTGACGCATAACCATCCGTCGGGCGTATCCGAGCCCAGTCAGGCTGATATGCTGCTGACCCGGCGCCTGAAGGAATCGCTGGCGATGGTCGATATACGTGTGCTGGACCATCTGGTGGTCGGTGATGGGGAGCCGGTTTCCTTTGCCGAGCGGGGGCTTTTATAGGCATTGAACGTGAAAAACAATTGATTGGTGCGCTGCTTTTTGATATAAAGCTCCGCTCTTCTCGGGGCTGCGCCGCTGACACTGCATTTGTTAAGCGCGAAAAGTGGTTCCGACTGGACAACAGATTCCTTATTTATGACTTCCAACCAGTTCGGGTTGGGCAAGTGGTTGGAGAGGGTTAACCATGTCTCGAGTATGTCAAGTGACCGGCAAGCGTCCGGTTACTGGGAACAATGTTTCCCACGCTAACAACAGAACCAAACGTCGTTTTCTGCCTAACCTGCAGCATCACCGCTTCTGGGTTGAGTCCGAGAAACGCTTTGTTCGTGTACGCACTTCCGCCAAGGGCATGCGCATTATCGACAAACGCGGTATTGACGCTGTTCTGGCCGAAATGCGCGCCCGCGGCGAAAAAATCTAAGGAGCAGTTATCATGCGTGAATTGATTCGTCTGATCTCCTCTGCCGGTACTGGTCACTTCTACACTACCGACAAGAACAAGCGTACTACTCCCGACAAGATCGAAATCAAGAAATTCGATCCGGTTGTACGCAAGCACGTGATCTACAAGGAAGGCAAGATCAAATAAGATCTGGCTGACTGACAAAAAACCCGCTCATTGAGCGGGTTTTTTGTTGTCTGGGTCTGGCTCGTGTCGCTGGTGGTCTGGAGCCGGGCCGAGATGGGCATGACCCATTCCGGACTCGCACCCCGCCATCCATGGCGCTCGTCTACGGCCGTCCCTGGCCGCAGACGGTCCTGCAATGGGTCATACCCACCCCGGCCTACGAATATCGGCATGGCTGAGGGTTCCGGCGAGGCTGGGAGGCAGGGCCGTGCCGACACGCTGCAAGTACGTCCCTGTAAGCTCGCGGTCGCCATCCATGGCGACACGACGGTCGGCACAACCCTGCCTCCCGGTCTTTCCTCAGAACTCCGAGCCGCTGTTGGTTTTAAACCCTCAGCGGCGCAAATGCTTTTACCCTGATGCCGTGGGAGGCCTGGCTGTGACCGTTTGACGCCATGGATGGCATCAATGAGCCCACAGGGAGGTGTTCACGGCGTGTCACGGACAGGCCTCCCACGGCGCAAGGCACTCAGGACTGACAAGCGCAAATCGAGAGTCAGTGCGCCTCATCCCAGTTATCGCCGACACCGGTTTCCACCAGCAGCGGCACATCCAGCGTGGCGGCGGCGCTCATGCGCTCCTGCAGGCCGGCCCTGACCGGTTCGATCAGATCCTCATGCACCTCCAGAACCAGCTCGTCATGCACCTGCATGACCACCCGTGCATCCAGACCGGATGCCTGCAGCCATTGATCCACGGTGACCATCGCGCGCTTGATGATGTCCGCCGCCGTGCCCTGCATGGGTGCGTTGATGGCAGTGCGTTCGGCCGCCTTGCGCATGGCCTGGTTCTTGGAGTGGATTTCCGGCAGGTACAGCCGACGGCCGAACTGGGTCTCGACATAGCCCTGTTCTGCCGCCTGGGCGCGGGTGTTTTCCATGTAGCGCAGCACGCCGGGATAGCGGGCAAAGTAGCGGTCGATATAGGCCTGGGACTGCTTGCGATCCACACCGATCTGTTTGGCCAGGCCGAAGGCGCTCATGCCGTAGATCAGGCCGAAGTTGATTGCCTTGGCGCTGCGCCGCTGGTCGCTGCTGACCTCATCCAGCTCCACGCCGAAGACCTCGGCCGCGGTGGCGCGGTGTACATCCAGTCCCTGCCGGAAGGCTTCCAGCAGCCCCTCGTCCTGGGCCAGGTGGGCCATGATGCGCAGTTCGATCTGCGAATAGTCCGCAGCCATGATGCGGTAGCCTTCTGGTGCAATGAAAGCCTGGCGAATCCGTCTACCCTCGGCGGTGCGGATCGGGATGTTCTGCAGGTTCGGGTCGGATGAGGAGAGCCGGCCGGTGGCGGTTACCGCCTGGTGGTAGCTGGTATGAATGCGCCCGGTGCGCGGGTTGATCTGCTCCGGCAGGCGGTCGGTATAGGTGCTCTTGAGTTTGCTCAGGGTGCGGTATTGCATGAGCACCTGGGGCAGCTCATATCCCTGGTCGGCCAGCTCGGCGAGCACGGATTCAGCGGTAGAGGGCTGGCCCTTGGCGGTTTTCGACAGGATCGGCAGGCCCTGTTTTTCATACAGGATAGCGCCCAGCTGCTTGGGCGAACCCAGATTGAATTCCTCGCCGGCCAGGGCGAAGGCCTGGCGCTCAAGGGCGGTGAGTTTGCCGCCGAGTTCGTGGCTGTGTTCGCCCAGCAGCCTGGCATCCACCAGGGTGCCGGTGCGCTCGATGCGTGCCAGTACCGGCATCAGTGGCATCTCGATGCTTTGCAGTACCCCGGCCAGCGGACTGATTTCCTGCAGTTTCGGCCACAGGGTCTGGTGCAGGCGCAGGGTGATGTCGGCGTCTTCAGCGGCGTAGGGTGCCGCCTGCTCCAGTGCGATCTGATCGAAGGTCAGTTGCTTGGCCCCCTTGCCGGCGATGTCCTCGAAGCGGGTGGTGCCTATGCCCAGATACTTCAGGGCCAGGCTGTCCATGTCATGGCGGGTGGCAGTGGAGTCCAGTACGTAGGACTCGAGCATGCTGTCGAAGGCGACGCCGCGCACGTCGATGCCATAGTGGGCCAGGACGTTGATATCGTATTTGGCGTTCTGCGCCAGCTTGGCTTTGTGCGGGTCTTCCAGCAGCGGCTTGAGCGCCGCCAGCACCTGGTCACGATCCAGTTGCGCGGGCACGCCCATGTAGCTGTGTGCCAGTGGCACATAGGCGGCCTGGTGCGGGGTGACGGCAAAAGACACACCGACCAGCTCTGCCTGCTGGGCATGCACGCTGGTGGTTTCGGTGTCGAAGGCAAACAGCGGCGCCTCGTGCAGTTGCTGGAGCCAGTGCTCCAGTCGGGTCTGATCAAGGATGGTTTCATATTGCACCTGCACCGCCGGTTGCTGATCGGGCGTTTCGATGGCGTCGCCGGCGGCCTTGGCCTCGCGCAGCAGTTCGTCCAGCCAGGCCTTGAATTCCAGAGTGCGGTAGAGCGCGATCAGCGCTTCGCGGTCGGGCTCGGTCGGGTGCAGGGCGTCGACCTGTACATCCAGTTCGACGTCGACCTTGATGGTGGCCAGTTCCTGGGACAGGTAGGCCATGTCCTTGTGCTCGAGCAGCTTTTCCGGCAGCTTTTTTGCGCCGCGAATCGGCAGCTCGGGGATCTTATCCAGGTTGGCGTAGATCACATCCATACCGCCGCCCAGTCCGTTCAACAGGCCCAGCGCGGTCTTTTCACCGACACTCGGTACGCCGGGAATGTTGTCGGACTTGTCACCCATCAGGGCGAGAAAATCAATGATCAGCTCGGGGCCGACACCGAACTTTTCTTTTACCCCGTCAGCGTCCATTACCGTACCGGTCATGGTATTGACCAGAGTGATGTGGCCATCGACCAGCTGCGCCATGTCCTTGTCGCCGGTGGATATCACCACCGGACAGTCCCGTGCAGCACTTTGCCGGGCCAGGGTGCCGATCACGTCGTCGGCTTCCACGCCCTCGACGCACAGCAGCGGCAGGCCGAGCGCGCGAACGCAGGCATGCAGTGGCTCGATCTGCGAGCGCAGGTCATCGGGCATCGGTGGACGGTGGGACTTGTAGTCCTCGAACAGGGCATCACGGAAGGTCGGCCCCTTGGCATCGAAGACCACTGCCAGGGGGCTGTCCGGGTACTGTTTGCGCAGGCTCAGCAGCATGTTGAGCACGCCCTTCACGGCGCCTGTCGGGTTGCCGGTGGAGGTGGTCAGCGGTGGCAATGCGTGGAAAGCCCGGTACAGATAGGAGGAGCCATCAACAAGAACCAGCGGGGGAATAGAGTCAGTCATGCGTCAGGTCAGCGTTTCCAGAGTAAAAGAGGCTAGAATGAGATCATCATCATTCAGTACAAGGACAAGGTTAACATGACACGCTTGATAGGCTGCGGATTGGCTGCACTGGTATTGCTGGGAAGTATGGCTGTGACGGCACAGGAGGCGCCGCTGACCGGCGAGCCTGATGTCACCATCCGGACTGAAGGAGACAAGACCGTCGAGGAGTACCGCATCAATGGTTTTCTCTATGCCATCAAGGTAACGCCGAAGAAGGGTGCGCCCTATTTCCTGGTTGCGGTGGACGATGACGGTAACTTCACCCGTGCCGATGCGCCCAGTGGCATGCGCATCTCATCCTGGAAGATTTTCGAGTGGTAGTAGCCTGATGTCAGTATTCACACCGGTCAGTCGGGATGAGCTGGAGCAGTTTCTGCTGGGCTTTGATCTGGGGCGGCTGATCGATTTCAGCGGCATCCTGGGGGGTACCGAGAACAGCAACTTTTTCGTTTCTACTGAACGGGGTGAGTATGTACTGACGCTGATCGAGCGGGGCCCGGTGGCTGATCTGGCGTTTCTGGTTCGCCTGCTTGAGTGCTTGCACCAGGCTGGCTTGCCGGTGCCTTACGCGCTTGTGGATCGTCAGGGGCAGGCGCTGCACCAGCTCAATCAGCGGCCCGCGCTATTGCAGCCCCGCTTGCCCGGTCATCATCTGGAATACGCCGATGCCAGCCATTGTCATGCGTTGGGCCACATGCTCGCGCGTCTGCATGGGGCTACGGCGGACACCGGCATGCAGCGGCACAGTGACCGTGGGTTGGACTGGATGGCGCGTGAGGCTGCTGCGCTGCTGCAACGCAGCAGCGGGCAGGCAAGGGATTTGCTGGAGGAGATGCTGCCAGTGGTCGAGCAGCTGCGCAGCCAGCGTCCGGCGCTACCGGAAGCGGTGCTGCATGGTGATCTGTTCCGCGATAATGTGCTGTTTGAAGGGCACCACCTGAGCGGCATCATCGATTTCTACAATGCCTTCAGTGGCTGGGCACTGTATGACGTGGCCATCTGTGTGAATGACTGGTGTCTGGCTGAGGATGGAGGGCTGGATGCGCGCCGGGCCGAAGCCCTGCTGGCCGGCTACGCCAGCCAGCGGCGATTTACGCCGCTGGAAGCAGAGGTCTGGCCCGATCTGCTTCGGCTGGCGGCCCTGCGCTTCTGGCTGTCCCGCCAGTTGGCGGCAGACCAGCATACCGCTCAGAGCGGCGTGCTGATCAAGAATCCCGAGCACTTTCAGCGATTGCTGGCGCAGCATCGTGAGATCACTGTCGGATTGCCGCTGGCGCTTTAGGCCGCGGCAATCAGTTGCTCAGTAGCGCCCCAGCCAGTGACCGTAGGGCGTTGGCAGGGTCGCCAGAGCGGCGTCCTCGACCTGCAGTTCGCGTGCTGCCTGATAGGCCCAGTGCGGATTGGCCAGATGTGCCTTGCCGACCATGACCAGATCAAGCTGGCCGTCCTGTATGGCCTTCTGAGCCAGCTGCGGTTCGCCGAAGCCCCAGGCCGACGACACGGGAATGTCTGCTTCACGGCGTACCCGCTCGGCAATCGGTCCCATGAAGGCCGGTGCCCAGGGGATCTGCGCCTGTGGCGTGCTGAAGCCGATGCTGACACTGATCATGTCCAGGCCATCCGCTTTCAGGCGTCTGGTCAGGTCGATCGACTCGCTGAGGGTCTGCTCGTCCCGGCCATCGAATTCCAGCACCCCGAGGCGGATGGTCAGCGGCAGGTGCGCCGGCCAGACTTCACGCACGGCGGCGAAGGTTTCCCGCAGGAACCGGCTGCGGTTCTCGTAGCTGCCGCCGTACTCGTCGGTGCGCTGGTTGGAGTGCTCGGAGAGGAAACTCTGGGCCAGATAGCCATGGGCGAAGTGCAGCTCCAGCCACTCGAAGCCGACGTCCAGTGCACGCTGGGCAGCGGCAACGAAGTCATCCCGCACCCGGGCAATGTCATCCAGGGTCATCGCCCGTGGGGTGCGCTGCAGGTTGGCGTCGTTGAAGGCAATCGCCGAGGGCGCGATGCTCTCCAGATAGCGCGGATCATCCTCGGCGATATGGTCATCACCTTCCCAGGGGCGGTTGGTGTTGGCCTTGCGCCCGGCATGGGCGATCTGGATACCGGCGACTGCGCCGTGCGCCTTGATCGCCTGGACTGTGGGAATGAAGGCCTGGGCCAGTTCGTCGCTCCAGATGCCGGTGCAGTAGGGCGAGATACGTCCTTCCGGCGCCACCGCAGTGGCTTCGACGATAACCAGACCGGCGCCGCCGCGGGCTTGGCTGCCGTAGTTCTGCAGGTGCCAGTCATTCACCCGGCCATCTTCTGCGCTGAACTGGCACATGGGCGGCACTGCGATCCGGTTGCGCAGGGTGATGTCCTTGAGTGTGAAGGGTTGGAAAAGTGATGACATGATGTCTCCTGGAGGGTTGATCCATTGTTCGATGATATTCGAACAATGGATCAAGCGCAAACCTCGCGTTAGACTGCATGCATGAGACCTTTCAAACACCCGGCGCCGGAAGACTTCGTTCTGGAGCGCGTCCTTCATGCCCTCAGTGATCCGGTTCGGATGGAGGTTGTGCAGCGCCTGGCCAACGTTGCGGAGGCCAGTTGCGGCGAGCTTGACGGCGGACGGCCGAAATCGAGCATGTCCCATCACTTCCGAGTGCTGCGCGATGCGGGGCTGGTGTGCAGCTATGCCGCGGGCACCACGCATATGAATTCCCTGCGGCGCAGGGAAATGGATGCGCGTTTCCCGGGATTGCTGGAGGTCATTCTGGACAACAGTCGCCGTTGAGCCCGGCGGCAGTTGCTCAGAGTTGCTCCAGGCAGCCTGCCAGCTGGCTGGCGAGATTGCTCATCAGTTGCTCATAGCCGCCAGCTCCGTCTGTTACATCGATACCCAGCGGGTCCAGCTCGGCGATCCGCACAGGCATCCCTTCACTCAGCGCCGTTATCCGGGCAGCGGGGAACTGTGGTTCGCTGAACAGGCAGGCGGAACCGGCTTCGGCCAGACTCTGGCGCAGGCTCTGCAGGTGTCGGGCGCCGGGCTGGATTTCGGCTGACAGGGTGAAGACACTTCGCGGTTTCAGACCCAGGCTGTCTTCGAAGTAGCCATAGGCGTCGTGAAATACGAAGTAGGGCTTGCCGGCCAGCGGGCGCAGGCGCTGTTGCAGCTGTTGATCGAGCTGCTGCAGGCGCTGACTGAAGGCCTCGGCATTGTGCTGCAGCCGCTGCTGGTGCTGTGGATACAGCTGGCCCAGGTCCTCGGCCATCCCGTGGGCGATATGTCGGGCATTGCTCAGTGATAGCCAGATATGCGTGTCCAGGGTGCCGGGTGCGTGGTCATGCGGGTCATGTCCATGCTCGGCACCGTGCTCGTGCTCGTGACCGTGATCGTGGTGTTCGTCGTCGAAGTAGCGCAGGGTCAGATGTGGCATCTGGTCAATCCGGCGGGCACTGTCCTGGTTCTCCAGCAAGCGCTGCAGGAAGCGCTCCAGATCCGGCCCGACCCAGTACACCCGGTCGGCCTCGGTCAGCAGACGGCGGTCGGATGGACGCAGGGCGTAATTGTGCGGCGAGGCTGCCGGTGGCAGCAGTGTGTCGGGTTCGGCGATATCGCCCAGCACCGCGGCAGCGATCAGCTGCAATGGTTTGATGGTGGCTACCACCTTGGGCGTGTCGGCGGCGAGCGGGGACGATAATGCAAGTCCAAACAGCAGCGCAGGCAGGAAGCGTGAGAACATGACCGATACCTCGGGAAACAGAATTGTTATATGATAACAGTCATTACGAATAGGGTAACAGGGACTGCATGAATAATTCCTCAGTGTCGGATACACCACATTGCCGGCATGATCATCAGCAGTGTGTCGATGATGCTCTGGCGGCTGCCGAACAGGTCTGCGAGCGCAATGGCGCCCGACTGACCGCGTTGCGCAAGCGGGTGCTGGAGCTGGTATGGCAGAGTCACCGGCCGATGGGTGCCTACGATCTGCTGGAAACCCTGGCCCGGGAGGATGACCGCCGTCCGGCGCCACCCACCGTGTACCGGGCGCTGGACTTTCTCCAGGAGCATGGACTGGTACACCGCATCGCCTCGCTCAACGCCTTCATCGGTTGTGCCAGCCCGGAGCATACCCACCAGGGGCACTTCCTGATCTGTCGTAATTGCCGGGTGGCCTTTGAACTGGATCAGGCGCTGATTCAGCCGGCGATTCGGCAGGTGGCAGCCCAGCAGGGATTTGCCGTGGAAGCGGAAACCGTGGAGATCAGCGGTCTGTGCGCACGTTGCCGGGAGGCGGCATGAGCGACGTGCTGCTCAGCCTGACCGGGGTTGGCTTTCGCCGCCATGGCAATAACATTCTGGAGGACATCAACCTGCAGGTGCGCCGCGGGGAGATAGTCACCCTGATCGGGCCCAATGGTGCCGGCAAGACCAGTCTGGTGCGCATCGTGCTGGGGCTGCTCAGGGCCGACGGCGGGCAGGTGCAGCGCCAGCCACACCTGCGCATCGGCTATATGCCGCAGAAGCTGCAGATCGATGCGACCCTGCCGCTCGACGTGCTGCGCTTCTTGATGTTGGCGCCCAAGGTCAAGCATAGCGCCGCACTGCAGGCGTTGACCGAGGTGGGGGCGCAGCATCTGGCGCAACGTCCGTTGCAGCAGGTTTCCGGCGGCGAATTGCAGCGCATTCTGCTGGCCCGCGCACTGCTGCGCCAGCCGGATCTGCTGGTGCTGGATGAGCCGGTGCAGGGTGTTGATGTGAACGGGCAGATCGAGCTGTATCAGCTGATCACCCGCCTGCGCGAGCGTTACGGCTGCGGTGTGCTGATGGTGTCCCACGATCTGCATCTGGTGATGGCCACTACCAACACCGTGGTCTGTCTGAATCGCCATGTGTGCTGCTCCGGGCGGCCCGAGCAGGTGAGCACCGACCCGGCGTTTGTCGCCCTGTTCGGCGAGCAGGCCAGCGCGCTGGCGGTATATAACCACCAGCATGATCACAGCCACGATATGCACGGCGCCATCGTCGACAGCACCCATCAGCACCCGGACGGATCTCCCTGTAACCATGCCTGACTTTCTTCTCTATGCATTGATCGCCGGACTCGGACTGGCGCTGGTAGCCGGCCCGCTGGGTTCCTTTGTGGTGTGGCGGCGCATGGCCTATTTCGGCGATACCCTGGCGCATTCAGCGCTGCTTGGCGTGGCGCTGGGCATGCTGCTGCAGATCAATCTGACGCTGGCGGTAACGGTTGGCTGCGTACTGCTGGCCGTACTGCTGGTAGCCATGCAGAACCGCAAGTGGCTGGCCAGCGATACCCTGTTGGGGATACTGGCGCACAGCACCCTGTCGCTGGGCTTGGTTGTGCTTGCCTTGACCGAGAGCGTGCGTGTTGACCTGCTCGCCTATCTGTTCGGTGATCTGCTGGCGATCACCCGCGACGACCTGGGCTGGATGTTGGGCGGCCTGGCGGTGGTGTCAGTCTTGCTCGCCTGGCTGTGGCGGCCGTTGCTGTCGGTCACCGTGCATGAGGAGCTGGCGCGGGTCGAGGGATTGCCGGTCAGTGCCATCCGGCTGGCGCTGATGCTGCTGATAGCCATCGTGATTGCGGTGGCCATGAAGGTCGTCGGTGTGTTGCTGATTACCTCGCTGTTGATTATCCCGCCGGCGGCGGCCCAGCGCCATGCGCGCACACCGGAACAGATGGCACTGGGTGCCAGTTGTCTGGGCTGTTTGGCGGTAGTGGGTGGGTTGGCCTTGTCGTGGAATCTGGATACCCCGGCTGGGCCATCGATCGTGGTCAGCGCGGCGGGGTTGTTCATGCTGTCGCTATTGGTACCAAGGCGGCAGTAGCAAATACCGGACTGGCTGGTCTTGCGGCCAGCTAACCCGCATCAATCAGATCTGCGCCTGCAGGTAGTTTTCCAGCCCGACCAATGTGATCAGCCCAAGCTGTTTTTCCAGCCAATAGGCATGGTCTTCTTCGGTGTCCTTGAGCTGGATCACCAGAATATCCCGGCTGATATAGTCGCGGTGCTGTTCACACAAGGCGATACCCTTGGCCAGTGCTTCACGGACGTGGTATTCCAGCTTGAGATCGGCTTCCAGCATGTCTGGGACGGTATAACCGGGTTCAATCGGCGAAGGCCGCATGTCGGGTTTGCCACCGAGGAACAGGATGCGCCGCAACAGGGCATCGGCATGCTCGGTTTCTTCTTCCATCTCATGATTGATGCGCACATACAGCTTGCTGTAGCCCATGTCGTCGTACAGCCGTGAATGCAGAAAGTACTGATCGCGAGCACCCAGCTCGCCACGCAACAACTCGTTCAGGTAATTGACTATATCCGGATGTCCTTGCATGGCGTACACCTCAATGATTCTACGTCGGCTTGAATAGCGCCATTGTGCCCAAGGGGCACGCGAAAGACCAGAAATTGCATGAAAATACTAATAATATCAATGTGTTAGGCTAGCGGTGCCGGCTAAGCATAAACAGCACTGTTATCACCTGGATTGGGTCATGATCTTCGGTAGCAGGCTGCTCAACCGGGCTGGCCGCAGCGGCGGCCGGATAAAGCCAACATATTGCCCGTTGGGATCAATTATCACCACCTGGCCGCTGTGGTCCACCAGATAATTGTCCTGGGTGGTATCGGGCTCGATGTAGGCCACCGACAGCGCCCCCGCGAACCTGGCCAGCTCCGCGGGGTCGCCGCTGGCTCCGGTAAATCCAGCATCAAAGAACATCAGATAGCTGTTCATCTGCTGCGGAGTGTCGCGCTTGGGGTCAACACTGATCATGGTGATCTGTAATTGATCGCGCTGTTCAGCGGGTAATTCATGCGTCAGCTGGCGTAACTCGGCCATGGTCGTGGGGCAGATATCGGGACAAAAGGTATAGCCAAAAAACAGCAGATTCCATTGCCCTTGCAGGTCAGCCTTGCCCCAGGGCTCATTGGTGGCTGAGGTCAGTTGAATATCCGGAATCGGGCGTGGCGCATCAAACAGGAATACCCCTGCTTCAGCCAGCTGTGCCTGATCCAGAGGGGCTGGACGCATTACCTTGTTTACCGTGGCACCGATCACCAGGGCAACTACGGCCACGGCTGTCAGTACCGTTTTCTGAACCCCACTCAAAGCCATCCGACTACTCCAGCATAGTGATCCGCCAGCAGGGCAACGAATAGCCACAGCAGGTACCACAGCGAAAATTTGAAGGTCTTGATTGCTGCATGTTTGCGGCTATCACGATACAAGGCCCAGGCCCAATCAATGAAACGCAGGCCAAGCCCTATTGCAACCAGCAGATACAGCGGGCCGCTCATGTGAATCACATAGGGCAACAGGCTGACCGCAAACAGCATAAAGGTATACAGCAGGATATGCAGCTTGGTGTATTGCTCTCCGTGGGTAACCGGCAGCATGGGGATGGCGACTTTCGCGTATTCCGCCTTGCGATGGATGGCCAGTGCCCAGAAGTGCGGTGGCGTCCAGGCGAAGATGATCAGCACCAGTAACAGGGCTTCGGCGTCGATCCGCCCGGTTACCGCGGTCCAGCCCAGCAGTGGTGGTGCGGCGCCGGCCAGCCCGCCGATAACAATGTTCTGCGGGGTGGCGCGTTTGAGAAAGGAGGTGTAGACCACCGCATAACCGAGCAGCGAACCCAGCGTCAGCCAGGCGGTCAGGGCGTTGATCCAGAGCAGCAGGATGGTCATGCCGACCAACCCAAGCAGCAGGGCAAAGGTCAGCGCATGCAATGGATTGACTCGCCCCTGGGCCAATGGTCTGCGCTGGGTACGCGCCATGTGGATATCGATTCGACGATCCACCACATGATTGATCGCAGCAGCCGAGCCGGCACACAGGGCGATGCCCACATTACCCAGTATCAGTACCTGCCAGGAGATAGCCCCCGGTGTGGACAACAGCATGCCAATCGCCGAGGTGATGATCATCAATGCGACGACCTTGGGTTTGGTCAGTTCCAGATAATCCTGCCAGCTCGCGGCTGTTTGTACGGCTCTGGTGATGGTGCTCATACGATCCCCCTGCGCCCTTGGCGCTTATTATTATGTTCATCTGGCGATGATGGTGAGTATGGCTCTGGTTTCATGGTTACGCTTGCCGAATCAGCCCGGTGTCCAATGTCCGACAGCGTTGCTGCGCTTTGTGCTCACCCTGATTGCGGCAGGGCGCAGGCGGTAATTGACCCATACCAGACTGAGCAGCAGCAAGGCGCCGACGGCGTTATGCGCGACGGCGACGGCCAGTGGCAGGTGGGCCAGTACGTTGGTCATCCCCAGTCCGATCTGCGTGAAAAGTACCAATGAGAGTCCCGCTGCAGTGGCTCTCAGGCCCGCGCGGTACAGCCGCCAGGCCAGCAGCAGCACACCCGCCATGGTCACCAACGCGCCGATGCGATGGGTGAAGTGGATAGCGGTGCGTCCCTCCCCATAAAGCATGCCGCCGAGATAGTTGGGGCCGATTTCCTGAAAGATATTGAAGCCAGCGACAAAATCCATCGCCGGCCACCACTCCCCATGACAGGTAGGCAGATCAACGCAGGCCACCGCAGCGTAGTTGCTGCTGACCCAGCCACCCAACGCAATCTGCACGATGACAACCAACAGCACCGTCCGAGCCCAGGGCCGCAGGGCGGTGAGGCCGATATCGGCAGGTAGTCTTCCGGACAGACGCAGGCACAGCAGGAGCAGGAGACTCAGGGTGGCGAAGCCGCCGAGCAGATGGGCGGTGACCACCTGTGGCCAGAGCTTCAGAGTCACTGTCCACATGCCGAACAGTGCCTGACAGATCACCAGTGCCAGCAGGCCCAGCGGCAGTTTCAGCGGATAATCGCCGCGCCCGCGGTATCTCAATGCCAGCAGGGCCAGCCCGAGAACGGCCAAACCCAGCAGGCCAGCAGCGTAGCGATGGATCATTTCTGCCCAAGCCTTGAATGTCTCAACCGGGGCGTCAGGGAAGCGCACCTGCGCCAGCTCCAGTGCGGTATCGCTGCGCGGTACGCTGAGAAAACCATAGCAACCGGGCCAGTCGGGACAACCCAGGCCCGCATGTACCAGCCGGGTATAGGCGCCCAGTATCACCACCACAAAGCCCAGTAGCAGGGCGCCGACAGCAAACAGAAAGCCGGGTTTACGCATGGTCATCAGCCTATCTTGGACAGTTTCAACAGACGTCGCAGATCATCCAGCAAATGCTTTCCCGGATTATCCGCATCCCGGTGCAGTACCACCCTGCCCAGCGGGTCGATGACCCAGAGTTGCGGGCCCTGTTGCCAATTGGCTGGGTGGGCATTCAGGCTGCTGCGATAGCTGCTCAGCGGCAGTGGTAGCTGCTGCAGACGCGGATAATTCCGTTGCAATTGTTGGCCCAGCTGCTCCGAGGCTGTTTGGCCCAGCGCGAGGACGTGTTCCACCCGATCAGCTTCGCGGCCGGTGGCGATATGAATCTGCCTGGCCTCATGTACCAGCGCCAGACAGGCGTCATCACATTCCGCCGGGGCGGTCACCAGCAGCCGCCACGGTGCGCCATAACCGACCGGTTCCAGCGCCAGTTGCCAGTCCTGGACGGTGAGCACCGGCTCGACCAGCGACGAGTGATTATTCTGTGATTGCGGAATGCCGATCTGCAGTTTGACCATCAGCCAGGCAATCAGAATCGGTCCGATGACGACGGCGGCAATCGCCAGCAGTTTCAGCTGGCCGCGTGGTTTGGACGGCTGTTCAGTCATGCTCATCATTATTGTTATTTCCCCATGGCTCAGACCGGAATCCGGCCCAGATAAACAATATCAGCAGCGCGACTGCCAATGCGAACCATTGCACTGCATAACCCAGATGTTTACTTGCGGGCATCGTCAGCGCCGGCCATTCCAGCCGCAGCGCGCCCGGACTACCCGGCTGCAGGCGCGCCGTCCAGGGAGTCAGTGTCACGCCAGCCTGCTCGCTGAGGGTGGGCAGCTCGATATGGGCTATCAGCTTGGGCCAGCCAGTTCCGCTGGTACTCCGTAACCGAAAACCCTGCCCCGGATCAGGGAGTGCTTCGACGTGCAATTGAAGGCGGCCTTCGGGCGTGGGGACGCTTGGTAGTTGGCGACGATCCGGCCAGGCCAGCCAGCCGCGATTGATGATCAGTTGCTGTCCGCTGGGCTGGTCATGGAACAGCTGCAATACCTCCACCCCGGCCTGTCCATGACGGGTGCGATTGTCCAGTAACCAGACCCGTTGGGGATCAAACCGGCCGGTCAGGTGCAATGAGCGCCAGGCCGGGCTGGTCGATGGCGCAAGGTCAGTCAGCGCGATGGCGGGCTGTTGACGTCGTTCATGGATCTGCGCCTGTAACTGGCGCTTCTGTTCGGCACGATCCAATTGCCATACGCCAAGACAGAGCAGCAGAGGTAAAAAAAACATTGTGAACAGCCATAACGGCCAGCCCGGTGCGAAACGGCGCTTGTCCCGCCCAGAATCAGCCGGGCTATTCGGCATGTGTCGATTCTCCGACCAGCGCTATACTGCAGAACATCCTGTCGAACATGGATCGTCGCTTATGTGGTTGAAAATCATCATCGTGGTATTGCTTGCCGCCATTGTCATCAGTCTACTCAGTGGCGCGCTGTTTCTTCGGGATGCCCGTTCCGGTGGTCGTCTGGTCAATGCCTTGACCCTGCGCATCAGCTTGACGGTAGTGGTCATGCTGCTGATCGCCTGGGGCTTGTGGTCAGGGCAATTGCAGTGGGGTGCTCCGTGGCTGCACTGACCACGGATCTGCCACGTCACAGCACGTAAACAAAGACGAACAGCGCCACCCAGACCACATCAACGAAGTGCCAATACCAGGCAGCGGCTTCGAAGCCGAAGTGGTTATCCGCAGTGAAGTGCCCCTTGTGTACCCGAACCAGCATCACCGTCAGAATGATTGCGCCCATGGTGACGTGAAAGCCATGAAAGCCGGTGAGCATGAAGAAGGTAGAGCCATAAATGCCGGAACTCAGCGTCAGGCCCAGGTCGTTGTAAGCGTGGACATATTCGGCCAGCTGCAAGCCGAGGAAGATCACGCCCAGCACTACCGTCAGCAGCAACCAGTTCTTCAATGCCTTGCGCTTGTCGGCACGTAACGCATGGTGCGCCAGAGTCAGGGTTACGCTGGAGGTAATCAGCAACAGCGTGTTGATAAGCGGCAGTTGCCAGGGGCTGATGGTTTCAGTTGGCCCGGGGAAGCGGGTGGGATCCGGGTTGCTGATCAGCGGCCAGGAGAAATTGAATTCCGGCCATAGCATGCCAGAGGAGCCCTTGTCGCCGAGCCCATCCAGCCAGGGGCCAGCAAAGGTCCGTACATAAAACAGCGCGCCGAAAAAAGCAGCGAAGAACATGACCTCGGAAAAGATGAACCAGGTCATGCCCATCCGGAAGGAGCGATCCATCTGCGCACTGTACAAGCCCTGGCGGCTTTCACGAATAACACTGCCGAACCAGCCGACAAACATCCAGACCAGCAGCAGCAGGCCCGCATAAAGAATGTACTGGCCAGGTGACGCACCCGAGCCGTTGCTCAGCCCATTCATCAGGGTGCCGGCACCAAATACCGACACCAGCAGAGCAATGGAGCCCACAATCGGCCATTTGCTCTGGTCGGGTACATAATAGAGTTCGTGCTTTTCATGACTGGCCATCTGTTGTTCTCCTTATCGGCAGTCGCGATTAATTGCGGTGCAGCGCAGCCAGACCGAGGCTGGGCGCCATGCGTTCAGTCACATCGAACAGCGTGTAGGCCAGCGTCAATCGACGTACATCCGCCGGTATAGCCGGGTCGACGATAAAGCGTACGGGCATTTCAATGCTTTCCCCGGGTTGCAGTACTTGCTGGGTAAAGCAGAAGCATTCGGTCTTGTGAAAGAAGGCAGCGGCCCGCGCAGGCGCCACGCTGGGGATGGCCTGAGCGACCATCACCTGATCGGTCGGATTATGGGCGAGGAAGTTGACCGTGCGGGTTTCCCCTGGATGCAGAATGATTTCGCCCTCCTGCGGGCCAAACGACCATTGCATCCCCTCGGCATTGCTGGAAATGAACTGCACACGGATCTCCCGTGCCATATCCACCGTCTGCCCGGAACCCTGCCAGGCTGCGCCGGCGGTCTTGCCATTGATACCGAAGGCCTGGCACATCACGTCATAGATGGGCACCAGTAGAAAGCCGAAGGCGAACATGCCGCCGACCAACAACATCAAGCGCTTGACCAGACTCCGGGTGCTCAGGCCTTGCTCGCTCATGAGCGTCTCCTATTTCACTTCCGGCGGGGTGCTGAAGGTGTGGTAGGGCGCCGGCGACGGCACTGTCCATTCCAGCCCTTCGGCGCCGTCCCAGGGTTTGGCTGGGGCCGGCTTACCGCCACGGATCGACTTGATGACGATGAACAGGAACAACAACTGGGTTGCACCGAACATGAAGGCGCCGATCGACGAGACCATATTGAAGTTGGCGAACATCATGTTGTAATCCGGAATCCGCCGCGGCATACCGGCCAGGCCAACGAAGTGCATGGGAAAGAACGCCAGATTCATGCCGATAAAGCTCATCCAGAAATGCGTCTTGGCCAGCACCTCGTCGTATATGTAACCAGTCCACTTCGGCAACCAGTAGTAGGCCGAGGCGAAGATGCCGAAGATGGCACCTGGTACCAGCACATAGTGGAAGTGAGCCACCACGAAGTAGGTGTCATGGTACTGGTAGTCCGCCGGAGCGATCGCCAACATCAATCCTGAGAAGCCTCCGATGGTGAACAGGATGACGAAGGCGATGGCGAACAGCATGGGCGCCTCGAAGCTCAGTGAGCCGCGGAACATGGTGGTCGCCCAGTTGAACACCTTCACCCCGGTGGGTACGGCGATCAGCATGGTCGCGTACATGAAGAACAGCTGACCGGTCAGCGGGATGCCCACGGTGAACATGTGGTGCGCCCACACCGCGAAAGACAGGAAGGCGATAGCACCGGTGGCGTAGACCATGGAGGTGTAGCCGAACAGTGGCTTGCGCGAGAAGGCCGGGATGATCATGCTCACCGCACCGAAGGCCGGCAGGATCATGATGTACACCTCGGGATGCCCGAAGAACCAGAACACATGCTGGAACAGTACCGGATCGCCCCCGCCAGCCGCGCTGAAGAAACTGGTACCGAAGTGGATATCCATCAGCATCATGGTCACTACGCCCGCCAGTACCGGCATCACGGCAATCAGCAGGAAGGCGGTGATCAACCAGGTCCAGGCAAACATCGGCATTTTCATCAGGGTCATGCCGGGGGCGCGCATGTTGAGAATGGTCGCGATAATGTTGATCGCCCCCATGATCGAACTGATGCCCGCCAGGTGGATGGCGAAGATGAAGAAGGTAGTGCTCTCCGGCCCGTAGGTGGTGGACAAGGGCGCGTAGAAGGTCCAACCGAAGTTCGGTGCGCCGCCCTCCATGAACAGAGTGGATACCAACAGACCAAAGGCCGCAGGCAGCAGCCAGAAGCTGAAGTTGTTCATCCGTGGCAGCGCCATGTCCGGTGCGCCAATCATCAGCGGCACCATCCAGTTGGCCAGTCCGACAAAGGCCGGCATGACCGCACCGAATACCATGATCAGGCCGTGCATGGTGGTCATCTGGTTGAAGAAACCGGGGTCAACCAGTTGCAGTCCTGGCTGGAACAGTTCCGCCCGGATGACCATGGCCAGCGTACCGCCGAGTAGAAACATGGCGAAGCTGAACCACAGGTACATCGAGCCGATATCCTTGTGGTTGGTGGTCAGTACCCAACGCATCAGGCCCTTGGCCGGACCGTGGGCATGGTCAGCGTGATTATCGATCACTGCACTCATGACAGGTCTCCTATTGGCCGTTCTTGAAGTTGAGAATATCGATAGGGGTAACCACCTCTCCGGTATCGTTGCCCCAGGCGTTGCGCTCATAGGTCACAACCGCCGCGATATCCACTTCCGAGAGTTGCTGTCCGAAGGCCGCCATGGAGGTGCCGGGTACGCCGTTAACCACCACGTTGATATGCGCCGCCACGTCACTGAGTACCAGCTCGCTACCCTTGAGAGCAGGGAACATCGGCGGCAGGCCTTCACCATTGGCCTGGTGGCAAGCCACGCAAGCCGTGGTATAGACGCGTTGCCCGCGTTCCATCAGTTCATCCAGCGTCCATTCCTTGCTGGTCAGCTCGGCTTCGGCAGCGGCGGTGGCTTTCTTCTCGGCCAGCCAGGCTGCAAAATCCTCGGGGCTGCGGGCATCTACCACAATCGGCATGAATGCATGGTCGCGGCCGCAGAGCTCTGTGCACTGGCCGCGATAGATACCCGGCTCGTCAATTCGCGTCCAGGATTCGTTGATGAAGCCAGGGATGGCGTCCTTCTTGACGGCCAGTGCCGGCACCCACCATGAGTGGATGACATCAGCTGCCGTAATCAGGAAGCGAATCTTCTGGCCGGTAGGGAGTACCAGCGGCTCGTCCACTTCCAGCAGGTAGTGTTCGCCCTTGGTCTGTTGATTGCTGATTTGCTCGCGTGGGGTAGCCATGTTGCTCATGAAGCTCACGTCTTCGCCCATATAATTGTACTGCCAGCGCCATTGATAGCCGGTGACGAGGATGTCCAGATCGGCATCCTCGGTGTCGTAAATATCAATCAGGGTTTTGGTGGCGGGTATCGCCATGCCGACCAGAATCAGCAGGGGGATGACCGTCCAGAGAATCTCGACGGTGAGATTTTCGTGGAACTTGGCCGGAACTGCTCCTCTGGAGCGGCGGTGCATGATCATCGACCAGAACATGACAGCGAACACGATGGTGCCGATGATCACCGAGATCCAGAAAATGGTCATGTGCAGATTGAAGACCGAACGGCTGACTTCTGTTGCCCCCGGACTCATATTAACGGTCCAACTGGCGCTGGCATTCCCGGCAAGAGCCATGAGGAATAAGCCACCCAGCCAGGTGCGTGCATGTCGCAACATCCCGGTTTCCCCTTATTTATTTTTTTTATAGTGACTGAGCGTCCCCCAGGGCCCCCTCGGTCAGAAATGAGTATAGACCTGAAGGCGATCATGGCAATCGTTGTCAGTTTATTTTTTTATCAGTTGTCAATAGAGTCGCGGAATAAATATGTAAACAATTGGCACGGGAAATGGGTCGCTTGGCGTCGTGGAGGCGACAAGCCCATTCGCTTTGTTGACGAGCCACTTTGACGATATTCAGGTGCTCTGCTAGCTTGAACCCCCGTCAATCCAAAGCGTTAGGTGAGTCACCTGTCTCGCCATCATCGGAGCTGCCGAATGAAAATTGCCGAGTTGCGCGAGCGGGTCAGGACCGCTCGCGAAGATGAAGCCAACGACAAAGCCTTGGCTCAATGGCTGGATCGTAAGCTGCCCCAATTGCATCGCTCTATCCGTACCCGAGAGGATGCGCGTACTACCCTATCGAATTTCATCCAGGCTTATGTCGAGCGCGTGCCCGATATGCTGGAGGCTGCGCAGTCAGTGGCCAACCACGCGAAGATGCGTCCGCAGCTGATTCCGGTACTCAAGGTGGCGGAGGAATTTTTTCTGCACGACGAAGAAAAATCGGAAACCCACAGTGGGCTGCTTTTGTTGTTGGATGAGGCCTACCTCGCCCATCGACTGGTAGAAGAAGTGAACGACCGCTATGTCGCACAAGGCGGCGAGTCATTGATACCGATGAATAACACCCGGGCCAATCTGATTGTTCATGAACTATTGGGTGAAGAGTACGCGAACCATTTGGACACCGCTGTATTTGAAGCGGTGGCAGGATTATTGCCCGATGAGGTTTTCACCAGTCCCGCGTTTATCGCCTACAAGGAAGGCGTCGGGGAGCAGGATCGGCACGAACTATGGCGTCGTTGGCCGAACATGGCCGAGGAGCTGGGGATAGGGTTGAGTTGGAGGGATAATCTTTAAATTGGTGTGATCGTCGAAGGCGATGAGGTAAGCAAACGCCTATCTCATCGCTCCTGACATAAGGGCTGCGCTCTGCGCAATGGCCTGCAAACGACGGCTCAGCTGTCCTTTTTCTTCAACTTTGGATTGGGAAAGAACTGCGCTACATGGGAGGTGGCGGGTTTGCTTACCTGCTTGATACTGATGCGCGTTGGCAACTCCCTGGGTATCGAATTGCCCCGCTCGTCCAGACTATCGGCATAGCCGCACTCCACACACTCACGGTGGGAGGTACCGTCCTGCTGGTACATGCGGATGGTGTCCATCTTGCTGCACGCCGGGCATATGGCCCCGGCGATAAAGCGTTTTACCGGTTGGCTCGGTTCGTTTGGTTGGTTCATGCCGCTTGCTCCTCAGTCAGGCCGCTGTGGCGCAGCAGGGCGTCCACTGACGGTTCGCGGCCACGGAAGGCAACGAACAGCTCCATGGGCTCACGACTGCCGCCACGGGCAAGGATGTTGTCGCGGAACGATTGTCCGGTAGTGGTGTTGAAGATGCCTTCTTCCTCGAACCGGGAGAAGGCGTCAGCCGACAGGACTTCCGCCCACTTGTAGCTGTAATACCCGGCGGCATAACCACCGGCAAAAATATGCGCAAAGCCATTCTCGAAGCGGTTGAACGCTGGCGGCGGCATGACCGATACCTCTTCACGCACTGCTTGCAGTACCTCCCGCGCGCTGCGGCCGGATTGTGCGTGCAGCTCGAAATCAAACAACGAGAACTCGATCTGCCGCAGCATGCCCAAGCCTGACTGGAAGTTGCGCGCTGCCAGCATCTTGTCCAGCAGGTCTTTTGGCAAGGGTTCGCCCGTTTCATGGTGACCGGAAATAAGCGCCAGACCCTCCGGCTCCCAGCACCAGTTTTCCATGAACTGACTGGGCAACTCTACCGCGTCCCAGGCCACACCATTGATACCGGAGGCAGCCGGGTAATCAACCCGGGTCAGCAGGTGGTGCAGGCCATGACCGAATTCATGGAATAGCGTGGTCACTTCGTCATGGGTCAGCAGTGCCGGCTGATCGCCAATGGCTGGGGTAAAGTTGCCGACCAGGTAGGCTACCGGGCGTTGCAGTTCGCCACCGGGTAAGCGGCGACGGTCACGTGCGCCGTCCATCCAGGCGCCGCCGCGTTTGTTGCTGCGGGCGTACAAGTCGAGGAAGAAACGTCCGACCACCTGGCCGCCTTCCAGCACTTCAAACAGGCGCGCATCGGCGTGCCAGCGGTCGAACTCGGCCACTTCGCGCAGCTCGATGCCAAACAGGCGGCCGGCGGTGTCGAACATGCCATGTAATACCCGGTCAATCGGGAACCAGGGGCGGAGCTCTTCCTGCGAGATGGCGTAGCGGTGCTGGCGCAGTTGCTCGGCGTAATAGCCGGTATCCCAGCTCTGCAAATCATGGCACCCCTGGGTGGCGGCAAACTCGCGCAGTGCCTGTAGATCGGCTTCGGCAAAGGGACGGCTGCGCTGGGCCAGATCACGCAGGAAGCCCAGCACCTGGTCGGTACTGTCGGCCATTTTGGTGGCCAGCGACAGTTCGGCATAGTTGGCATAACCCAGCAGGCTGGCCAGCTCCTGACGCAACTCGAGGATCTCGGCAATCAGCGGGCCGTTATCATGCTGTCCTGCCTGCGGGCCCTGGTCAGAGGCGCGGGTGGAGTAGGCGGTATATACCTCTTCGCGCAGAGCGCGGTCATTGGCGTAGGTCATGACGGCGTAGTAACTGGGGAACTCAAGAGTGATCAGCCAGCCTTCCAGTTGCTGCGCCTCAGCGGCTTGCTGTGCCTGGGCCAATGCCGACTCAGGCAAGCCATCGAGCTGGCTGGCGTCGGTAATGTGCTTTGTCCAAGCTTGGGTAGCGTCCATCAACTGATTGGAGAAGCGGCTTTGCAGCTCGGACAGGCGCATCTGCAGTTCCCCGTAACGCTTCTGCTGTTCAGCGGGTAGTGCAATACCGGAGAGGCGGAAGTCGCGCAGGGCATGCTGGATAATGGTCTGCTGGGCTGCGTCCAGTTCAGCAAAATTGTCACTGTCGGCCAGTTGCTGATAGGCCGCATATAATGCCTGGTTCTGGCCCATCTCAGTGGAGAACTGGCTCAGCAGCGGCAGGCAGCTATTATAGGCATCGCGCAATTCAGCACTGTTCATCACCGCATTCAGGTGGCTGACCGGTGACCAGGCGAGACTCAGGCGCTCGCCCATGTCATCCAGCGGTTCGATCAGGTTGGCCCAATTCCATTGCGGCGGTGGGTTGTTCAGCAGGCTGTCCAGTTGTGCCCGACTGTCGTCGATGATCTGCTCGATGGCCGGTTTGACCTGCTCCGGCTTGATCAGACTGAACGGCGGCAGATCGTAGGATTGCAACAGCGGATTGGACATGGCGGGGATTCCTGAATAGCGTGGGTTCATGCAATGCACCCATGGTATCGAACCAGGGCAACATTGGCACCCGGCCAGCGCCGGGTTGTCTATCTGTTTAAATGAAGGCAACAGCCCTTCAATTCAAGGGGTACGTAATGAATATACGCCGATTTGCTGGCCACGCACCGCAGTTGGGCGAGCGCGTATTTGTTGATGCCAGCGCTGTGGTGTTGGGTGATGTGCAGCTGGGCGATGACTGCTCGGTATGGCCGGCCACGGTCATCCGCGGTGACATGCACCGCATTCGCATTGGTGCGCGCACCAGTGTGCAGGATGGCAGTGTGTTGCATATCACCCATGCCGGCCCGTTCAACCCGGATGGCTACCCATTGATTATTGGTGACGATGTGACCATCGGTCATAAGGTGCTGCTGCACGGTTGCACACTGGGTAGCCGCATTCTGGTGGGTATGGGTAGTATCGTCATGGACGGTGCGGTGATTGAAGACGAGGTGATTCTCGGCGCCGGAAGTCTGGTGCCGGCGAACAAGGTGTTACGCAGTGGCTATTTATATATGGGCAGCCCGGCAAAGGAAGTGCGCCCATTGAATGAGCGGGAAAAAGCCTTCTTTACCTATACTGCGGGTAGCTATGTGCGTTTGAAGGATCAGTGCCTGCAGGAAAGCACTCCTTAGTGAGTGCTGATTTCAGCGCTGCAGGTTTATTTGTCAGGGAGTAAACGGTGCGACGGAAAGCCATAAAGAGACAGTCGCAATTCAGCGAACAGGGCGGCCTGGAGCAGGAAGACAGCCGCGCCTTGTTGCGGGTAATCTATCTTTCCACCGGACTGGCCATCAGTTTTTTGCGATATTGCAGGCGCTGAATGGCAGGTACTCGCTGGCGCAGATCAACGCTTGTATCGTGGCAAGCATCTGGGTCGGAACCAACTGGTGCTCCATGATGTGCTACCAGCAGATCTTCTCCAGACAGATGCAGAGTAGTTGCTGGCATCTGATCATTCCCATGAATAACAGACGGAACGGCGGCAACCCTGGTCTATGATCAGGGGCACGCCGGGTTTGACCCGGCCAACCCATTGGTCATGCGAGGTCAGAATGTCTGCCTATATCAACAGAAAAATAATTCTTCAGCAGCGCCCTCAGGGTGAAATCCGCGACGGCGATCTGGTGCTCACCGAAGCGCCGGTACGGGAACTGCGCGATGGCGAAGTACTGATCAAGACCCTGTGGCTGTCGCTGGATCCATACATGCGTCCGCGTATGAATGACGCCAAGGGCTACATGGATCCTATTGGTATTGGTGAAGCCATCGTCGGAGAAAGTGTCGGCCGGGTGATTGAATCGAAATCACCGAACTACAGCGAAGGCGACCTGGTGACCTGTTATTCCGGCTGGCAGGAATACTGCATCGTCCCCGGTGATGCGCCGATGATCTATAAAATCCAACCCCGTGGCATTCCGTTGCAAGCCTATCTGGGCGTGGCCGGTATGCCCGGCCGTACCGGTTACTGCGGGCTGGTCTATGTTGGCAAGCCACAGGCCGGTGAAACGGTAGTGGTATCCGCCGCCTCTGGCCCGGTCGGCACTGTGGTGGGTCAAACTGCCAGGCAGTTGGGCTGTCGGGTGGTGGGTATTGCTGGCGGCGAGGAAAAGTGCCGTTTCGTGGTCGAGGAACTGGGGTTCGACGCCTGCGTTGACTACAAGGCCGGTAATCTGGACGCGGATCTGGCAGCCGCCTGCCCGGATGGCATCGATGTGTACTTCGAGAACGTCGGTGGCGCGGTGACGCGCGCAGTGGCCAAACTACTGAACAAGGGTTCGCGGGTGCCGATCTGCGGATATGTTTCTGCTTACAATGCCGAGGATGCCAGCAAGGTCGAGACGCCTTTTCAGGTATTCGGTGCGTTGGGCGAGAACAAACCCGAGCATCGTTTCTTCCTCGTCACCGAGTGGCAGGACAAGCATCAGGAAATCACCAGTCTGCTGGCTGAACAGATAGCCAGCGGCAATATCAAGTACCGCGAGACCATAGCTGAAGGGCTGGAGAATGCCGTCGAGGCATTCAAGGGCATGCTCAAGGGCAAGAACTTCGGCAAGCAGCTGGTGCATATCGCCGACTGATTTATCTGAAGGATGGCCGGGTTTCATCCCGGCCATCTGAGTCGTGAGCTGTCGAGCGGGTGCTCGACATGTCATCACGCCTTTGCCCACTCCTGCTCCTGCAGCGCCCGCCACATGATCTTGCCTGCCGGTGACTTGGGCAGAGCGTCAACAAAATCCACCAGC
Source organism: uncultured Halopseudomonas sp. (assembly GCA_964474945.1). Taxonomy (GTDB): domain Bacteria; phylum Pseudomonadota; class Gammaproteobacteria; order Pseudomonadales; family Pseudomonadaceae; genus Halopseudomonas. The sequence goes on along the minus strand of CAYYUQ010000001.1, from coordinate 14,655 downwards.
TTCGGACATTTGTAGGCGGACATGTTGGCCTGACACCAGCTCAGGATATCATCGGCCGTGGTGTTCTCATGGCCGGCAGCCAGCACGACTACCGCTTTCACTGTTTCCCCGCGTCGTTCATCCGGCACCGAGATGATGCAGACTTCCTGTACCGCAGGGTGGCCATACAGCAGTGACTCCACTTCCGCCGGCCAGACCTTGTAGCCGGAGGCGTTGATCATGCGTTTGACCCGATCAACCAAGAAGAAGTAACCCTCTTCGTCGTAATAGCCCAGATCACCGGTGCGGAAGAAACGCTTGCCGTCCAGCTCGATAAAGGCTTCGGCGGTGGCCTCCGGACGGCGCCAGTAGCCTTGGAACAACTGCTCGCCCTGCAGGACTATTTCGCCGGTCTCGCCTGTGCCGACTTCCTTCAGGCTATCCACATCAATCACCCGGGAATCCACGCCGATAATCGGAATGCCCAGGCATTGTGCCTTGGGTGCCATGGGCGGGTTCATGTGGGTGGCGCTGAGGGTTTCCGACAGGCCGTAACCTTCTGAATACCGCAGGCCCATCTTGCTTTCGAGCTTGGCAGCAATAGCCGCAGGCATGGCCGCTCCGCCGCCGCCGATGGCCTGCAGGCTGCTCAGGTCATACTGATCGATCTCCGGATCGGACAGCAGGTCCACGACCATGGTGGGAATGTTGCGCCAGGCAGTGATGCCATACCGCTCGATCAGCTTCGCGGCGGTACGGCGATCCCAGCGGGTCATGATCACCTGGGTTGCACCCAGATACACGGCGGCATTCATGCACACCTGCATGCCGGTAACGTGGAACATGGGTACTGAAACCAGCTGCACACCGTTGTGCTGGCTGTTCCCCCACACCGATGGATATACCGTGGTGGCCATGGCGCTGTGATGTGTATGGGCGCAGCCCTTGGGATTACCAGTGGTGCCTGAGCTGTAGGGGATAACGCACATGTCATCCGGGCCGGCGGTCAGCGGGCCGGGCGCGTAAACGGCATCCAGCGCCTGTTGCCATGCGGTCAGACCCTGAACATCGGGCAGCTCGCTGGGCAGCGTGACAGCCTCCGGCAGGCTCAGATCCGTTGGCTCGCGCACATATTCGCCATAGGCGCTGACGATGACTTCGCCTAGTCCGGTACTGCCCACCAGATCGGTGATGTTGTCCAGCAACTCACGGCCGCAGAGTGCAACCTGCGCTTCGGTATCAGCGATCAGGTATTCCAGTTCCGCTTTGCGGTTCATCGGGTTGACCGGAACCACGACGGCGTTGGCTCGCAGAATGGCATAGAAACCAATGACGAACTGTGGGCTGTTCTGCATGTACAGCAGTACGCGGTCACCCGCTTGCACCCCGGCGCGTTGCAGATAGCCCGCCAGCGCTTCCGCCTGTTGCTCCAGCTCGGCGTAGGTCATCGTCGTACCGTAGTAGATGATCGCCGGATGCTGTGGATAGCGCAGGGCGGATACGCTCAGATTGGAATACAGGCTGGTAGCCGGAAGTTCAAGAAAGTGTGGCACCAGATCGGGCCAGACGGCGTAATGACGATCAAACATACGCGGGTCTCCGTGGGGCTGTCTTGTCATTATTGGGGTACAAGCTAAACACGCGCCGGTGCCGAGGGAAACCCTCAAAACCCCCGGTGTTGATGGATCATAAGTCGGGCGGTGCCTCTATCAGGGCAGATACAAGCGGAACTCGCCTCCGCCGAGCTCGCCGCCATTGGCCAACTCGATATAACCCTGACGGCCATCACGCTGATGCATGCTGGCGATACACTGAGCAAAATACAGACCCAGCCCGGTGCTGCCATTGCGTACATCTGCCGCCTGGGTGTCACGGCCACGGCGGCCCAGCATGTGTTCGGGATAACCCTCGCCATCATCATTGACGCAGATCAGCAGCAGGCCATCGTGCGGGCTGGCGCTGAGGTGAATGGCCGAGCGCGTATAGCGGATCGAGTTATTGATCACGTTGCCAATGACCGAGCCGACCAGTTCCGGATCCAGTACGAACAGCTCGATGCCATCAAGACGGCATCTGCCATGAATCTTGCGCGCTTCAAGAATTTCCGCATGCCGCGCCAGTTGCTCCTGCAGTAATTCCTCGACATCCGTCCAGTCCGGGTGCAGCGGCAGTTGATTGATCTGCAGTTTATACAGCCCGAGCATCTGCATGAGCATGCCGTTGAGCCGCAGCGACTCGTATTCGATCACGCCACGCTCGCCGGACTCCGCCAGTTCCGGCGCAAGGCGCTCCAGCCAATGATTCCAGCTCTGCATCAGCAGACCGAGCGAGTTCTTCATGTCATGAACGGTGGAGGCCAGTACGGTAGAAAAATCCAGCTCCGGGTCGTGGTTATCCTTCATAGCGCCTCCAGACGATCACACAATTTAAGATAGCGATCCCGACGATGATCGTCGGCTGGCATATGACTGGCCCGCTGCAGACAGTCGCGACATTCCTGTTGCTGTTCGGCGGAAGGTTGCCGCGCCAGCAGGCGCAGCAGGGATTGGGCGGTGTTCAGCGCAAAACTGATATTACGGGGCTGGGCAATCAGCGCCCGGCGGAACAGTTCCAGCGCCTCGGGGTAGTTTTTCTGCTGATAGAGCGTGATGCCCTGACGGTTCCATTCCAGCGCTTCGGAGCCGGCGGCAAGAATATCCGGGTTATCGGTATGGGCAACGAGGTTGGCCATGACGTCTGGATCATCACCGTACATCTCGGCGCAGGTAGCCAACACCGCATCGGCCTGCTGGCTCTGGCCCAGACTGCGTAATTGCGTGGATACCTGCATGGCGGCATCGGCACTGAAAAAGCCCGGCATCTCCTTCAGTTGTGCTATCGTCTGTTCGCTCAGGCGTGCGGCTTCGGCGCTCTGCCCGAGCTTTTCCATGGTCTGTGCCTGGGCCAGTCGCGAGCGTACCGCCAACGCCGGATCATCCCGCCAGGTGCGGTCAAGTTCGCTCAGGGTCTGGCGAATCTCGACTATATGACGCTGGTTCATTGCCGCGTCGGCGGATTGTGCATGCAGGCTCGACACCAAGCGCAGGTGATTTTCCGGATTACGGAACAGTGAATGTCGCCCCAGCTCCACGGCTTGACGGTAGGCCTTGGCGGCCTGCTCGTGATCCTCATTACGTACGGCCAGTTCACCCATGGTTTGCTGGCGATGCAGGGAGTTGGGCGAAAGGCGCAAGCCCTGTTGCAGGTGTTGCTGGGCCTGCTGCGGATCGTCCAATGCGAGGGCCGTCGCGGCAGCCCCATCATACAGCGCCGGTATCATCGGGAACTGGCGAATACCTTCTTCGTAGGCAGCCTGGGCTTCGGTCAGCCGCCCGGTTACCCGGTACAGATCGGCCAGCGCGACCATCGCCCAGGGAACCGGACGATCACCGATCAGACGGCGCAACAGCTGCTCCTGCTCCTCATGCTGACCCAGCCCGGCCAGGGCACTGACCAGCAAGCGCTGGCACTGCGGAATATAGCGAGGATACGTTGCGATAATCTGCTTGCAGGCGGCCAGCATGCCGGCATAGTCGCTCTCACGCTGGGCTTCGAGCGCCGGGCGCAGCGCGGTTTTCATGGCAATCAGCCGATCCAGACGCTGTTGCAAACTGGCCTGGTTGAACGGCTTGGTCAGGTAGCTGTCCGGCTCACATTCCAGTGCGCCCAAGACCATGGCCTGACTGCTTTCCGCGGAAATCAGCACGAACACACAATGCGGACTGAGCAGCTGCTGATGATGCAGCTCTTCCAGAACCTGCTGGCCGTTCTTGCCTCTGCCGAGGTTGAAGTCATGCAGAATGACGTCATAGTGGTTGCGACGGCACAGCGCCAGCGTTTCCTCACCGGTGCCCACCGCATCGATATGATTGGCACCCATCTGCCGCAGCATGCCAGTGAGGGCCGAGCGGAAGTCGGTGAAGTCATCCACGATGAGAAAACGTGTACGGCTGTAATCGACCATGTTGTATCCAGTTGAGAGCGGTCCTGAGCGTGTGTTGATTGTAGCTGTGACAGCGAGTGGCCACTACTCCTGGCCTGGTATAAGAAACCGCCCCCTTTGGCTTGCTGGCCTGCGAGACAAGTGATCCGCCGGGCACCTGCATCAAGATATTACGGCATTATCCACAGCAGCATACCGTCATCTGGCATTTGATGCGTCGGTGCTCAAGCCGCTCCAGACTGATAGACTGGTTCGACTGATTGGCTTTACGCTGAGCAGAGCGTCGGACTCTTCAGCATAAGAGCAGTAGAGGAATGAGCGTACGCATGAGAAAAGGATGGGCCTTGCCGATGAGCCAGTCACCCGCCCCCCGGGATACTCATATACTGATAATTGATGACCAGCCGGAAGTGCTCAAGCCGCTGTCGAGCTTGATCCAGTCGGTGGGTATGCGCGTCTCTCTGATTACCGACCCGCGCCAGGCGGTGCCGCGGGCGCAGGTATTGTGTCCGGATCTGATTCTGCTGGATGTGCATATGTCATCCCAAGTGGATGGCTTTGCCGTGTGTCGACTGCTTCAGGAAGCGCCGCTAACAAAACAGGTGCCGATCATCTTTCTGACCTCTGCCTCCACTGTCGATAACCGGTTGCAGGGACTGGCGCTCGGGGGCGTCGACTATGTCGTCAAGCCCTTCGCTCCCGAAGAGGTTCTGGCGCGTATCCGTGTTCATGTGCAGCTGGCGCGGCGGGATATGATCGCGTCCGCCCCGTCTGCTGAACAGCCCGGTAGCCAGCATCCGGATCAGATCATCTTGCATGCGGCCATGAGGCTGATCGCTCGGCAGTTGGATGAGCCACCGGCACTCGCCGAAATCGCCCGCTTGGTTGGCACCCACGACAAGAAGCTATCCGCTATTTTCCGCCAGCATCTGGGCATGACCGTTTTTGCCTATATTCGCGAAGAACGTCTGCGCCGCAGTCAGCAATTGCTTATCGACAGCCATTTGAGCGTGCAGGATATTGCTGATCTGGTGGGCTTTCGCAGCGCTGCCAATTTTGCCACGGCGTTCCGTGAACGCACTGGTATGACCCCCAGCGCCTTTCGCAGTCAGGCGCAGGACGAGCCGGTTGATGCGCGGAAGTAACACCATCCCTGTACGGCAAGAACAGCAGTGCCGGCGTGGTGCATATCATCAGGCATCGCCGGCCGCTGTTGCCCTGTTATGGTTTATCGTCCTCTTTTTGCCCATGCTGGCGCAGGCTCAAGTGTTACAACTTGAGTCCTGCCAGTCAGAGCGAACGCTGCTCCAGCCTTGGCTTCAGGCCTACGAAGATGTGCATGGCGACTACACATTGGATGACGTTCTGGAGGCGCCTGGCGGAGAGTCGGACTTGATAAAGGTGCCTCATCTGCAGCCAGAGCTGGGTAGCGCGGCGCTTTGGTTGCGCTTTGAAGTTCTCAATGTCGGGGAAGCGGACTGCAGTATGTGGCTGTTCCCCGGGGCTCCCCGGGCACGAGATATGCAGTTGTTTGAGCAGGACAGCGGTCGCTGGCAGCGGCGTGTAGCGGGTGCCGACTGGCCATTGGCGAGTTGGGATTCGCCACTGCGTCTGCCGGCTTTTGAGCTGCAGCTGCCGGCTGGGCAGTCAGCTGTCTTCATCCTGCGTATGAGTAACTCGCCGCAGCTGGTCACGCAGCCGATGCTGTTGTCGAATGATGGCCTGCTGCATGTTCGTATGTCCGAAGGCACCGTCGACGGAGCGGTGTTCGGTATCGTCGGGCTACTGGTGGTGCTGTGCCTGGCCGTTGGCAGTATCTACCATTGGCCGCTGCTGTTTGCGCATGCCATTACGGTCTTGTTGTATGTTCAGCTGGTTGCATTGCGTACCGGCTACGGCTTTGTTTATCTGTGGCCTGATGCACCGGTACTGGACAATAATCTGGCCATCCTGACACGCGCCGCGCTGGGTGTGGCGGTGATTGGGTATCTGCGCCTGTTGTTACAGGTACGCCGTTTTCCGCGTTACTGGGGGCACCTGATCAGCGCTTGGCAAATTCTGCTGGTGCTGTACGGGTTGGGGCAGGTCCTGTTGGGCGGCGTACTGCTGAACAATATCTTGAGCTGGTCGATCAGTGGGGTGTCGGCCTTGCTCATGTTGTTGGTGACCTGGGTAGGGCACTGCCAGCGTTTGCGCTATAACTGGTTCTGCTATCTGTTCCCTTCCGTACTGGCGCTGCAGATGCTGATACAGACCGGGTTCGTATTCAAGCTGTGGACGTTATCAACCTATGAATACAGCTGGTATTCAATGTCCACCCTGCCTGGAGCGGCCTTCCTGCTGTATACGCTGGTGAGCCAGGTGCAATTGGGGCGACGCCGGGAAAAGCGCGCGCTGCGGGATATCGATCTGTTGAAACAGACCGAAAGAGAGCGGCTCGAGCATACCGTCGCAGTGCGTACCAGCCAGTTGAACGATGCACTGTCTGCGCAGAGTCATCTGTTGGCGCGTATCAGTCATGATTTGCGCACACCCATGCAAGGTATTCTGGATAGCGCCCATCGTATAAAAGACAATGAAGAGCACGTGCAGCACATCGAGCGGTCTACCCTCTTGCAGCTGGATCTGATCGATGAGCTGTTGGAGTTTTCGCGCAATGAGCTGCAGCAGATGGAGCTGCTGCTGGCGCCCGGGTATCTGTTTGGGTTCCTGAAGGAGATCGCAGAGATCGGCCGCTTTCTTGCCCAGCGCAACCATAACCAATTTACCTGCGAACTCGCCGACGACTTGCCTCTGCTGGTCAACGCTGATTTCAGGCGGCTACGCCAAATCCTGATAAACCTGTTAGCCAATGCGGCCAAGTTCACTCATGACGGTACTATGAGGCTGTACATCCGTCGCAGTGGCGAGAATGAAAAAGGGCAAGTGCTGCTGAGCTTCACTGTGGAGGATAGCGGTATCGGGATTCCTCCTGCGGAGATCTCCCGGCTGACTGAACCCTTCCATCGAGCCAGCAATGCCGAGAGCCATCAGGGCTCCGGGTTAGGCTTGTACATTGTCCGGCAGATGCTGGCGCGCATGGATAGCCAATTGCAGATCGAGCGTCCCGCCCGCGGCGGCAGCCGGTTCGGTTTCACGTTGCAACTGGAGTTGGCAGCGGAGCGTGAACTGGATACGGTCATGGATGAAAAACATATGCTCGACATGGACGGAGAGGGCAGGCGGATCCTTGTGGTAGACGATACCGACATCAGCCGGGAGATGCTTTATGAGCTGCTATCCGGTTACGGTTATGACGTACAGCTTTGTGCTGGGGTCGACGAGGCGCGGGAATATCTGATGGCGGAGTCGCCGGATATGGTGCTCTGTGACCAATACATGCCGTTATCCAGCGGCTGGGTGCTGCTGGAGTGGATCCGGCAGCATCGACCTGGACTACCCGTGGTTCTGCACTCCGCCTCACCGCCCCGTCCTCCCAGGGAGTATCAGCAACTGGTATTTGACGCCTGTGTTCTAAAGCCGGCCCGTACGGACAGGCTGCTGAGCTTGATCGCTGCTACTTTGGGTCAGATGCCTGACAAGTACGTCTGACTCCGGCAACCGGGCTGCAGCATGCGGTGCAGCCGGAACGCATGGAAACATCCACCATCTTTCTCCTTCCCGTCTCGTTGAGCTGACTATATGCCCTTGCGCAAAGGGTTGTGGCCCTTCAGCAAAGGTTTCCTCTCATTTTCTATGGGAAAATCGACAGTATTATGGCGGGCAGGCTGTTTGCTGGCGGGCTGTGTCAGTTTTTTATCGTGCATGAGGGTAGGGACGGGTCAATGGGTAGTTTTGCCGTTCTACAGGGTTCCCACATTTTGGTAATACATCCGCGGCCGGAGGAACTGCGTGTTTTGCTGAATCGGTTGCAGGCTGCCGGAGTGCATCTGTCCATGGCAACGGCATCTCAGCAAGGGTTGCAGCGTGCCCAGGTCATGGCTCCCCATCTCATCCTGCTCCATGTGCAGATGCCGAAGATGGATGGCTTTGTGTTGTGCCGGTTGTTACGCGAGGCTTCCGTTACCCGCGGCACTCCCATCATTTTTATCAGCACGGCCTCGACTGTCGATGAGCGTCTACAGGGCTTTGCCTTGGGTGCGGCGGACTACCTGACTCAGCCCTTTGTTCCGGAGGAGGTCATGGCACGGATCTGCATCCATCTGGCGCGCAAAGCGAACCCTGTCGAGCGAACAAGAGAGCAAGGCAGCACTGCTTTCCGGGATGCCGATGAAATAATCCTGCACGCGGCCAAGCGCCTTATCAATCAACAGCTCGACTCGCCGCCAGCATTGGCTGATATGGCCCGTTTGGTCGGTACCCATGGCAAGAACTTGACGGCGATCTTCCGGCGCTATACGGGCATGACTGTATACGGCTATATCCGTGCGGAGCGGCTGCGCAGAAGTGAGGAATTGCTGGCCAACAGCAACGCCAGTATCCAGGACATTGCTGAGCTGATCGGCTTTCGCAGCGGGGCGAATTTTGCCACAGCTTTCCGTCAGCGTACGGGCAAGACCCCCAGTGCCTTTCGCAACCACAGCCGCAGGGTAAAGCACCAGTGACCAGCCAGGCTTCAGCGTTGTGCCAGAAACCAGCACCGAAGGATCGCGTAAGAAAAGGTTTGTCCGCTCTACCAAAGATGCGGGGACGGTATTTTTGGCTTAATAGCAAATTGCCAACAGGCTGACCGCCGGGTCATCAATGACAGAACACGACACTCACGTCTTTTGAGAGGAAAGTATGCATAAGGAAGTCCCCTTCGCTCGTCTGGCGCTTGTAATGTGCCTCGGTATAGCTCCCCTGATGGCCTCTGCTGCGGAGCAAAAAACCGACCTGTTATCGGTTGTCCAGAGTACATTGGAAACCAACCCCGAATTGCGCGCACAACTGGACGCCTTCAATGCGTCGACCGAAGATCGGCGTGAGGTATTCGGCGGTTATCTGCCGAGCATCGATCTGAACGCCTCGATGGGTCAGGCCAATCGGGAATTCGATAATCGCGGCGATTATTCGCGCAATTATGCGGAAGTTTCACTGACGCAGATGCTGTTCGACGGCTTCCGGGTGCGTAACGCCCTGGCCAAGGCTGATCACACCAGTCGGGTGCGCTATTACGAGTTACTCGATGAGGCCGAGACCAAGGCACTGGAAGCCAGTGAGGCCTACTTTGATGTGTTGCGGCACCGCGAGCTGGTTGCATTGGCGCAGGACAATCTGGCCAACCACCAGCGTGTACAAGAGCACATCGGCCAGCGCGCCGAGCGCGGCGTCAGCAATCGTGCCGACCTGCAGCAGATCGAGGGCCGTCTGTCGCTGGCGCGTTCCAATCTGATGACCGAGGTGGCCAACCTGCAGAGCGTTACTGCGCGTTATCAGCGCCTGGTCGGCCAATTGCCAGCCAATGAGCTGCAGCCCTATGACGTACCGGCGACCAGAGTACCGGCGGAGCTGGGCCAAGTGCTCAGAAACGTCTATGCCAATAACCCTGCGCTGTATGCCGCCTTTGAAAATACCGAAGTGACTCAGGCCGCGCTGCGGGAGACCAAGTCCAATCGCTACCCGACCCTGGAGTTCGGCCTGCGTCATGGCACGTACAAGAACAACAACAGCTTCGATAACCGTACTGATCCCAGCTCCTACGGTGACGAAAGCATTGTTGAGCTGCGAGCCCGCTACAACCTGTACCGCGGTGGCAGCGACCGGGCCGCCGAGCGTGCCGCTTACCAGCGCATCAACCAGGCTGAGAGTCTGCGTGACAAGGCCTGTGTCGATCTGCGCCAGACCGCGACCATTGCCTACGGTGACGTACTCAACCTGCAGGCGCGCACGCCTTCGCTGGACCAGCACCGCACCGCCTCTAATGCCGTACTGGTTGCCTACCGCGAGCAGTTTGATATTGGCCGTCGCTCCCTGCTCGACGTACTGGATTCGGAAAACGAGGCATTCCAGGCAGAACGGGCCTATACCAATGGTCAGTATGACCTGCAGATCGCTCGCCTCTACACCCTGCACAGCATGGGTGAGCTGTTGAATACCCTGTCGTTGTCCAGTGAGGCCATCCCGCCGCTGGAAGATCTCCGTTCCACGCCAGCCTATGACGAGGCCAGTCGCTATTGCGAAGTGGTCGCGGGCGGGGTGCTGGATATCGACCAGTACCTGCAGCCGCAGCGGACTCAACAGGTAGTCAGTCTGAGTGGTGATGCGCTGTTTGATGTTGGCAGTGCAGCCATCCGTCCGGGTACCGAAGCTCGTCTGCAGAACTTGCTGCAGCGCGTGCAGGAGCAAGGCACCCTGCGCTCGATCAATATTGTCGGGCATACCGACAGCACCGGTTCGGCTGGCTTGAACCGTCAGCTATCGCTGGAACGAGCAATATCGGTGCGCGAGTTTCTGATCCAGCAAGGTGTCGACCGGGCGATGGTTTCCGTTGCGGGTGCTGGAGCCGATCGTCCGGTAGCCAGTAACCAGACCACTGAAGGCCGTGCTGAAAACCGTCGGGTTGAGCTGCATATCAACCGCGCCGAGTAAGGAATCGGTCTGCGCCGCTGGCGCCTCTCCTGACAGCTTTATCCGAAGGTGAGCATGGAAACAGTGCCCGACGATGCACTGGCAGCCTGCCTGTCATGGCTGGCTGCCAAGCACGGAAACACTACCAGTCGTGATGCCATTGTCGATGGCCTTGCGCTGGTAGACAGTCGTCTGTCGCCTTCGCTCTTCGCCGAGGCGGCGGAGCGGATTGGATTGATTGCCCGGATTACCCGTCAGCCGTTGGGCAAACTCAATCGGATGTTGCTGCCCTGCGTGGTCCTGCTCAAAGATAACCGTGCCTGTCTGCTGCGACAGCTCGACCTGCAGGCCGGTACGGTCGAGGTATTGCTGCCCGAACTGGACATGCAGCCACAGCCGCTGACCGTGCAGGAATTCAACGACCGCTACACCGGCCTGGTGATCTACTGCCGCCCGGCTTTCCGCGCCGCCGACGGCGATGTCATCCTGGATGCCGAGGATGACAGCCGAGGGCACTGGTTCTGGGGCGTAATCCGTACCAATCGCCCGGTATACCGTGACATTCTGCTGGCGGCGTTATTCATCAACCTGTTCGCCCTGGCCATGCCACTGTTCGTGATGAACGTATATGACCGGGTGGTGCCCAACCAGGCTACCGATACGTTATGGGTGCTGGCCATCGGTGCCGCTGTTGTCGTCTGCGCCGACCTGGTGTTGCGCCTGCTGCGCAGCTGGTTCGTCGAGCTGGCCGCCAGCCGGGCTGATATCAAACTGTCGGCACGCATCATGCGGCGGATTCTCGGTATGCGCCTGGAACATCGCCCGGCCTCGGTCGGCTCCTTCGCTGCCAACGTGCAGTCCTTTGAGTCGGTACGCTCATTTATCGGCTCGATGACGGTGACGGCGCTGGTGGATCTGCCGTTCTTCCTGCTGTTCGTCATGATCATCCTGTTGATCGCCTGGCCGATGGCAATCCCGGTGCTGGTTGGCGCCGTACTGGTGGTGTGCTATGCGCTGTCAGTGCAGGCGAGAATGCGGCAGCTGAGCGAGGTCTCCAGTCAGGCCAGCGCCCAACGCAACTCGGGGCTGATCGAGAGCCTGTCGACGGTGGAGACGCTGAAAAGCTTCAACGCCACCAGTCGCATGCAGGCGCGCTGGGAACAGGCTACCCAGTTTCTCGCCGGTTGCTCCGGCAAGCAGCGACTTTTGGGCATGTCGGTCGGCGCGCTGGCATCCTGGGTGCAGCAACTGGTCGCGGTGAGCATGATCATCGTCGGCGTGTATCTGGTCATCGACGGGCAAATGAGCCAGGGCGGCCTGATCGCCGCCTACATGTTGTCATCCCGGGCCATGGCACCGATCTCCCAGACCGCCTCGCTGCTGACCCAGTACTACCAGGCTGCGACGGCGCTGGAGTCGGTGGAGCAGATCATGGCCCATGAGCAGGAGCGCGCACCGGGAAAACAACTCGTCAGCCGTCCCCATCTGCGTGGTGAAATCGAGCTGCGCAATGTCAATTTCAGCTACCCGGACGAAGAGCGCAGCGCGCTGAATGGCATCTCCCTGCATATCCGTGCGGGCGAGCGGGTCGGTATTCTCGGCTGCAATGGCTCGGGCAAAACCACCCTGGAAAAGCTCATTCTGGGCTTGTACCGTCCCACCTCCGGTCAGGTACTGATAGATGGTGTACATCTGGAGCAGATCGATCCGGCCGAGCTGCGGCGCAGTATCGGTTATGTGCCCCAGGAAGTGCAGCTGCTCAGCGGCAGCGTCTACGACAACGTCACCCTCGGACTGGATCGGCCGAGCACGGAGCGACTGCATCAGGCGATTAACATTGCGGGACTGAAAACCCTGGTCGGCAATCATGCGGATGGCCTGGCCATGCCGGTGGGTGAGCGCGGTAGCCGGCTGTCCGGCGGTCAACGCCAGGCGGTCGCGGTGGCCCGTGCAGTGATGGCGGACAGCAGCATGCTCCTGCTGGATGAGCCCACCAGCGCCATGGACAGTGCACTGGAAAACCACGTACGCAAGGCGCTGACGCAGTTCAGCCTGGGCCGCACCCTGCTGTTGATTACCCACCGAGTCAGCCTGTTGGACATGGTCGACCGGCTGATTGTGATGGACGCAGGACGGATCATCGCCGATGGCCCCAAGCAGAAGGTATTGCAGGCGCTGGAACAAGGCAGTATCGCGAGGGCAGCGCCATGACCAGCGAACGCAACATAGCGCCTGCTACCGAGCAGAAGCTCGCCGAGCAACAGGTATTTGAACAACTTCAACGGCTGGATGCTGTGGGCGCGGTGGGCAAGCCGGGTATCGATCGCCTGTTCAAGCCGCTGTTCGCCGCCTTCCGGCGTCAGCCCAGCGACTGGCAGCTTGACGCAGAGCAGAGCATGCAGGATCAGCAGGTACTCCGCGCCCGTGGCCTGCTGTATGTGATTGTGCTGATTTGTCTGTTGCTGGTGGTATGGGCGGCACTGGCCAAGGTAGATGAAGTGACGCGGGGCGAAGGCAAGGTGATTCCCTCCCAGCAGCTGCAGATCGTGCAATCAGTGGATGGTGGGGTAGTGCAGGAAGTACTGGTCAGCGAAGGTGCCCGGGTAGCGCAGGGCGACGTGCTGGTGCGGATCGACCCGACCCGTTTCGTCGCCAGCTTTGAGGAAGGCAGCGTGCGTGCCTTTTCCCTGCGTGCCAAGGTGGCGCGGCTGCAGGCGCTGATCAATGATCAGCCCTATGGGGCGATTATGGAGGACAGCCTCACTCCGGCACAGCAGCAAGTGCTGACGCAGGAAGAAAACTACTACTACGCCAGCATCGGCGAGCTGGAACAGCGGCTATCGGTCGCCCGGGAACAGCAAACCCAGCGCCGCCAGGAATTCAACGAGGCCCAGGCCCGGCTGCGTGCCGCCGAGCAGGCTTACCGCATGTCCAGCCAGGAGCTGAACGTCACCCGGCCTTTGCTGGCTTCCGGGGCCGTCTCGGAGATCGACATCCTGCGGCTGGAGCGGGATCAGGCCGCTGCTGACGGCGAGCGACGCTCGGCAGCCGCTCGGGCCCGCCAGGCCGAAGCGGGCATCCAGGAAGCCGAAGCGCGCCTGGCTGAAGCGAATCTGACCATGCGCAACCAGTGGCGTGCCGAGCTGAGCCAGGCCAGCGCTGAACTCAATAGTCTGAGCCAGAACGTCGGTGGCCTGGCCGACCGGGTCAAGCACTCGGAAATTCGTTCGCCGGTCAACGGCACCGTACAGCGGCTGCTGTACAACACCATTGGCGGCGTGGTGCAGCCGGGCTCCACAGTGCTCGAGATCGTCCCCGCCGATGATCGCCTGCTGGTCGAAGCGAAGATCGCACCCAAGGACATCGCCTTCCTGCGCCCGGGACTGCCCGCAACCATCAAGCTGCACGCCTATGACTTTTCCATCTATGGCGGGGTTTCCGCAACCCTGCAGCACATCAGCGCCGACACCATTACTGATGAGCGCGACAACACCTATTACCTGGTGCGGGCCATGACCACCGACAGCGAATTCATCGAGCGGCTGTCCGTCATTCCCGGCATGACCGCACAGCTGGACATCATGACCGGCAAGAAAAGCATTCTGTCGTATCTGCTTAAACCCTTATTGCGCGCCAAGGCCAATGCCCTGAGCGAGCGTTGAAAATTTAACCATCGTCGGCTCCGGCCGTATTGGAATCTGTAATCGAGGTCGTTATGAACACTTTGGCAACCGTAGTAAACCTGATTGGTCGTGCCTGGGCTGTATCCGCCGAGGGAGAGCGTCGCGAGATCAAGGTCGGTGATCGCCTGCGTGGCGATGAAATGCTGATCACCGAGCCGGGCGCCCGGGTGGATCTGGCCTTCGATAATAATCAGATTCTGAGCTTCCTTGGTGAGCAGCAGCAAACCATCGGCGAGGCGGCTGAGGCCGCTCAGGCAGCGCTGCCACTGGCTGCACTGCGCCCGGTGGCCGAAGGTCGCGGTCAGCCCGATGCCCAGCCGCAACCAGCAGATGACGTGCCAGAAGGCCATAACTTCGTCCAACTGGTGCGCATCAATGAAATTCTCGAAGCCGATGGTATCACCCCACTGACCGTCGCCCGCATCCAGGAAATGCTGCGCCCGCTGGGCATGAGCCTGCCCG